>JASGUW010000199.1 GCA_030055235.1 Bacillota bacterium
TCCATAGGCTCCAGGATGTAGCACATGACCAAGCCGATAAAGCAGGCTGTCCCTATGCCGATCAGGAAGCGCTTCCAGGACCACTCGTCTGCATGATCGTTCAGCGCGTGTACTACAGCTCCGAAGACCGCAAGAGCCATGGCCGGCAAATATTTCGAAAACCATTCCCAGAAGTGGCAGAGGATTTTATCAGGCATCTTTAACCCCCTATCTCCTTTCGGCATAGCGCCAGACCCCCCTGGCGATCGCCTGCACCATCCGCCATTGCCATTCCGGATCCAGCATGTTGGCCAGATCTCCGGAGTTGCGAATGAACCCCAGCTCGATCAGAACCGCCGGCATCCAGGTGCCCATGAGGACGCGGAGTTTGCCCTCCTTGTCGGGATCCCCGTCGCTCCAGTCAGGCCGCATGTGCAGATCATGATATTCCGCGTCGACCTCGTTGTAGATCAGCGTTGCAAGAATGTCCGAATTAGTCGGCCCCGGGCTGGTCCAGATCTCCCAGCCCTTCGCGGCAGGATTTTCAACACCGTTGACGTGAATAGACAAAAAAAGGTCCGACCTGCCTGCGTTATGTTTGACTCCAGTGTTGGCGATGTTGCACCTTCGGGACAGCGGCACAAAGATATCGTGCTGCCGGGTCATGATTATCCGGGCTCCGCCCCGCTCCAGTTCCGCCGCCAAATCCAGGGCGTAGCGGATTGTAATGTCTTTTTCGCGAGCTCCTGTCCAGGGGTTGACTGTCCCCGGGTCGCTTCCGCCGTGCCCTGCGTCAACACATATCCTCATCTAGATCACCTCCCAACAAAAAACCCGCCGCTTGGCGAGTCAGGGCATTGACGCCTTACAGCAGATAAAAATGAAGCAGATAACCCAGCACACCACCTGCGGCGGTGGCTAGCGCGTCCATAAATTCCGGCGTACCCCGAGCCAGGAGTTTGTCCCAGACAACCTCCTTGGCGACCCCTGCCACGGTGGCTGCGATCAGGCCGGTATCTGGATCGACCAAACCACCTACGACCAGGGAGATCCCCGCGCCGATCAGAAAATGGCCAACTTTATCCTGGGGGATCTTCAACATTCTCGACCTCCGTTTCGTCGCTTGCTCCCCACGAGAGCCGTTTATCGGCAAACATCTCAGGCCATGCGGCCTCAAAGTCCGCTGCGGCGGTCTCGTCGAAATCATGGCAATGTACGAGCGATCCGTCGCCGCGTTCGGGGGCCGGCACGTCTATGCGGCAATCACCTATCGTCGGCGTCGCGGCCGTGACGGCGTCAAACACTTCCCTGTCTTTGTAAACCAGGATCCTCATTGCCCCTCCTCCTTTCCGGCAATAAAAAGGCCGCCATAACGGCGGCCATATCTTCCAAGATGCTCTTTTCGGTTATTGTTCCCTGGCAATGCTTGATATACCCGTGGAAACTCGCCAGAGACCCCCGCAACGTTTCAGGAGACGCCCTTCCTCTGGCGACCAGAGGGATCAGCTTCTTGAGCTTCCGCTTCGCCTTGAAGACATTCCTCTTCCTGGGGAGCGTGTAGCCAGGCCACGTCCTGTACCCGCAGAAATCCACGCCCTGGGATATCGGGTATACGCACGTCTTCGGGTTCAACCGCAGGTCCAGGACCCCCTCAACAAAGTCGCCTATCTCCAGCCTTAACTGCCACAGAAAACGTTTGTCATGGTGGACGATAACCGTATCGTCCATATACCTGACGTAATGCTTGATGCCCAGCGTGTCTTTGACGAAATGATCCAGCTGGTCCAGATAGACATTCGCGAACAACTGACTCGTAAGGGCCCCGATGGGGAGCCCCCTGTTCTCTGGCCCCGTCCGGATGATCTTTTCGCAGAGCCAAAGCGCATCCCTGTCTCGTATCGTTCTCCGCAGGATCTTCAGCAAAACATCATGATTGACCGACGGGAAGAAGCTCTTGATATCCGTCTGGAGCGCGTAAGTTCTACCCTTGGCCGCAGCTTCGCGCAGAAAAGACCGGACCCTCATCTGTGCCCTATGGGTCCCCTTGCCAACCTGGCAGGCATAGGAATCGGAAATAAACTTCCGTTCCAGCAGGGGACCTATCACCCTGACCAAAGCATGATGGACAACCCTGTCCCGGAACGGAGGCGCCATGATCAGGCGCCTCTTGGGCTCGTAAACCTCGAACATGTTCCATCTTCCCGGCTCCCAGGAATGAAGCATAAGCCTGTTTTGATCCTCGATGATCATGTCCTCGGCATGGTTGGCATAAACCAGCGCCTCGGCCGAAAAGCGCTTGCCCTTCTGGGCTGCCTTGAAAGCATGAAAAAAGTTATCGAACCCAAGAAGGGTATCCCAAAGATTGTTGTAAGTTTTTGGCATTCGTTTCCCCTAACCCTGGAATAAAAAGCGGCGCCACGTTCAGAGGCTTCCCCCCTTACTTGCCGCGCCGCCTGGACAGATATTTCTCTCCGCCTCCTGAATACATAGAGACGAAGAGTGGAACAAGGCTCCTTTTCTTGTTTGCACTGCCGCAAGCTCCGTGAAGCCTGCGGATCGGGCTGTAAGGAGAGCGGGGCGCGCGCCGATGTTGTTGTTCGCGTTGGAGCGGTGATTATTGAGGTTCACGATGAACGCCCCCGCGTTGGACGTATTGTTCCAGTTCCCGGCGCGGAGGGCAAAGCGCGCCACTAACAGCCTTATCCCTGTCTTTGCCGGTACTCCCGGCTTTGCCTTATCCAGCCGCCCAGAAGGCGGCCGAACTCTGCCATCTTGTTGCTGAGGATCTCATATTGTTTGAGCGGTAAAAACTTGAGATCCATGGAAAGCCTTATCAGGCTCCTAAAAACCTCGAGCTCGACATCAATGTTGTACAGGACAGTTAGCTTGTCCCTGCTCTTGTTTGCCCGGATAACCATCTCCAGCATCCTGATCAGTGACCGCTTCAGATCCGCCACCAGCACAAACCGCTCCGATTTCGGGAACCGCCTGAAGGCACAATAGGCGTACTGGGTAGCGTCTTCCAGTTTTTGCTTGATTATCAGATTCTCCATACCCCAACCCAAAACAGATGATCACAAAACCCGGATCACAGATTCACAAAAGCGGGGCGCGCGCCGATGTTGTTGTCCGCGCTGGCGCGGTGTCTATTGAGGCTCACGATGAACGCCCCCGCGTTGGACGCATTGTTCCAGTACCCGGCGCGGCGGGCAAAGGTCTCGACGTAGGTGTCGCTCCCACCTGCCGCGGGGTTCCGCAAATAAATCCTGTCATTCCCGTGCGCTGCCTCCTGCCCCCCTGCGGGTGGGGCGATACCCAGAGCGACTAATATCTCCGGGGTGACGGTTACGGAAATTCCATCTGGGCCAAAATTGCCGAAAGCGGCATTGGTGGATTGCGTCCCTACTGACCTGTTTGCACAACTGGTGGCCAGTAGCATGGTGGTACTGCCGTCTCCCGCGCCTGGCGACCAGTGCAGCGTCGCCCCGACGCCAGTATCAGCGCCGTCTGATGAGTCACT
>JASGUW010000200.1 GCA_030055235.1 Bacillota bacterium
GCCGGAATGTGAATGGAATGCGATAGGACAGCAAGCGGCGAAGATGATTGGCACAGGTTTTAATGATTTGGCGGTGGGCCCGGGCTCGCTCTTGTCCTGAACAAGTAAGATGAAAGGTGTTCCGACCCTGCGCGACTCTCTCGTGGTCAAAGTAGCCTGGAATCCAAATCGTTTTTTGGATTACACGCTATTTTGACCAGAATCAGGCCTCTCGTGGTCAAAGTAGCCTGGAATCCAAATCGTTTTTTGGATTACACGCTGTTTTGACCAGAATCAGGCCTCTCGTGGTCAAAGTAGCCTGGTATCCAAATCATTTTTTGGATTACACGCTATTTTGACCAGAAACGAGGCTTCCGTGGTCAAAGTAGCCTGCTATCCAAATCATTTTTTGGATTAGACGCTATTTTGACCAGAAACAGGCCTCCCGTGGTCAAAGTAGCCTGGAATCCAAATCGTTTTTTGGATTACGCGCTGTTTTGGCCCTGGACGCCGCGCAGCGGCCTGCGCATCCTTCTTGGCATGCACACCCGCTTCCCGACATTCCTGACGTGCATCCCAGACCAAAACCTGCAGAAACCTTGACTTCCTGCACTTCTCAGAAAGCTGCTGCTCAGCTACAACACCCGTCGGCACCGTCCAGGCCTAAAGATCCGGGAGGCTGGTGAGGGCGAAATTCAGAAGCGGGGCGGCGATGTCGCCGTGGCGCAGTTCGTCGGCTGCGGGCAGGCCGCCCCAGAAGCGGCGGCCACGGCCGTCGTCGACTTCGCGGAGATCGCGGAATTCGAGGCTCGACACCTCGTGCCGCAGAGGGCCGAAGGCGGCGATCTCGGCACGGCAGAGCAGCCCGTAGGCGCCGACGTCGCGCGCCGGGTGCGTCGGGTCCAGCTCCGGCGCCGCCTGGGCGACCGAGTAGTAGCAGACCGGCTCCAGGCGCCAGTCGAGCGCGCCCGTCTCCTCGACGAGCTCGCGGCGGGCGGCGGCGAGCGGAGTCTCGCCCGGCTCGCGGTGTCCGGCAGGCGGCCCGGGCCGCTCCTCCCCCGGCGAACGCACCAGCAGCAGCCGGCCGCGGCTGGTCGCCGCAATCACGACGATCCGGACACAGGGTTTCGCCCGCGACGGCACCAGCTCCGGCATATCGTAGAGGCGCAGCCGCGGCTGATAGACCGCGGCCTCGTCCGTCAGGCTGCGCCCGTCCCGCTCGTGCCAGAGATTGGCGAAGCGGGCATTGTTGTTGACAAGTTCCCGGAAAGAAACAGGCGCATAGCCGTTGATCTCGACGCCGGCATTCAGGGCGCGCCCGTCGGCAGCCAGCAGCGGAAAATTACGGCCACGGCGGTTATTGTGCAGATGGCCGTAGATCTGTACGGGATCGGGGCGGCTCATAAGCGGATAGTGGCAGACGGAACGGCGTTCGGGGGTGGAGCTCAGATTTCGCATAGATGCGAAGCAGGCCCCGTAGTCCGCCCCTTTAAGCCAGCTCGTATCGTGATTGCCGATGATGAGGTGTTTCTGACCGGGGAGGCGGCTGAGCCAGTCGACCGGATCGCCCCGCAGCCGGAAAAACAGGTCGCCCAGAATGTAGACCTGGTCGTCCGCGGCGACTCGGGCCTGCCAGTTGGCGACGAGGGTCTCGTTCATCTCATCGACCGTGGCGAAGGGCCGGCTGCAGTGCCGGATGATGTTGGCGTGACCCAGATGCAGGTCGCCGGTGTACCAGACTGCCACGGCGCTAGTCTCCGAAGCCCAGGCGGCGCATCACGCCGAGGACGAAGCCGTGCGGCAGGACGCGGGAGATCAGGCGGATTGCCTGGCCGACCAGACTGGAGATCGAGACCTGGCGGCCGGCCCGGGCGCGGCGGATGGCGGTGCGGACGACATGGTCGACCTTTTCAATGCCAAGGGACTTGATGCGGCCGGTGGTCTTCGAGCTCTCGCCGGCATTACGGAAGAACTCAGTCTCCATGGGGCCGGGGCAGACAGCCGTCACGCTGATCCGGCGCTCACGGAGCTCCGAAGCGAGGGCGCGCGAGTAGCTGAGGACGAAGGCCTTCGTCGCGGCATAGGTCGCGAAGCCCGGCTGCGGCAGGAAGGCCGCGATGGAGGCGAGCTGGACGATGTGGCTGCCGGGGCCAAGATGGGGCAGACAGAGGCCGGTGACGGCGACCAGGGCTTCGACGTTGAGGCGGCACTGGGCGCGGTTGGCGGCGGGACCGAGGGCGGCGACATGGCCGATGCGGCCGGCGCCGGCGGAGTTGACGAGCCAGTTGAGGTTCGGACGCTCCTCGGCGAGCCGGTCAGAGAGGCTTTGAAGATCCTCATCCCGGGTCAGATCCAGAACCAGGATGCGGCAGCTTGAGGCGCCGGCGGCTTCCAGCTCGGCGGCCAGGCTGTCAAGACGCTCCCGGCGGCGGGCGATAAGCCAGAACGCGTCCGCCTGGCCACCTGCCAGCAGCTGGCGGGCGAACTCGACTCCGACGCCGGACGAGGCGCCGGTGATGAGGGCGGTACGGGGACTGGCCTTTTTTTGCATGGAAACCTCCTGACTTGTCAGATCCTATTATAGCGGGGCGGCTTTGATGCTATGCTGGTCACATGCGACGCAAAAGACCCAATGTAGCCGGAGGACTCAGCGACTATGCGATGGACCGCCGGATCGGCATACGCACCACCGGTGTCAGGGACTGGGAGGAGCCTCAGCCTGATTACAACCGCTTCGAGTCGACGCCCTACCGGGCGCTCGCTGACCTGTTCGCGGCCTATCGGCTGCCGCGTGGCGCCAGGCTTGTCGACTACGGCTGCGGGCTGGGGCGCGTGCTCTTTTACTGCCATCACCGCTTTCAGGTCCCCGGGCGCGGGATTGAGCTGAACCCGGACAGTTATGCTGATGCGCTCCGGAATCTGGAGAGCTATGGACAGCGCAAGCAGCAGCTCATCCATGAGATCGAGTTTGAACAGGAATACGCCGAGCTGCGGCGGGTACAGCCTGACGAGACGGTGTTTTACTTCTTCAATCCCTTTTCGTCGCGCGTTTTCCGTCAGGTGCTGGATCAGATTGTGCTTTCGCTGCGGGATGTGAGCCGACCGGCGGAGATCATCCTTTACTATCCGCTGGAGAGCTACCGCTTCGTCATGCGCATGGAGCCGCTGTTCGAACTCGTACAGACCGTCGAGCTCCCCTGGGGCTTTGAGCGCTATGACCGCTTCGAAATCTGGCGGCACGATCCGGAGACCGGCCAAATGCCGGAGTCGACAGTCAGGAGCTGAAAGGATCCCCTGTGCTATCATAATCTGATCACGTGACAAGGTCGCCCGCAGAACGGGAGCATTTGCATCGTTTCGCAGGCGAATGGGAGGAGTCGTGGCGCAGAGTCGGGAAACCCTGTCGGGGACACAAGGTCGGATTGTTTTCGACCACAGCATGTACCGCCGCCCCAGCAGGCGTCCGGCACTTGTGGTGGCGCTTTGCATCGTGCTCGTAGTGGCCGTTGTCGCCGTCACGCTGGTCTGGCGTCGTCTGGATTCCGAACGCAATTCCGCGCACTATCGCTATGCGGGCCCGCTGCTGCCGTTGCAGCTGCTCACGGAACGTCCGGAGGGCCTGCGGGCAGCGCGTGAGCTGGCCTTTGATCTGCGCAGCGGAGAGGCGAAGGCTCAGGTCTCCGACCGCTATGGCCTGGCCGTGGAAGAGAGCTGTCAGCTGCGATTTGCCTATCCCTGGAATTCTTCCCTGGTCGATCTCATCGAAAGTGTGCCGCAGGCGACGCTTTCCGAGCGGAACCTGGCGACCCAGATTCTGCCGGGGTCCAGAACCTCTTCTGAGACGGCGGAGGATCGGCGCACCCATGTAACGCCGGAGAACTGGGAAGAGTTTGTCAGCCGTCTGGCGTCCGACCGCCCCATGCTCGACCGTGTGGGCCAGACGACCCTGCTGGATCAGGACGCGGTGGCGGCTGCCCTGCTGCCGGAGGCCGGGGAGCTGAAAATTCACTGCTATAAATTTGATTATTCGCCGGCGGGCAATCTGCGCACCTTCCAGGGCAACCTGCTGCCGGAAACCACGGCGGTCATTGTGTTCGGTGCCGAGGATGTGCGCTACAACGCCACACATGAGCGCCTGACGGTGTCCACCCGGCGCCGCGGGGAGGGCTACGTGCGCATCTACTGCGTAGGCCTGAAAGTCAAGAATGCCCGGCTCAGTGAGATGGATGCCGCTAATGAGACCAGAGTGCGCAATTCACGCCTGCGTGAGAGTGAGATGCCTCTTTGCGAATGGCGTCTGCCGCTCGCCGAGCTCCTGGCCGAAACCGAGCGGCGTGAGACCGACCGCCTGCTGGCACTGACACAGCGGGCGGAGGAGAGCCGCGACGCCTCCCTGTCTGCGGCCGAGACGACCGCGACGGAGAGCGGCACGCTCTTCGCCGCCGGGGATGACGCCAGGCTCGCGACCGAGCGCCAGACAACGGTGACCGAGACCAAGCCGGAACCGACCTGGGAGAACGCGCTGGAACCGGACAGGGAGCTTGAGGCCGCCTGGTTCGAGCGGCTGCGGGGCTCCAGGCTGCTGACCAACGATGCCTGGCTCCGAATCGCGAGCCAGCGCTTCCTGCACGAGGCGGTCGTGAGCTGGCTCCAGCATCACGGCCCGGAGGACGAGGCGACGGGCGCCACCACGACCGGGACCGGCCGGACGAGCCGGGGCTCGACGACAACGGATGCGAGCGGTTCTGACGACGGGGGAACGGCAGCGGAGGCGTCGGGTTCTGACGGCGACGGCGACGGTGACGGTAAGTCCGGCGCGGCAACGGACGAGGAGCAGGAGGCGGGCGGGGCCGCCGGGATTGCCTGGCCGGCCGGGATTGCCGGGGCTGCCGAGGGCGCCGAGCTTGATGAGAGTACTGAGGGTGCCGAAGGCGACGAGACGGATTCGGCAATTGATACCGCGCTTGACAGTGACGCCGAGGCCACCCTCTCTGAGACAAAGGCTACGACTACGACCAGACGGAGTTTCCCGGGCACGGATGACACGACTACGTACTTTGGCCTCACAAATGCCGAGCGGCGTGGCAGCGGCGACATCCGCCTGATCCGTCTGCCCGACAGCCTGACCGCCAACGCCCTGCTTGACAGCGTACTGCTCGACACGCGCCTCAATTACCTTTGCTTTGACGTGCCGCTGAGCTCCACCGCAGAGCCGAGTCAGCTCGACATCCGCTTCCTGACGCGCCTGTCACAGAACGTGGCGACGGATCGGCGCCTGGAGCAGCGGGCGATCTTCCAGCGCGAAGAGCGCGAGGTCGCCGAGCGCGGACTCGCGCGGCGTTTGGACCGCATCGACTTTGTGCCGGTGGCGGGTTCGAGCCTGGCGTTGACGGGCTTTACCGGCCGCCTGACCCTGCCCTCCAACATGGTTGTCGATCAGAATAACGTGCGGCTCGTAGAAGGCTCTACGAACCAGCGCTTTACGGTGCCGGGCGGCCCGCAGTGCTGCCGCATCGACCTGCTCTCCATGACGCAGGCTGCCGTGCGCGGCACAGCTACCCTGGCAACAGAGACGGACTCAGCCATTCAGGAACTTCCGCCCGCCGGCAAATGAGACGCTGATCCGGGGTACAAGGACAGCCTTCCTTTGGGATCTCAGCGCTGAAATATTGACAGGCGAGCGGAAATATATGAGCGCACTGATATGTGAGAGACAGGCAGCCATCGGAACAGTTGTAATCAAAAGAGGATGGTAGATCTTCTGTAAACACCGCCCTGATCCGCAGCTGGCTGTTGTCTGTTTTGACATGGAATCGTTTTGACTGCGGCTCGATTCCGGCAGCAAATGCTGTCATCTCTTCCTGGAACACGTGCACCATCAGGTACGGCTCCACAGCTGGCCAAAAAAGGCCGTTTGTGCCCTGAAATCGGGCACAAACCCCGATTTCTGGCCACGGCTGGTCAAAAATTGCGCTGGTGCCCCGAAATTGGGGCAGGAGCGAAAAAATTGTCCAGGGCTGGCCAAAAAAGGCCGTTTGTGCCCCGAAATCGGGCACAAACCCCGATTTCTGGCCAGGGGTGGACAAAATTTGCGCTGGTGCCCCGAAATCCGGGCAGGAGCGAAAAAATTGGCCACGGCTGGACAAAAAAGGTCGCTGGTGCCCCGAAATTGGGCACAAACCCCGATTTCTGGCCAGGGGCGAACAAAAAAGAACACGGGCCTTCTCTTATCGTCCCATTTACGCTTTTCCCAGACAAATGCACTCGAAGTTTTCCAGCCTGCTGGATGAATATATTGGCCGTGACGCACTTCCAGCAGCTGCAATCAATAAAGTTCATCTTTAATAGAACCCAAGCCCCTGAAGCAGAGTCAGGAACCTTGAAAGTGCTGGCATATTGGCGAAGCTATAGATTTCCCGGAGTCTGGGATGTGGATGCACTTCTTAATAAAATCTTAAAATTCGAATGAGTTTTCCCATGCGAATATCGGCGCAGGCGATTCCTTCATGTGAGGATATGATGTAGAAAATACACTGGTTCTGGCACTCGTGAGATGAAACATATCAATCGACTTTATCTGCTTGCCGTGGTGGTCTTTGCTTTTTCCTTATCACGGTTTATTGGTCTGGTCGACCTGTCAGCGAATCCGCCGTCCTTCCGCGGAACGACAGTGCTTGTTTCACCAGCAATAAATACGAAGACGGGCGGAGAACCATCTTCTGCTTTGCCTGTAGGCTCTGACCTCAGAAGTCCCGAGGTGGTGGAACTCGAGCAGTTTCTCTCCGGGCAGTTGAGCGGCACGGATGTGGGCGTAGTGTATTGGGTCAACCGGACGATTGGGAATTACAGTGGCCGGATCGCTCCGCTGCTCGGGCTTAAGTCGGATCCGGGCGACTTGTCTGCCCCAAAGAGAGTGTTTCTCCGCCGGGACAGTCAGCTGCACCGGGATCTCCAGAAGACTTATGGTGACGGACAGTTCGTTGAGGGCGCCTGCCTGCAGCTCTCTGAGAGGGGCGAATGGCTGCCTGTTTCTGTCGATACCAGTCAGGACGCCAGATCTTCCGTCTACCAGATTCATTTCTGGGAGGGAGATCATCTACCCGATGAAATCTCCAGTCTGGAGATGCTGCTGCCCTCTGTCTTTCAAAATGATGTCCATGGCCGCTACTTTTTTCCGACAAGTACAGATGCTGTCCGCCTGCAGTTTCTGGACTGGCTGTCCGGGCATGGCTATCAGTGGAGCGAATGGGGCGGTTCAAGTTTGTCTGGCTTTCTTGGCACGCAGATCAGGAGCAATATGCATATGCAGGTCATCGCTTTCCTCTTCGCGGGAACAGTTATCCTGCTGGCTTCCATTTATGCCATCAATCTGGCGGAAAGACAGCGCCGCGCAAGCCTCCTGATCATGCTGGGTCTGCCTTTATATGCCCAGTGGCTGGATCATTCACGTCCGGTGCTCGTGATCAACAGCACGGTCTTCGTACTGCTTGCCGCTCTCTCCCAGCTGAGCAACCGGCGCTGGATCGGGCGCTATGGCTCTGTCACCCTGTCTGCCTTTTTCGCCCTGACCGGGCTTGAGATGCTGCTCGCCTTTATCTACGCCTGGCTCGCCAATCGAAAGGAGGTCGGAAGTGCTCGACTCCATCGCCACTGATGCATACATGGCACTGGTTGACCTCAAGCGCTTCTGGCTGCACTGTCTGGCCATGGTGCTGCTGCTGGTCTTTGCTTTCATGATGACAGGCTATATCGATGTCATGCTCGATCGCTATCAGAGCTATTCTGCCGCGCTCCCACAGGCCAATCCCAAAGAATGGACCGTTTTCCAGGCGGACTATGCGGATCAGATGCCCTTTACGCTGAGATCCCAGAAGCAGCCGGACAGCTGGGCACTTCAGGATATTCTGAAGGAGCAGCTCGCCCTGCACACTGAGCTGTATGGCACGAAAGAGTATGGCGGCAGCTGGGCACAATGCTACGCAGGCGAGCGCCTGTACATGGTTTTCACCGGTGTACTTGCGACGGAATATCTGGAAGCTGGCGGGAGCGATCGTTCAGAGACCTGCCCCTTTCAGATTTTCGTCCACAGCGCGGCAGAGGCCGGTAAAGAGCGGCGTTTTTTTGGTCTCTCCACGACGACGGAAAAGGCCATGTACAGCTCGGCGTATATTCCTCACCCGCTGGGTCTGCCTGTCCGTTTGGAGGATTTTGATGTTGTCGTCATCAGTGATCTGGATGAGCTCCATGCCCGGATTCTGGAAAAGAACAGGACAGAAGAGCTCATCAATGTAAACATTCTCCTGCAGGAGCTGACGCGAAACCTCGTCATCCATGAGTCGGCCAATGTCGATCTGCCGGCGCTTCTGACCTGCCTCAACACCAGCTCCCCGGTCTGGCTGCGGCCGTGGTCGGGTGAGGAAGCCAGCTGGACGTATCACGAACAGCTGCGCAGCATGGAAGCGGTCTCCCTGCTTGCCCTCCAGCTCTATGCCCTGCTGCTTCTGGGCTGTGGAGCCTTCATGCTGCACCTGATCCGTCAGAATAAACGCCGCTACACGATCGGACATCTCGTCGGCATTGCAAAATATCATTCGCTGAGCCAGATCTTCATCCTGCTTTTATACCTGCTTGTTTCAGCTTTCCTTCTCTACCGGCTTGGCGCCCTGCTGCTGCCGGACTATATTCGCACGGATGCGACCGGCCGCGGCCTCCGCCTGCTGCTTGGCGCCGGTTTCGTTGCCGTTCCGCTGTTTATCAGCGCCGGGCGCCTCTATTCACAGCGCTCGTATGTGGACACACGTTAGGAGTATGTATGACAGCTTTGCTTCAGGCACAGGGACTGGAAAAGCGCTATCAGGACGGAATGGAAGAGATCGTGGTCTTAAACGGCCTGGATCTCAGTGTTTCGCGCAATGCTTCCATCTGCATCCAGGGGCGCTCGGGCAGTGGGAAGTCCACCCTTCTGCAGATTCTGGGACTGCTCACCGGCTATGATGCCGGGCGTCTGCTGATCGACGGGGAGGATGTGTCGGGTTTCTCCGGTGCACGCAGGCGCAGGCTGCGCAGCCTGTTCTTCGGCTTTATCGTCCAGGACTTCGCGCTTCTGGAAGACGAGTCGGCGCTTTTCAATGTGGCACTGCCTGCTTTATATCAACCACAGAAGAAAAGAGGATCCAGCCGCCGCAGCCGTGCACTCGAGTTGCTCGCTGAGATGGATCTGGCCGAGCGCGCCAGAACCCCGGTGCGCCGCCTCTCCGGAGGCGAGCGCCAGCGGGTCGCCATCGCCCGCGCCTTCATGAATCAGCCGCGTGTGATCCTGGCGGATGAGCCGACCGGGGCTCTGGATCCGCAATATGGCAGCCAGGTCATCAGTCAGCTGATCGCCTGGGCCAGACGCCACGATTCGGCGCTGCTGCTGGTTACCCACGACGACAACTACGCTGCTCTCTTTGAGGAGCGTTATGTACTTGATGACGGACGTCTGCTGCCGGTTTCGCGTAAATAAACTATTGGAGCAGGAGATATAAGGCTCCGCCTACCACGCCGCTGCCGAACATGACAACAATGGGGTTGGGTTTGAACTTGCGGAGAACGAAGAACCCCGTCGTGAACAGCAGGACGGCAATCAAGTCAATGGACTGCAGCTGCCAGGTGAAGCCGTCCGGACCCCAGACGGTCAGGACCAGAATCGACAGGCCTGCCGAAAGGATGAGGGCAACGATGGTCGGACGCAGTCCTGCAAGTGCGCCCTGAATGGCGGCGAGTTCTTTGTATTTGCGATAGAGCCAGGCCAGTATCGACACGTAGATGGTGGATGGCAGAACGCAGCCCACAGTACTGATCAGGGCGCCGGGCAGGCCCGCAATCTGGGTGCCAACGAAGGTGGCTGAGTTAATGGCAATGGGGCCGGGAGTCATTTCTGAGATGGTGATGAGGTCGGTAAACTCCGTCAGCGTCAGCCAGCCGTGGATGTCGACGACCTGGTTCTGGATCAGTGGCATGGCCGCCATGCCACCGCCGAAGCTGAACAGTCCGATCTGGAAAAAACTAAAGAATAGCTTCAGATAGATCATGGCCTAGATGCGCTCCTGTCCTGTTTTTTTGTCGTGCAGACCGGTCAGTGCGCCCAGGGTCCCGCAAAACAGAATAATATAGACAACATTGATGTGAAGTACATAGTGAGCGACGAAAGCGCCTGCCATCATCAGCAGCGGCAGCAGCTTTTTTCTTATTATGATTTTGCCCGCCATGGTGACCACTACGTCGAAGATCACGGCTGACACGCCTGCCATCATGCCTTTCAGTACGGCACTGACGACAACGTTGGTCCGGAACGCATCATAGAAGAGCGAAACCACCGTCAGGATGATCAGCGGCGGCAGTACGGTTCCCAGTATGGAGATCAGGGCGCCGGACAGACCCAGCAGGCGCCAGCCCACCAGGACAGCGGCGTTTACCGCCATCGCTCC
The DNA here is from genome assembly GCA_030055235.1 of Bacillota bacterium. Classification (GTDB taxonomy): domain Bacteria; phylum Bacillota; class Clostridia; order Saccharofermentanales; family Fastidiosipilaceae; genus JAEZYR01. The sequence goes on from JASGUW010000200.1 coordinate 10,449, forward strand.
CGGCGAGGACTGGGCCATGGCCGCGATGTTCAGCATCTCTTCTTCTTCCAGCCAGCCCAGTTCATCGACAAAGGTCTTCTTCATCAAAGGGATGATGACATAGCCGCCGCCGAAGGTGAACGCACTTAGCAGGAAGGTGGACTTGAAGAGTCCATAATACGTTTTCAGACTTTTTTCCATGATTACCCCTCAAGCGTAATATCATACGCCCGATCTTAACCGTTTGGGCAGGTGAAAGCGAGGATGCAGGGCAATCGCTTACGAAATGTCATGAAAGTGAGATGCTGATGCAGCCTGCCGATTCGAGTGTGAATTCCTGACAGGGTCGTACATTGGCTTGCCGGTCAAGGGGAGTAGCTGAAAGATGCCAGCATCTTTACTGAAACGACGTCTTTCTGCTGTGACGCATGTCAAAACCAAATACTTAGCGGCCCGGCTTAGACTCTTCTGAGCGAAAGTGCAAACTTGTACTCTCGGTAGCCTTTTCCGCCCATTTTCTCAATGGTTCTCTACGGTGGTAGTATCAAGATTGCAGGGGCTACTGAGCGGGAGCAGCTGCAAGTGGTTTATTTGCAACAGTTTAATTTTAAGCTCTGGTCGAAAGATCAGGGCTTTTATCGAAAGTGATTCGTAAAAATATACGTTGCAAATTTACTGGAAAACTGAGGCCTCAGAAGTCCATCTTCTCGGAGCAGTAAGTTCACTGCGCGGTTTGAAGTCCATCCTCCTGAGCTGTGAAGGCCAGTTACACAGGTCGGGGATCTCCGTAAACTGAAAAGACCGCTGTAAAAGCGGAATATCACTACGGAGGTTTGAAATGAGTTCAAAGATTATGTAGGTAAGCTTTATCAGAAAGAAGTAGATTTTGTAGCCATGAAAGCGAGTGAAAAAATCTATATACAAGTAACAGACGATATAAGTAGAGAGCAGACATTGGAAAGAGAGCTTTCTTCCTTATTTTCTTTAAAAGATGCCTATCCTAAAATACTATTGGCAAACACCAAGCACCCTATGACAATAATGGAGGGGGTAAAAGTATTCGACATAGCTAGGTGGCTGTTAGGCGATGAGCGCTAATTTGCCGGAAACGGGACTGGAACGGGTAAAAGAATTACAAAATATACTGTAACATGGCGAGCTGAACGGAAAGGAACTACTAATATCGCACAATATTCGGTGCAATGAGAATTTACATATCGCAATGAAGAGCTTTGTCTGAGAAATCGGTCACTCTGTAAGTAATGGCGATCAAACAGCGGAGACAGCATGGTTGAAATAGATGAGTTAATGATTCGATTGGAAAAGCTTGAATCTGAAAATTCATATTTTGAAAAGAACGGCGTGAACTCCGAGCTCAGATGGATACAGTCCCTGTGACGGAAAGCCTGATTCTGGTAGCTACCGGACAGTTGATCGGAGAAGGTTTTGACTACCCGAGACTTGATACCTTAATTATGGCTGCCCCGGTTGCGTGGAAGGGTCTTGTCGAGCAGTATGCCGGGAGGTTAAACCGGGATTTTGAAGACAAGCAGAATGTCATTTGATCATATCGACGCCAACATACCGGTGTTCGATAATATGTATGCGAAAAGGTTAAAGGCATATAAGCGTATCGGTTATAAATTGTATGATGAGAATCCGATTGAAAAGCAATCTGTTAATGCAATATTTGATTCGTATTCTTATGGACCGGTATACGAGCAGGATCTAAAAGAGGCTTGTAGCGATATTATTATATCCAGCCCGGCGCCTGGAAAACGTAAAGTGATGCGTCGTATGTTGGCGCTACTAAGGGAGCGCCAAGAGGCAGGAGTTAAGGTAACAATCGTAACTTGGCATCCAAGTGCATATAATTATGGTTCCCCAATACATCCTATAGAATTGATGGAAGATTTAAGGAATGCAGGTTTCAACATTGAGCTCGTCGAAGACAGTTGTGAGCGCTATGCCGTTATTGATAGCGCAATCGTTTGGTGCGGAAGTATGAACCTTCCGTCCAAGGACGATGTTGAGGATAATATCATGCGTTTTGTTAATAAAAATATTGCAGCCGAACTCTTGGAAATGACTTTCAAAAAGGAAAATCAGCTTAAACAATACAAATTGCCTTTGGAATAATTGCACAGCAACGACTATCTTTGAGACAGTTGGCAACAATTTGGCAACAGAAAATGGAATAGCCATGAGAAAAGGGATAACTGAAATAATAGCGACAAACAGAGCCAAAACATATAAACAGAATTGTTTAAGTCCTGTACCCCGTTATTGAGTGAGAATAGTATCGAGGGGTGTATTTATAATATTTTTACTTTACGCTCTAGTCGAAAGGCTAGAGCTTTTATCGTTTGCTTGATACGCAAAAGTGATGCGCAAAAATTTACGTTGCAGATTTACGTTTGATTTGATACGATAAATTTGCGGAGGTGAAACGATGAACTACAGGGAAACCTATAACCTAGAATTTAAATCAAAGCCATCAGATGGTTTTTTGAAAACTGTTAGCGCTTATGCGAATTACAATGATGGGGTAATAATATTTGGAGTGGATGATAGTGGTAATCCGTTGCATTTTGATCATTTGCGTGACTTAGCGTTAAGCATAGAAAACAAGATTAATGATAATATTACGCCAAGACCAGAATATAATATCGAGATCGATGAACAGAAAGAAATAATAATTCTAAAGATTTTTGAAGGTGAATTTAAACCATATCTATATAAAAACAAGGCATATATGAGAAGAGATTCTTCTAGTCTTCCAATTGATGATAGTGAAGAAATGAAGAAACTTATTTTAGAAGGATTTCAACAAAATTTTGAAGATTTGCCTTCTAAAGATCAAAAAGTTTCATTCAAGGTACTTGAAGAGGCTTTACAGAAAAAACTTAAAATAGATGAATTAAGCATAGATATTCTTAAAACATTAGGGATGTATGATGACAAGAAGGGCTATAGTTTAGCAGCTCAGCTTGTGGCAGATGAAAATAGTTTTAGAATTATTGATATGGTTAAGTTTGGTAATACCATCAATGAATTCAAAGAAAGAGTTTTAATTGAAAATGCTTCTATACTTACTGCATATAGCCAAGCGATAGAAGTTTATAAAAGATATTTTCAATATGAGAAAATTGACGGTTTTATCAGAAAAACAATCGAAATGATTCCAGAAGATGCTTTTAGAGAAGCTATTGCGAATGCGTTAGCGCATAGGGATTGGAGTATTTCGGCTGCTATTAAAGTTGAAATTTATGATCAATATATTGAAATCTCTTCACCCGGTGGACTGCCCAGAGGTCTGAGCGAGGAAGAGTATATTAATGGTCAAATTTCGATTCTTAGAAATGAGAAAATAGGAAGCTTATTTAATCGACTAGGATTGATTGAAAGATTTGGCACAGGCAT
>JASGUW010000201.1 GCA_030055235.1 Bacillota bacterium
ACAAAAAATGCGCTGGTGCCCCGGAATCGGGGCAGGAGCGAAAAAATTGTCCAGAGGTGGACAAAAAATGCGCTGGTGCCCCGGAATCGGGGCAGGAGCGAAAAAATTGTCCAAGGGTGGACAAAAACTGCGCTGGTGCCCCGGAATCGGGGCAGGAGCGCAAAAATTGACCACGGCTGGCCAAAAACTGTCGTTTGTGCCCGCGAAACTGTGCACAAACACCGATTTTTGGCCACTTCTGTTGACTCTAACTGGCGGTGCAGCACCGCCGCTTTCTCTTGTTATTTGTTTTTTCGCCGAGCGGCGGCAAACGGATCACGAGGACGCCGGCGTACGGGCGACACTTGCTGTGCTGCCCTCGAAATCGGATACAACTCCGATTCTTGTCCGCGTCTGGCCAGTAAGCGCTGGTGCCCCGGAATTGGGGCAGATGATATGCTGAAGATCAACACCCGAACTCAGCTCAAACATACAAAGGGAGCAGTGCCATGTGCGGACGATATGCCAGTTATACGACGGATGAGGAACGAGAAATTCTTGAGATTGTTCAGGCGGTCATCAATGCCAATCTGCAGGCGAAGTCCGATCCCGCTTCCCGCCCTGCCGAAGTATTTCCGACCAACCGCGTCCCTGTCCTTCTCGGCGATGAGTATGAGCTGCGCGCCGTCCTGATGGGCTGGGGCTATCCCGGTTATCCTGACCGCCGTTACCCGAATCGCAAGCCCCGCCCTCTCATCAACACCCGCTCCGAAACAGCCGCGAAGCTGCCGACCTGGCGCGAATCCCTCGCCCGGCGCCGCTGCATCGTGCCCTCCGGGGGCTTCTTCGAATGGCAGCATGGCGGCCCCGGCGACAAAACGAAATACCGCTTCAATGTTCCTGACAGTCCCGCCCTTTTCATGGCCGGTATCTGGCAGAACTTCCCCGCGCCTGACGGCAGTCTGGTCCCGCAGTTTTCGATCCTGACCACCGCCGCCAACAACTGGATCGCCGATGTCCACGACCGCATGCCCGTTGTCCTGCGCCGCGAAGAGTGGGCGGCCTGGCTGCTCGACAACGACCACCGCATCTTTGACCGCTCCGACCTCGAGCTTATCCGCAGCATCGCTGCCTGAAAAGGAGTGCCGCTATGAGCCTTGAAGAGCTCAAAACGACATTTGTCAAAAGCTCCTCTGATTCCGAAGAACGAAGGAAGCGTGGGCAGATCATCAACGGCCTTGAGAGGACGCAAACGTTATACCCTGGTCTCAAACTGCCGGTACTTATGAGAGTGTACGCCTCTACACTACAACGGGGGGAAGAGCGCCGCCATTTCCCAACTGAGTGTTCTGGCAGAATGTTGTATAGAGCATGGCTTTGCTGGCCTGACGCAAAAGAAGTTTATATTTCCTCCAGAAGAGGTCAATGTGGATAATTGGGTCGATCGTGTCCGCTGGATGGAGCACGAGATTCGCTATCACAAAGAAAGAATAGAGCGTTGCGACAGGATCGAGGTCTACTTTTCAGAAAAACTCTGGACGAGCGAAAGCACAGTTTACGATGGCCTGACCCGTATGCGTGCACGGCAGGATGCTGGGCGGCGACATGGCACTCCGAGTATCGCTTCCACCGAAGATCACCTTGAACTCAGTGTTAATAAAAGCGAGCTGCTCGAGCTGCTTCTGGCCATCCACGACCGCATCAAAGCGGTTTCAACAAGTGTGCCTCTGGAACGTATTCTGCATGACATATGGGTGAATCTGGGTACAAGCAGCCAACAACGTATGGAGGAATTACTCCCGGCGTCTCTGGTCGAGCTCGCCAGGCAGGACCCTTGTGTTGATATTCTCGAGCATCGTGGTTCCCCACTCGAACGAGTTCAGCTGCCGGAGGGAATTAGCTGCGAAGAGGATGGCTGGTGCTACGGGATTCAGAGCGCGACTGGTGAGCGGCGAAAGCATAACTGGATCATGCTTTTTGGCAAAAGAGACCTGTTTTCCGGTCAAATCTACTTCGAAATCAAACTTGAAGGCCAGGAAGGCCAGCCTTATTGTGGTCATCTTGAAGAGGTATCCCGTAACCGTTTAATCCTTCGCCTGGCTGGCGGAGAGAAAAAAGCCTTTGATATAGATGAGATAAGCTGGGCGCGTTTCCGCGAACTGCAATCCTAGCGTTTCCGCGAACTGTAATCCTCCAGACACTCCATACCAGCCGACCTGCCCGCAGCAGGTCGGCTTTTTCGTGCTCGAAACAGGCAGTTCAGCTTCAATTCCCCCAATTTCCCCTCTCAGATGGGTCCTTTGCCGAAGGTACATCGCAGATCATGGATGCAACTCAAGCAGATTCCGCACCGCAGAAAGGAGGGGAAGTATGTAGAACGAGAGACTTGATGCATAGGCCGCTGAACAAAAATAATGTTTCAAAGGAGAAGGAAAATGACAAGAACAATGAAACTTTTGGAACAGATGATGATCCGTCAAATGTCAAACATGAACGAAGAGACTGCTGAACGCGACGAGATGGTTGCCACCTTTGAGCTGCTTCTGACGAGAACGGTGGAAGATGCCAGTGGCACGGAGGACAGGGAGATTCTGAAGCGCCTGGCGCGGATGCAGGATGCCAGGAGCGGCTTCTGGTTTTGCACCAATGATCGTCAGATGCCGTCAGACGCCCGGGTAGATTTCATGTACCGGCCGACCTACTACGCCACCGCCATCCTGATGACGGCCGTCAACCGTAAGCCTGCACTGCTGGAGGATGACGCCATCAGGACAGCACTCAGACGCGGCCTCGACGCCGCTGTGCTGCGCAACTTCAAAGGCCACGGCATCCACGGCAGTTCGGGCTATATCGACACGGTTGAGATCTACCAGAAAGGTGGTGTGGACGCCTTCCTCGCTGCTCACGCCAACATCAGTCCCGATTTCACCGCTGAGTGGAACAGGGTCATCCCCCGGCTACTCTTCATCGAATCGGAACTGCACGCCTGGGGTGAGCCGGGGAGGACACACCGCCGTGCCGCGCGGATTCTTGACGGAGTGCATGCCAGGCGAATCGAGTCACCTGAACTGCAGGCGGCGCTGGCAGCTGGGAGCAGACTCTACTTCGCCTACGGCAGCAACATGAGCGTGACCCAGATGCTGGACCGCTGTGCGCATCCCGTGCTCGTTGGCCTGGCGCGCCTCGACGGCTACCGCCTGGTCAGCCGGCAGAGCAAAGAGAACTACTACGCTTCGCTGGATGAGGCAAAGGGCGGTTCGGTTCCCGTCCTGGTCTGGGCCTTGAGCGACAGAGACATCGAGAGGCTGGATGACTATGAGGGTTCCTACTACTACAAAAAGGATGTCACCGCGCGCTTCGGACACAAGCGCCTGGAAGGCTTTGTCTACCTGCTGCCGGAAGACCGGGAACGAGGACGTATGGGCAACATCTACAGACAGACGCTTCTCACCGCTTACCGTGATCTGGGGCTGGATGACCGGATCTGGCAGGTGGAGCAGATGGAAACATAGCAGGCAGATTTCAGGCGTATTGCTGAGTGAAGACGCCGAGCCTCACTCACACAGGAGGTGTCCCGCCATTCCGGCGGGGCATCTCATCTACCATCGGTTATAACTGATACAGAAGAAGATAACTTTAACTTTATCAGTTATAGCTGATACAAGTGGAGTATACTATGACTAGATCAGTTATAACTTCATATAAAAGCTGAAAGGAGGTGAAAAATGCTCATACGCGAAGCATACCTGTCTCGCATTCGTCCGTTTATTGATCTGCCGATTATCAAAGTATTGACTGGCATGCGCCGCTCCGGAAAGTCTGTTCTTCTGCAGCAGATTCGTGACGAACTGCTGATGCGCGGGATTGAGAAGTCGCAAATCGTAATGCTCAACTTCGAGGCGGCAGAGCACATTCCGCTGCGGGATGGAAGAGCGCTTCATCAGCATTTGGATGAAGAGGCCAGAAGAGGGGAGAAGAAACGATATTTTTTCCTCGATGAAATACAGGAAGTCGACAACTGGGAGGAAGTCCTGCGTTCCAGTCTCGTCAGCCACAACTGCGATATTTATATCACCGGTTCGAACTCCAGGCTCCTTTCCGGCGAACTTG
>JASGUW010000202.1 GCA_030055235.1 Bacillota bacterium
GGCCGGGCTTCGGCTGTCCAGAGCGTAAAAATTGCACAGAAAACCTCTCGGAGTGAGCAAAATTTCCGCTCTGGACAGATTTTGAGGCTCATGGTCAGGCTTCGGCTGTCCAGAGCGTAAAAATTGCACAGAAAACCTCTCGAAGTGAGCAAAATTTCCGCTCTGGACGGTTCGCACACAGTCTGGTATTGCTGCCTTGCTGCCCTCGGGATGGCAGTATTCTGCTCGGAACTGCGGCACTGTCACCCCTTAAGGTGCATTACCTTCTTCCTGAGGCGGCACGTCATGAGATGGAAGCTCAAACTCAGCTCTCTTTCGCCAGCCGGGTGATTGACTCCGTAGATTTTGGCTGTTTAGATTAGGAGGTGCATTTCGAGTACGAAATCAGAACATAATAATTAATGAGTTATAAATACATATATAAATAGTTAGAAATAGAGACGCATTGTATGGATAGACGAATTAGAAGAAGCAGGCTGCAGCGAGCATGTCCATCGCTCACATCAGAGGCGTTCGGGCGACTCTGGCCGCATGCCGGAGGAGCCGGCTGCGTGGAGAGGAGATGGCTGTGAGACATCGGAACGAAGCCCTGCTCGTTGTCATTGACGGCAAAGGCGGTGGCCTGGGTGCCGCCCTCATCAGCCGCATCCGCGAGCGGCTGCCGGTGCCGTGTGCAGTCCGTCTCGTGGCGCTGGGGACAAATTCGAGCGCTACGACCGCCATGTTGCGCGCCGGAGCCGACGATGCAGCGACTGGAGAGAATGCCATCGTCCATATGAGTGCCAGTGCCGACCTTATCATCGGCCCTCTGGCGATCGTGGCGAGCGGGTCGATGCTGGGCGAAATATCGGCGCGGATGGCTCAGGCCGTCGCAGAGAGTCCGGCGCCGAAGCTTCTGGTGCCGACCGAGCGCTGCGGCATTATGGTCGCCGGCGTGACGCCAGGGCCGCAGCGTCTGCTGCTCGACGAGGTCGCCGAGCGCGTGGCCGTCTGGCTGGGAGGCCAGGCGACCGGAGAGCCGTGAGCCGCACGATTGACGTCCGGCTGACGCTTGCCGGGCGGGAGCTCGCCTTTCGCGTAGAAACTGAGCCGGAGCTGTTCTCGCCGCGCTATCCCGATCCCGGCAGCCTGGCGATGCTGGGCCAGCTGGATCTGGCGCACCTGGACGGGCCGGTGCTCGATCTGGGCTGTGGCTACGGTCTGGTGGGACTCGCTGTCGCGCAGCTCATTGATCCGGCGCTCGTGACGCTGACGGACGTCGATCCGCTGGCGCTGGCGACGGCCCGGCGGAATGCGGCGGCGCTTGGGCTGGAGGGCCTGCGGGTGCTGGAGTCGGATGCGTTTCAGGGGCTGGAGGGCGCTGAGGGGTTTGCCTGCATACTCTCAAATCCGCCCTATCATGCGGATTTTGCCGTGCCGAAGCGTTTTATTGCCGGCGCCTGGCGGCATCTGCGTCCGGGCGGCCACCTCTATATGGTGACGAAGCGCCGGACCTGGTATGCCCGGCGCCTCGAGGCGGTGTTCGGTGGTTTCAGTCTGCGGCTGGTGGACGACTATACGGTATTCGTCACCGAAAAGCGCGTGCGGGATCCCGCCAGGCGGCGCCCGGCCGCCGGACGCCGCGGCTGACTCCGATTCTGACTTCGGCTCTGACTAGCTCAGCAGAGCAACAATGACCGAAAAGAGGATGACACCCAGCGTCAGGGCGAGCACGATGATGGCGCCCAGTTTGATGCGCTTTTCAAGCACTGCATGTTTGTCCACCGGTGCGGCCTGCTGCGGCGGCATGGCATAGCCCTGCGGCGGAACCTGCTGCTGGGGCGGCGCGGCATAGCCCTGTGGCCCAGCCTGCTGCTGGGGCATGGCATAACCCTGCGGCGGTGCCTGCTGCTGGGGCATGGCGTAACCCTGCGGCGCGGCCTGCTGCTGGGGCATGGCATAACCCTGCGGTGGGGTCTGCTGCTGCGGCATGGTGTAGCCCTGTGGCGCGGCCTGCTGCTGCGGCATGGTGTAGCCCTGCGGCGCGGCCTGCTGCTGGGGCATGGCGTAGCCCTGCGGCGCGGCCTGCTGCTGGGGCATGGCGTAGCCCTGCGGCGCGGCCTGCTCCGGCGGCGTTACCGGCTGATTCGGCTGCTTCTGAGTTGCGTTCTGGTCCTGCATCGCACTGTTCTCCTTCATCTTCGTGATCGCACCCAAAGGCGCACATGTATGGCGGCGGGGCTGCCAGGAGCTCCACTCACGACAATCGCACTATAATAAGTTTAAGGCTTTCTCGTGAACTTTGGTAGGCTTAGGCGTCACCGGCTGCCTCTTTGGCGAAATGAAGCGGCGGACCACCTGACACTCAGGTCATTTGGCCCGCCTGTTCCGGCAAGTTTTTCACATCATCCGGCCATGCCAGTCAGTCATCACCCGGCCATGCCGGCCAGTCCCCATCCGGCCACGCCGGCCTGTCCCCATCCGCCTATGCCAGTCTGTCACCGGCTATATGGCTGCGGACGCTGTGCCGGGTCCTGGTGGCACGCCTGAGGGCAAGTGTGGCCAGGATGAAGACCAGGGCGAAGAGCAGCAGCACGCCGTTGTTTCTGGCTACCGTTGACCAGACAGACTGATCGAGCTCGTTCGCCTCCTCCAGCACGTTGATCGTGTTGACGTACCAGTAGCTGGGCAGGATGGTGGCGACACGCTGCACCGGTTCGCTGAGGAAATGGAAGGGGAGGAAGACGCCGCCAAAGAAACTGAATACCAGCGGCATGACGTTCCCGACGCCATAGACCAGTTCGCTCTGGCGGCTGGTCAGGGTGGAGGTGAGCAGCTGCGACAGCGTAATGCAGACGATGGTGTAGACGAGGATATTCAGCAGCATGGCCAGACCCTGGGGCTGTGTGATGCGCCAGCCGTAGTAGAGGGCGCCGATGATGGCATAGATGGCCATGACGCCCAGGGCGGACAATGTCCCCGCACCCAGAATCCTAAGCGCCAGACGCTGGCCCGGTACGGGTGAGCTGTCACTGCGCAGGCGGATGTTCTGACGGTTGAATTCCAGCGCGATCATGGCCAGCATGAAGTAGACGCTTGCCAGCAGGCCGTAGGAGATATAGCGGAAATAGAGGTAGATGGAGGCGCCGAGCGGTTCCACATCAAAGCGCTCAATCTGAACCTGTGTCTCCCGGGCCAGGATGGATCCGACCGCGGCGCGGCGTTCGGCGAAGGAGGAACCGGGCCGGGCCAGACTGCTGGTATGCCAGACTCCCAGCCAGCTGTCGAGTTCAAGACGCAGGCGCTCCGGGCCATAACTCTCTCTTTTGCCAAGCTCAAGGACCAGCTCAGGGCCGCTGTCCTCTGCCGCTCCCTGCCCCAGGGCCTCGGCTTCCCAGCGTGCCTCGCGGGCGGCGCTGAAGCCTGCGGGAATGCGGATGAGAGCGTCTGCCTCGTAGAAGAGGGCATCACGGATGCGGTTTTTGTCATCGGGAATGTCAAGGAGCTTGTGTCGCTCGCCGAGCCAGGCCTCCAGTTCGGCTGCCAGCCCGCCGTCCGGATCTTCATTAAAGAGGATGATGGTCTGGCGCCGCGACTCAAACTGGGTAGTGACGGGATCTCCCTGACCGATCAGGACCAGCACGATGAACATCGGTATGGCGATATAGATACCCAGGTTCAGGCGGTTGGCGGCAATAATTCGACGGATAACCTTAAAGATGGACATAGCGTTGCCTCCTTAGTTTGAGGACGGCGATGCTTCCCAGCACCAGCCCCATGGCGACGAGCACCAGCAGATTGCGGCCGACGCGGCCGAGATCCTCGTAGTAATACAGTGAATAGAGGGCATCCGTCATCTGCTCCGCCGGGTTGATGAGCGACAGCCAGGGGAGACGGGTGTTGATGATGTAGCGGATCCCATCGTGCATCATGCCGGCCAGGAAGCTCATGGTCAGGCTCAGGCCGACGTTGATGCCAAAGGCCAGGTCGGGCTTGCGGATGAAGACACCGAGCACGGCGCCGATCGCCGCGGAAGCGAAGGTCCCCGCCAGAGTGATGACCAGATACCAGGGCACGAGCGCCAGGGGGATCACAAGTTTCTGGATCCAGATGATGAAGGCGAGCTGGACCAGCTGGCAGAACAGAAGCAGGGTGAGTACGACTAAGAAAGACGAGCCGATCAGCCGGAGATGGTGCAGGGGTGCGACACGGATGCGCTGTCCCTCCGGCGTCTTGTTCGCCTCCAGAGCTTCCACTTCATGGATGGCGAAGCTCGCGCCGAAGAGCGCCCCCATGCCGAAGAGGGAGAAAAAGTAGACCGACACGCTGTTGCTGCTGACCCGCTCCGCCGTTTCACTGTCCTCGCCGTTGGTGCTGTTAGCGGCCAGTTCATCCTGAGACGCCGCCGTAAGCCATTGCACGGCCCGGCCCGGGTTAGCCGTCAGCAGGTCTTCGATCTGGGCCCAGCGCTGTTCGATCGCGGTTCCGAAGCTGCGCAGCACGTTCTGCTCCAGTCCCGAACGCACTACGTGCAGCTCCAGTTTTCCACCCTTATCTGCGACGAAGTAACCGTCGAGTTCATTCTTGAAGAGGGCCTGCCGCGCTTCCTCGATCGAAAGTTGCTTGAGCTTCAGCGGCGTGTCGGCGGCGTTGACATCCGTGATGATGTCGCGGTAGACGCTGCTTTCAGAAAAGGCCTCGTTTTCGACAAAGGCGCCATGAATCGGTTTGTCGGTCTGGATGCCGCCAATGGTCAGCTGGAAGACGACCGCGAGCAGCAGCGGAAATATGAGCGCCCAGAAGACCAGCTGCGGCTGCTTGAGATTGGTCAGCAGGCGGTAGCGGTAAAAATGCCAGAACATGGTACTTTCCTCCTTCCCGGGGTACTTCAGTCGTGGTCGCGCAGGGCGCGGCCGGTGATTTCGAGGAAGACGGTGTTCAGGGTGGGCTTTTGCGCATAGATGCTGCTGTAGGCCGTGTCGTGTGCGGCGAGTGTCGCCAGCACGCTGTCCAGGCGCCGTTCCCCGCGGCGTGTCTGGATCTCTATGCGGCCCTCGCTGAGTTCAAGCTGGCTGACAAAGTCCAGTTCCCGCAGCGCCTGGATGACGGCGGCATTTGGATCCTGGAGCTCGACGGTGATGGTGTCACCGCTTGCAATCATGCCCTTGAGCTCGTCCGACGTGCCCTCGGCGATCAGCTGGCCGTGGTCCAGAATGCCGATGCGGTCGCAGATCTGCTCCACCTCTTCCATGTAATGGGTGGTGTAGACGATGGTCGTCCCCTGGCGGTTGAGTTCCTGGAGCCCCTCCAGGATGTTGTTGCGGCTCTGGGGGTCGACGGCGACGGTCGGCTCGTCCAGGAAGACCAGATCCGGTCGATGGGCGATCCCGCAGGCGATGTTGAGGCGGCGCAGCAGGCCGCCCGAGAGCTTCGCAGGAAGAAATTTCCTGAAATCGCCGAGCCCGGTAAAGTCGATCGCATCCGCCACCAGACGTTTGCGCTCAGCGCGGTCACGGATATAGAGACCGCAGAAAAAGTCGATATTCTCCTCCACGGTCAGTGGTCCGAAAACCGCCACATCCTGCATCACGACGCCAATGCGCCGCTTGCTGTCATAGCTGTCGGGCCGCATGGTCTGGCCGAAGACCCGCACCTCGCCGCGCTCATGCGTCAGCAGCGCCAGCATGCAGTAGATGGCCGTGGACTTCCCGGAACCGTTCGGCCCCAGCAGCCCGTAAATCTCCCCCGCCCGCACCTCAAGCGACAGCTGATCGAGTGCCACAAGTTCCCCATAGCGTTTCACAACGCCGTCAACTTCAATTACGTTTGCCATATGAAAACCTCCTTTGGCGGTCATGCCATATGCTCTTCTGCTGCTTATAGTTTCTGCGAAGCCCGCCCTGCCCACCAGTGATTCTCGTCCGCTTTCAGGGTGACATTTGTCATGCCGTCAAGTCTGCCCGCCTGTGCTATTCTCGAGACATGTCAAGACTGGCGGATCTGTTGACTCTCTATCTGCTCGCGGCGGCGGCCTGGTTACTGCTCGCGGGTGGCCTTGGCGTGCCTGTCGATGAGCTCATTCCCCTGCTGCTCATTGCCGCCGGCCTGGATCTGCTGCCGGCCCTTTTGAGCGACCGTGTACAGCTGGCCGCGATCGCCGCCGCCTTCGTCGCCGCCTTCTTCGTGCCGCCATTCGTTCTCTTCCTGGCCCCGGTCGTCTACGAGCTCGGCCGACGGCACGAGAGCTTCGCAGTGAACCTTACATTTGCCGCTCTGGCTGTACCGGCTCTGCTGCAGGCCGGCACGGAACTGGGCCTGCTTGCTGTGCTGCTGGCTGCCGGGCTTGTGCTTCTTGCCCTGCGTATGGAACGGCGCAGTGGGGCTCTGGAAAGGCTGGAGCGGGAGTATTTCTCCCATCTTGACGAAACCCGGGAAGCCGCCCGCGAGCAGCGCCGCCTGCAGGAGCGCCTGCGGGCCGAGCGGCTCGAAGACCGCCACTATGCGCGTCTGGAGGAGCGCAATCGCATCGCCCGCGAACTGCACGACAGCATCGGCCATGTGCTTGCGTCCGGCCTGCTGCAGACGGGCGCCATCGCCGCCGTCAACCGCGATCCGGCGCTGGAACCGCTGCTTGCCAACCTGGACGAAACCCTGCAGCGGGGGATCGGGCAGGCGCGCGACAGTATTCACCAGCTGCGTGACGAAAGCCTGGATCTGGATGTCGAGCTCGGCCGCCTGGTGGCTGCGCAGACAGGCTTTGAGGTGGTGCTGGCCAATCACATTGAGGCAACGCCACCGCCGGAGATTGCCCGTGTCCTCTATGGTGTCATCCGTGAAGCGCTGACCAATGTCGCGCGTCACTCAGATGCCAGTCGTGTCGATGTCGTTCTGGAGCGGCATCCGGCCTTCTATCGTCTGCGCATCCGCGACAACGGCAGGGGGACGGGAGGGGCGCCGCTGGTCGAAGGCATGGGCCTGGAGACCATGCGCGAACGTGTCGAACGGCTGGGTGGCCGCATCCGCTTCGAGCAGCCCCCAGGCATTCCCGGCGGTTTTGAGATCTTTGCCACCATACCCAGCCAGATAAAAAGAGGAGGGAAGCAAGATGACAGCCACAGTGCCTGAACCTGAAATGGCCCGTATCCTGATCGTTGATGATGATGTTCTGGCAGCCGGTGCCCTGGCCACGATTGTTGCTGCGGATCCGGGCCTTCATGTCGTCGCTGTCGGTCACAGCGCTGCGGATGTCGTCCGCCTCCATGCCGAGCTCGCCCCGGATCTGGCCGTCCTTGATATCCGCATGGGCGAGTCGAGCGGCCTGGATGCCGCGCGCACGATCCTGGCGCGTGATCCCGGGGCTCCCATTCTCTTCCTGACCACCTTCCTCGACGACGAATACATCATCAGCGCGCTCGCCCTTGGCGCCCGCGGCTACATCCTGAAGCAGGATCACCGTGCCCTGATCCCGGCCATCCACGCCGTGCTGCGGGGCCAGACAGTCTATGGCCTGGAAGTGACCGGACGCCTGGCCAAAGTCGGCGAGCGGCCGACTCAGGATCTCGACGCCATCTATGGCGAGCGGCAGATTACGGAGCGCGAGCGCGCCATCATCACGGAGGTCGCCGCCGGCTGCAACAACCGCGAGATCGCCGACCGCCTCTTTCTCAGCGAGGGTACAGTCAGAAACCAGATCAGCCTGATTCTAGAGAAACTCGATTTGCGCGATCGGACCCAGCTGGCGATTCATTTTTGGCAGCACGGCGGCCGTCTGCCTGAGAAAGGCTGACTGAACCGCAACGAAAATCGGCCTGTCCATGGGATTTCGATGGACAGGCCGATTTATTAATTGCCGGTTTTTCGATGTGGGGGATCAGGACTCCTCAATACGGATGGAAGCGATTTTTTGTTCTTCAAGCGGTCGGTCCTTGTTGTCTGTCGGCACAGCCGCAATGCGGTCCACTACATCCATTCCTGCCGTGACTTCGCCAAAGGCCGCATAGAGTCCGTCCAGATGCCCGGCATCCTGATGAACGATGAAGAACTGCGAGCCTGCACTGTTGGGAGCCTGGCTGCGGGCCATGGAGATCGTGCCGCGTTTTTGCTGGCGCGGATTATTAACTCCGTTAGATGAGAACTCGCCTTTAATGGAGTACCCGGGGCCGCCCATGCCGGTACCTTCGGGATCGCCGCCCTGAATCATGAAACCGGAGATGACGCGGTGAAAGATGAGACCATCATAAAAACCGTCACTCGCGAGCTTGGCGAAATTATCCACCGTAATCGGCGCATGTTCGCGATCCAGTGTGATGCGGATTTCGCCGCCGTCCGCCATCGTGATCACCGCAACGGTTTCCTTCTTTTTGCAGGCACTGGTAGAAAGGATGAGGATGGCGAGCAGAGCACAGTGAATCAGGAAAGGAGCGGTCGGACGGCTTGTGTTTCTATGTTTTCGTGACATGATCAGATACCTCCGCCGGGCATTATAGCGAAGACGTGTTATCCATCGGTGTGACGAATTGCGTTGTACCTGGCGGAGCGGCAGAGGGGCCAGGGTGCATATCGTATTTGTCTGGATGAGTAATAACTCCAAGCCTCCTTCTAACATCTGGGGCAGCGAAGTTAAGACGTGGCTTACATTCAAGTGCTTGAAGTGGATTCAAGTGCATTGAAGATCACTTGTCCGATGTTTTGCGTGGCGATCCGTCTCAAAAAAAATCGCGAATCCCGGTCATCCAGTCTTTCCGGCCGCTGGTACGAAAGATCTGCGGGACTTAATGCCATGACATCGAAGCTCTCTTTTTGTTGAGTGCATAATCACAGTTACATTTTGTCCGTGTTCTGGTACCGGAGCTCTGTGCCCCGATGCCCCGTACGCCAGACTGGTGCACCGGGAGCGGAGCACTGGAAGCAGAGTTTCTTGCTTTCCGTCCTCGGGTGCCAAGGCGTTTGCTAACCTCCCTTGATCAGTCTTCACGTTCTCATTTCAGAGCAGCACAGCAAGTGTCGCCCGTACGACTGCTTCCTATCAATTCGTTTGCCGCCGCTTTGAGAAAAGAATAAAAAGAGAACGCGGCGGTGCTGCACCGCCAGTTGAAGTGATTGAGGTTGGCCGGGGCACCAGCGCAATTTTTGTCCATCTGTGGACAATTTTTTCGTTCCTGCCCCGATTTGGGGGCACCAGCGCAATTTTTGTCCACCCTTGGACAATTTTTTCGCTCCTGCCCCGAGTCCGGGGCACCAGCGCAATTTTTGTCCACCGCTGGTCAATTTTTTCGGGCCTGCCCCGATTGCGGGGCGCCAGCGGAGTTTTTGTCCGCCCGGGGGCAAGTTTTTCGGTGCTGGCCGGGGGGGGGGGCGCCGGGGGAG
>JASGUW010000203.1 GCA_030055235.1 Bacillota bacterium
GTGCACCCGAACCCCGTCACGTGCACACCGAACCCCGTCCCGTGCACCCGAACCCCGTCCCGTGCACCCCGACCCCCGGCCCGTGCACCCCACCGCCGTCCCGTGCACCCGAGCCCCGTCCCGTGCACCCGAACCCGTCACGTGCGCAGCAATAAAGGAGTAATAGGAATGACAGCCTGGCACCCGGACGCCGAGGGGCGTCTCTTTGACCGCATACTCTATGGCGGCGACTACAACCCGGAGCAGTGGCCTCCGGAAGTGCGGCAGCGTGACCGCGAACTCTTCCCGCAGGCAGGAATCAATTCCGTTTCTATCAATATCTTCGCCTGGGCCAGCCTGCAGCCGGATGCGGAGAGCTATGACTTCAGCGATCTCGACGCGATCTTCGACAGTCTGGAGGCCGACGGCTACCAGATTGTACTGGCGACGTCCACGGCGTCGATGCCGGCCTGGCTGGCGCGGCTTTACCCGGAGGTCAACCGCGTCGACTACGAAGGTCGGCGCCACCGCCACGGAGGGCGGCACAACTTCTGCCCGACCTCGCCCGCCTATCGCCATTTTGCCGGCCGGCTGGTCTCGCGCATTGCCGCCCGCTACGGCAGCCGCAGGGGGCTGGTCTGCTGGCACGTCAACAACGAATACGGCGGGCGCTGCTACTGTGAGCTCTGCGAAGCCGCCTTCCAGAACTGGCTCGCCGCCAGATACGGCACGGTCGAACGCCTGAACGAAGCCTGGAACCTGAAGTTTTGGGGCCACAACATCCGCAGCTGGGAGGACATCGTCGTGCCGAATCTCCTTGGCGATGGCATGGCGGACGGGAGGACGACTTTCGCAGGACTCTCTCTTGACTACGATCGTTTTCAGAACGAGCAGCTGCTCTCCCTCTACACCATGGAACGCGACCTGATCCGCGCACACGACCCGCTGAACCCGATCACGACCAACTTCATGGGCCTCTACAAGCCCTTGGACTACTTCCGCTGGGCTGAAGAGATGGACCTGGTCTCCCTGGACAACTATCCGGGCCGCGACACCCCGCCCTGGGCGAATGCCCTGCTCCACGAGCTGACGCGCAGCCTGAAGCGAGGCCAGCCCTACATGCTGATGGAGCAGACACCCTCCCAGCAGAACTGGCAGCGCTGGAATTCGCTCAAGCGGCCGGGCCAGATGCGCCAGATGTCGTATCAGGCGCTGGCGAACGGGGCCGACACGGTGCAGTTCTTTCAGCTGCGTCGCTCGCGGGGCGGCTGCGAGAAGTTCCACGGCGCGGTCATCGCCCATGCGGGGCATGCCGAGACGCGTGTTTTTGGCGAAGTGGCAGCTCTCGGCCGTGAGCTCGCCCGGCTCAGCACGAGCGGCCTCCCCGGCACGCGGGTGTTGACAGCTGTCGGCATGCTGATGAGCTGGGAGATCTACTGGGGTCTGGAGTATACGAGCGGCCCCTCGGTCGACCTGCGCTACCACGAGCAGCTCGACCACTACTACCACGGTCTGCACCGCCTGGGTGTGAATGTCGACCTGGTGCACCCGGACTTCGATCTGGCGAAGTATCGCGTTCTCATTGCGCCGGTGCTCTACATGCTCTCAGCCGCCCAGGCCCGCCGCCTCAGCGACTGGGTCCGCGCCGGAGGGACGCTGGTCACCACCTACATGAGCGGCATCGCTGACCTGAACGACAATGTCTGGCTCGGCGGCTACCCCGGCCCCCTGCGCGAGCTTGCGGGCATCTGGGCAGAGGAGATCGACGCCCTGCTGCCGGGCCACCGGAACGCCATGCGGCCGACGGCGGCCGCGGCCGAATGGCTGGGGGCGGAGCGCTACAGCTGCGGCCTGCTCTGCGACCGCATCCACGCTGAAACGGCCGAAATCCTGGCCACCTACGAATCGGACTTCTATGCCGGCGAGCCCTGCTTCACCGTCAACCGCTACGGTGAGGGGCTCTGCTTTTATCTGGCCAGCATGCCGGAAGATGCCCTGCTCGCCCGCCTCTACAGGCAGATCCTGGAGGCGGCCAATGTCGCCATCATCCCGGACCTGCCTGACGGAATCGAGGTCAGCCTGCGGCAGCGCGGGACGGAGCGCTATCGTTTTGTCATCAATACTTTATGCGAAGCCCGGACCCTCGACCGCAGCCTGCGGCCGGCGGGCGCCGCGAGTCTGCTGGATCCGGGGGAGGGTGGCAGCGACACCGAGCTTGAGCCCTTTGCCGTCCGTATCTATCGTTGGGAGGAAGAAGAATGAAGGAGATAAAAGGCTACAATCTGGCGTCGCGGGAGCGGGAGGAAACGCTGAAAAAGCGGGCGCGTGAGCTGGTCGCCCGGATGACACTAGAGGAGAAGGTGCGGCAGACCCTGTACACGGCAGCGGCCGTCGAGCGCCTTGGCATCCCTGCCTACAACTGGTGGAATGAGGCTCTTCACGGCGTCGCCCGTGCCGGCACGGCGACCGTTTTCCCGCAGGCGATCAGCCTGGCGGCGTCCTTCGACCCCGACTTTCTGGGCCGGGTGGCCCGGGTCATCGGGCTGGAGGGGCGGGCCAAGTACAACGCCCAGAGTGCCGGCGGCGACCGCGACATCTACAAGGGCCTGACCTTTTGGTCGCCGAACGTCAATCTCTTCCGCGATCCGCGCTGGGGGCGCGGCCAGGAGACCTACGGCGAAGATCCCTGGCTCTCCGGGCGCCTGGGTGCCGCCTTCGTCCGCGGCCTGCAGGGAAACGGGGGAGAGACGCTGCTTGCGGCCGCCTGCGCCAAGCACTTCGCCGTCCACAGCGGCCCCGAAGCCGAGCGCCACTCCTTTGACGCCCGCCCGAGCGCCTACGACCTGGCCGACAGCTATCTGCCGGCCTTCGCCGCTCTGGTCGAAGCCGGTGTCGAGGCCGTCATGGGCGCCTACAACCGCGTCGACGGCGAGCCCTGCTGCGGCTCCGAACATCTGCTCGCCGAGATCCTGCGCGGGCAGATGGGCTTCGAAGGCCATGTCGTGTCCGACTGCGGCGCCCTCAGCGACTTCCATCTCTACCACCGTGTCACAGAGGATGCCGTGGAGTCAGCGGCCATGGCCATGAATGCCGGCTGTGATCTCAACTGCGGCCAGACCTTCGTCCATCTGACAGAAGCCGTCCGGCGCGGCCTGGTCAGCGAAGAGCGCCTGGACGAAGCGGTGACCCGCCTGCTGCTGACGCGGCTCAAACTCGGCATCCTGCCGGGCAGTGAGTCAGCGGAATACGATGCCATCCCCTATGAGATTGTCGATTCCCCGGAGCACCAGGAGCTGAATCTGGAGGCCGCCCGCCGCGCCGTCGTCCTGCTCAAAAACGCGCCGGCGGCCGACGGCCGCCCATTGCTGCCGCTCGACCGTGAGCGTTTGACGACGCTTGCCGTCATCGGCCCCAACGCCAACAGCCGCGCCGCCCTGGTCGGCAACTACGAGGGCACGGCCGCCCGCTACCAGACGGTGCTGGCGGGGCTGCAGGACTATCTGGGCGACAGCGTGCGCATCCGCTACGCCGAGGGCTGCCATCTCTGGCGCGACCGCATGACCGGTCTGGCGGGCCGGGCCGGCGACCGCGAGGCGGAGGCGGCCGCCGTCTGCGCCGCAGCCGACGCGGTCGTCTGCGTGCTGGGACTCGACGCCACGATCGAAGGCGAAGAGGGCGACGCCGGCAACGAATTCGGCAGCGGAGACAAGTCGAGCCTGGACCTCCCCGGCCGCCAGCCGGAGCTGCTGGAGATCGCGCTGGCCTCCGGCAAGCCCGTCATCCTGATTCTGCTTTCCGGCTCCGCCCTCATCGTCCCGCACGACGACCCGCGCCTGGGCGCCGTGCTCTGGGCCGGCTACCCGGGTGCCCGCGGCGGGGACGCCATCGCACGCATTCTCTTCGGCGAAGCCTCCCCCGGCGGCCATCTGCCGGTGACCTTCTACCGCACCACAGAGGAGCTGCCGGACTTTCGCGACTACTCGATGCAGGGCCGTACCTACCGCTATATGGAGACCCAGGCCCTCTACCCCTTCGGCTACGGCCTCAGCTACGGCCAGTTCCGTTTCGAGCGGCTGGGAGCGAAGCAACTGCAGTTGCCGCGGGAGGGAGAGGAGCTTCGCATACCCTTACGTGTGACAAATGTCGGCACACGGCCGGGTCAGGTCGCGGTACAGCTCTACGTCAGTTCTCAGCAGGCCAGGGCACAGCGTCAGCTGCGCGGCACGCAAAGTCTGGAACTCGCTCCCGGCCAGGTGGCGGAAATGAGTTTCGTGCTTTGCCTGGATGATTTCAAAACGTATGATGACACAGGTCGACGTTACCTGCCGGCCGGCTGCCACCGCGTGACAGTCGGGGCGGGGCAGGATGAGCCGCGGACTCTGGAGCTGCGGCCGGAGGAGCCGGCGCGCTGGACGCTGGTTCCGGATGAGGAGAGAGATGATGAGTAAACTCTATGATGCCGGGCGCATCGACCGCTATCTTGATTATGTGATGGAGGCGCATCAGCTGACGGGCGCCGCCTGCCTGATCCGCCACCGCGGTGAGCCGGTCTATGAGCGCTATGTCGGCACGCGCGACTATGAGGGTCTGGAGCCGCTCGATGCGACGGCGATCTACCGCCTCTTTTCGATGACAAAGGTCATCACCTGCACGGCGGCGCTGCAGCTCTATGAGGCCGGGCGCTTCCGTCTTTCGGATCCGGTCGGCGACTACATGCCGGCCTGGCGCAACATGAACCGCCTGGAGATCGGGGAGACGGGCGAGATCCGGCGTGTGCCCTGTAGCCGGCCGCTGCGCATCGTCGATCTGTTCACGATGTCGGCCGGTCTCAGC
This sequence comes from Bacillota bacterium, assembly GCA_030055235.1. Taxonomy (GTDB): domain Bacteria; phylum Bacillota; class Clostridia; order Saccharofermentanales; family Fastidiosipilaceae; genus JAEZYR01. The sequence goes on from JASGUW010000203.1 coordinate 4,813, forward strand.
TACGGCGGCTCCGAACATCCGATTGATGTGGAGATGAAAAAGGCTGAAGCGGAGTTGTTCGAGCGCTGCGGCGATTATTCGACACGCGAATTTGCCGATGCCCTGGCCGCCCTGCCGCTCTATTTTGAGCCCGGCACCCACTGGCGCTACAGCCTCTGCCACGATGTCCTGGGCGCCCTGGTCGAGGAGATTTCCGGGCAGCAGTTTTCTGACTACCTGGAGGAGCACATCTTCCGCCCGCTGGGCATGGTCGACACTGCGTTCTGGGTGCCGGAGGAGAAGCGTGGGCGCTGTGTCGCCATGAGTCCCGCCGCTGCCTGGCGGCAGGGCGCGACGGAACGGGACATGGGTCGGACGGAGGCGGCGATGGCCGGCTTGGAGCGGCGGCGCTTCGAGAGCGGTGGCGGTGGCCTGAAGGGGACGCTCGGCGATTACATGGCCTTCGCCGACTGTCTGACGCACCTTGGCACGAGTGTCGACGGGGTGCGCCTGCTTAGTCGGGGTACGGTGGAGCTGATGCGGCGCGATCATCTGGATGCCGTGCGGCGGGCCGATTACAGCTGGGATGTGCAGCGCGGCTACAGCTACGGGCTCGGCGTGCGCACTCTGGTCGATCCGGCGGCGGCCGGCTCGAACGGGCAGCCGGGCGAATTCGGTTGGGCGGGGGCGGCCGGCACCTGGTTCATGATGGACCCGGCCGAGGAGCTGACTCTGGTCTTCGGCCAGCAGCGCATGCCGAACCTGGAGGACCGGGTGGCGCCGATCGTGCGGACGCTGGCCTACGCCTGTCTGCCTGATTGACGGGCGACGGGAGCGACAGCGGTGACAACTGCGCAGGAGCGACAGAAGCGACCAGAAGTGACAGGAGCGAAAGAAGCGATAAAGACGACAGCGGCATAGAAGCGCTAGAAGCGACGCAGGAGCGACCAGAAGCAACAGGAGCGAAAGAAGCGATAGAGACGACAGCGGCATAGAAGCGCTAGAAGCGACGCAGGAGCGCTCCCTTCGTGGGAGCGTTTCGCTGTGATGCGGCTTTGGCTGTGGTTCGATTCTTGGGTGGTGTTCTTCACTATGGGCGTGGAATTGTCCCCGGGACTGGTATAGCGCGCCGGTCCCACTTTTGAACAGATTGCTGCCAAGAGATAGTGAAGAAAGGGATTGCAGAGAAAGGGACAGCAGAGCCGCCCCCCATATTGACAAGCGGAACCTGAATAGGGGGTAGTGGAACGTTTCAGGTCATTCATTTCCGACTCATAAGAAACCGGGTGAGCAATTTTACGCTCTGGGCAGATATCGGAGTCCCTGAACGGGCTGAGCCTGCGCAGAGCGTAAATTTTGCGCAGAAAATGGCTTTGAGTGA
>JASGUW010000204.1 GCA_030055235.1 Bacillota bacterium
ATCCGTCCAGAGCGGAAATTTTGCTCACTCGGAGACGTTTTCTGTGCAATTTTTACGCTCTGGACAACCGCAGACCATCCAGAGGCATCAGAATCCGTCCAGAGCGGAAATTTTGCTCACCCGGAGACGTTTTCTGTGCAATTTTTACGCTCTGGACAACCGCAGACCATCCAGAGGCATCGGAATCCGTCCAGAGCGGAAATTTTGCTCACTTCGAGGGGTTTTCTGTGCAAAATTTACGCGCTGGACAATCGGAGTCGGTCCAGGGGCACCGAAATCCGTCCAGAACGGAAATTTTGCTCACTTCAAAGCATTTTCTGTGCAAAATTTACGCGCTGGACAGCCGGAGTCGGTCCAGGGGCACCGAAATCTGTCCAGAGCGGAAATTTTGCTCACCCGGAACCGTTTTCTGTGCAAAAATTACGCGCTGAACAAGCGCACACACCCGAGGTGACGTATTCCGGACGGATTCAGCTGACCAGCCCATATTCTGCCCATCTAGACCGCACTTTTAGGATACTTCCACTCTTCTAAATCAGTTAGCTTTCACCTGCCTGACTGGATATCGCTCCGCTCAGCAGAGATTTTCAGTAAATTCCATCTTCCGGTCCGAGGAATTTTCAGTAATAGATCGCTTTCCGCATCCATATCGGATCGGATCTAATCTAACAACACAGAGTTTCCCTGATATCCAGTCTGCGGAACAACGACAGCAGCGAGCTCCTTTTTGCCGCCGCGGCTGAAGGTCAATACAGAAAACCAGCCATCACTGCCGCTTCCGTCTCCAGCCATCGAATTGCTCGTAAAAGCGCTGTTCGGCTGGCAAAAACACCCCACTTCGGGCGATAATGGATAGCCGTAGCCATAATGCCCCTTTCCTTCATTGAGTTGGGGGGTATACATCGAGTTGGAGTGTCAAAGATGAAACCATCGACCGGCTTCATGCGTATTGGCTACGATTTGGCATGACTTCATGCCGAGGCGGAGAGAACAATCAAGCGCGCCAGCTGACCGCAGGCCGCCTCGAGGAACTACAGGCACATGTGAACGAACATCGGCCGGCACTCCGGCGACTGTCATTCGGATATTAAGGAGGACTTGTTCCAAAATGCGTGATCGAAACCCCGTTTTCCATCGCTCACGGCGTGGCCGGCGCCTTTGCCTGCTGCTGGCGGTATGCTCTTCGCTGCTGCTGGTCACGGCCTGCCGTCGCTACACCGTTGACCCTACACCGCCGGATAAGAGGTTCACACAGGATGCCACAACGACAACGTTGCGGCCGGAGCTGACCACTACGCTGCCGCCGGAGACTTCGCTGAAGATGCCGGAGCTGCCAACAGTACCGGAGACAACAACAACGGCGGAAGTGACAACACAAGCGCCGACCACCACGGCTGCACCGACCACCACGACACCAACGACCACGGCTGCGCCGACCACCACGGCTGCACCGACCACGACCCCCACTCCGACAACCACGGCGGCCCCAACAACGACCCCTGCTCCGACCACCACGACCCCCACCACCCCGGCGACCGCAATGCCAACGCTGCCCCCGGAAACGACCGCGACCACCGAATCAGAGACGCCCGCAACCACCGAATCAACGGGCCAAAGCGAAAGCACTGCTGATCCCGGTGAGCCGGACGAAGGCGTCGATCCCTCCGGCACGGAGTCCTCCGCCACCGAGTCCGCGGAGCCCTCAGAAACCGAGCCCGCAGAACCCACAGAAACCGAACCTTCAGAAACCGAGCCCGCAGAACCCACAGAAACCGAAGCCCCCGATGACGGCCTCACCCCCGAGCTGCGGCAGTGGCTCAGCCGCGACAGCCTGCCGGCCGGCCTGGTGACGCCCGTCCGCCCCACACCAAATGCCTACGCACAGTTCGGCGACCAGACCAATACCGCACCCTACTGGACCGGCATCACGGACGAAGTCCAGCGCCAGATGGCCGAGCTCGTCGCAGCCGCTCTGGATGCCCGCGCGCTCGAGGTTGATCTGGCTCCGGCACTGGCCGGCGTCACCATCGACCCCGCCGATCAGGACCAGTTCGACACCGATCTCAACACCATCGTGTTCTCGGTAAAAGACGCCAATCCCCGCTACTTCATGTACTCCAACTGGATTACGCCCCTCTACTATTACCGCGACATAGAAGGACGGCGCAGTTTTGACAGCTACACCATCGCCTTCGAGTTCCTGGACATCTATGACACGGCCGAAAAACAGGAAGCGGAATGGGCGCGCATCGCCGAGCACATCCGCCTGATCGGCGACCGCATCATGGAGCAGACGGACAACGACTGGGAGCGGCTCGTCCTCCTGCACGACTACCTGACGCGCGCCAACGTCTATTCGCCGGTGTCCGACCGCAACCACAACAACATCGCCTCCTGCTACTTCGCCGGAGAATCGATGTGCGTCGGCTATGCACTCGGCTTCGAGGCCATCGCCGACTACATGGGCTTTGACACCATCACCATCTACGGCACGACCGGCGGTGACACGCACAACTGGAATAAGGTCCTGCTCGAAGGAAACTGGTACAACGTCGACGTCACCTGGGACGATCCGCAGCCGGATCGCGGGAGTGAGGCGCAGCCTTTGCATATATATTTCCTGCGCTCCGACCAGGCCATGGCCGCCACACACACCATCTGCAGCCCGGGTGTGCCGGAATCACCGCAGGACTACCTGGCTGCTTATGAGGCCAACGAAGCCATCGTGACGACACGCGAAGAGCTGGTCAACCGCATCGGGCTCTGGTTTGACTCCTATGATCCCGATGACGGGCTGCGCTATGCCCTTGAGCTCTATGCCTACGGCTACGACCCTGACATGGCGACGATCGCCGAGGCTCTGAACGACGCCTGGGCCCTGACCCCGCGCGAGCACTCCGCATCCTGGTTCTACCAGGTCGACAAGGGCATCATTACCCTCGAACTTGAAGGCGCCTGAGCACAAATAAGGCGAGCCCGCGGACAATAACGTCTGCGGGCTCGTTTTTCTTTTACGCGAAATCCGGCTCAGCCGACCGCCGCCTCCCAGTGACCGGCGATACTGGCGATGGAGTCGCGCACGGCGATCTCCGGCTCCTCCATCCCCTCGAACTCGAGCGAGCAGTAGCCGTCATAGCCGGCCGCGCGCACCTGGCGCAGGATCGTCGCGACGTCCAGGTCGCCCGAACCGAAGACCGAGCCGCGCAGCCAGTAGCCGCCGCGGGAGGTGAACCAGCCGCTGGGGGCCGGCGGCTCCGGGGCGATCGGACGGCGGTAGAAGTCTTTGCAGTGAAGATGTTTGGTCCAGGGCAGCATGCGCCGCACACCGACCAGCGGATCGTCATCCACGCACCAGAGATTGCCCATGTCCGTCAGCAGGCCGAAGTTCTCGTCGTCCACCAGCTGGGCCAGGCGCACCAGGCGCTCCCAGCCATTCATGATCTGCCCGTGGTTCTCCACCAGGATGCCGACGCCGCGCTCGGCGGCGTAGCGGGCGGTGCGGCGGCAGGACTCGGCCAGGCGCGGCAGCAGGCGATCGAAGTTGGCGGCAGAGGTCTGCTCGGGATCGGCAGACCAGGAGACGATGTCGTGGCGCAGGTAGCGGCTGCCCAGGGCGGCGGCGATGTCGATTTCGCCCATCATGCGCCGGACTTCGGCGTCGCGCTCGGCCTGGTCGTCGGCCATGAAGTCGGCGCCGATGGAGTAGCAGGAAACCTCCAGGCCGGCGTCGCGGACGCGTCTGGCGGTCGCGGCGACGAAGTCGGGGGCGTCGGTAAAGGTGTAGCCGATCGGGGCAAACTCAATCTGCGCATGGCCCTCTGCGGCGGCCCAGTCAATGATCTCCGTCAGGCTCATCTGGCCTGATCGCAGATACTTCACCAGGCTGTAGCTGCTGATTCCCAGTTTCATTCATTTCTCCTTCTGTACGCGGCCTGTAGGCCAGGCGGCGTCGTTCGTTTCATCATACGTCATCCCGGTCGTGGATGTACTGTGGGTCATAGGCGATGTTGACCGTGCCGCCGTCAAGACGGACCAGATCCCTGTGGGCGCGGGCATAGTGGAAGCTCATTCCCATGAAAGTCGTCTCCACCTGATCGTCGCGGCCCGCCAGGATCAGCTCGGTCAGTTCGATACCCTCGTCGATGAGCTCCGTGCCATAGAGCCGCGGGTCATGGCTCGAAAGCAGGCGGGTGTCGGGCGCGACGCGTTCACGGAGCGCGAGCAGGCTCTGCCGGTAGCGCGCGATGCTGGTCGAGCGGGGCGGGATGAGCAGGGTGTTGCGGTTCAGGGCATCGCCGGTCAGCAGCAGGCGGTTGGCGCGGTCGTAGAAAGTGACGGAGCCCCTGGTATGACCGGGCACCAGGATTGCCTCGAACTGACGAGAGCCGAGGTCGAAGACTTCGCCGTCAGCGATCGGGCGGACGGGCATGGGCCGGGGCGGGATGAGGTCGGCGGCCGTGACGCGCTCACGGAACTCAGGACGCCCCTCCGAAGAGCGCAGGTAGCCCAGGCGCGGATCCGGGGCATCGGCGTCGAGTTCCAGCAGCTGCTCGAACATCGGCTGATCGGCGGGGTGCATGGCGCAGGCACGGAAGGAATAGTTGCCGCCCGTATGGTCCATATGCCCGTGGGTGTTGACGAGCTCGGGTTCATCTTCTGGCTGCCAGCGGGTTTGGATCCAGGCGGCCAGGTCACCGCAGCCCGTCAGGGAGTCGATGAGCAGCCAGCGCCGGCTGCCCTCAACGAGGAAACAGCGCTCCGTCGCCGCACCATCGATCATGTGGACGCCGGGGACGATCTCCGTGCTGCGGAAAGGCTCAAGACGTGTCATTCTTCCGCCCTCCTTAGTACGCGTACAATTTCGCCGACATACTGCTCGTGGTAGTCACGCTCGGGATAGTTGCGGGCTATGATGTCGCGGTCGATGAAGCCTGCCTCCACGAGCGGGGCATGGTAGAGCTTACGGCAGATCAGGACGAGTTTTGCTTCTGCGAAGTACACCGTCCCCTCCGCCGCCACCGCCGTCAGCCCGGCCGCTTTGACCTTGTCGCCGTCGCGGCCGGAATGCGAGCCAAGATAGTTGAGGGCGGCGCGCTGCTCCTCGCCGAGCACCGACAGGCTGAAAAGCGGTTCACGATCCAGGAATTCCTTCGTGTAGCGCTGCGGGCGGACGTAGATGACGGCGGTCGGCATGCTGCCCTGGCCGGGGCGGCTCCAGATCGCGCCGAGATGGCCCCAGGATGCGGTCATCGTGTTGAAGTTTCCTGCCTGGCCGGCAGTGACGAGCCACCAGTCTTTGCCTATCAAGGTCATTGGATTGAGTCTGAGCTGCGTGATGTCTGTTTCGATGAGGCTCATTTGCCTACCCCCTTTGTCTTTTGTGTTCTCTTGCGGAGCGTGGCTTTTCTTCCTGCTTGTCCATGATACGCCATCTGTGGCTGCGGGCTGTGCGGTGTTGCCGGGCGACGGCCTGCCGGGCGGCGGGAATTCTGGGTGGCGGGCGTTCCGGGTGGCGGGAATTCCGGGCGGCGGGTGTTCCGGGCGGCGGGTGTTCCGGGTGACGGGCATTCCGGGCGGCGGCAAGAATTGCGTTGGTGCCAGGGGGTGAGGCATGGTTGAAAAACTTATCCGGGAGGTGGTGAACGAAAATGATGGTATTGCTCCTCCAATGTTGTTCAGAGGGAATAGCTGTGAGATTCCAGCACCTCTAATCTACTCGATTTGTCAACTTTTGGAGTTGTGTCACCTTTTGCTGACACAACTCGATTTTTTGTCAAAATCAAGGACGAATTTGTCAACTTTTGGAGTTGTGTCACCTTTTGCTGACACAACTCGATTTTTTGTCAAAATCGAGGACGGATTTGTCAACTTTTGGAGTTGTGTCAGCTTTTCCTGACACAACTCGATTTTTTGTCAAAATCGAGGACGGATTTGCCAACTTTTGGAGTTGTGTCACCTTTCGCTGACACAACAAGGGTTTTTGTCCACTTCGAAGACTCTACGGATGACTTCGATGGACGCGGCAAAAGCGGCAAAAGTACCATTTGAGCTTTTCGTTTACAGGAATCAAACACGCACCACAAAGAATTCGGATTTGACACGCGTTACATCAGAAAGACGTCGTTTGATGTGTTGTTTGATGTAAAGTTGCTGGTATTTCTCGAGCTGTCCCCCTGAACAGCAACCCGCCAATCGGGCAATAGCGGAAAATTTGCACAGGAAGTGTACAAAAAAGTCGATATTGCCCCGGAATCGGGCAATAGCGGAAAATTTGCACAGGAAGTGTACAAAAAAGTCGATATTGCCCCGGAATCGGGCAATAGCGGAAAAATTGCACAGGAAGTGTACAAAAAAGTCGATATTGCCCCGGAATCGGGCAATAGCGGAGATTTTGCACAGGAAGTGTACAAAAAAGTCGATATTGCCCCGGAATCGGGCAATAGCGAAGAAATTTGCACAGGAAGTGTACAAAAAAGTCGATATTGCCCCAGAATCGGGCAATAGCGAAGAAATTGTCCAACCTTTGGTTCTAACTGGCGGTCTGCACCGCCGCTTTCCTTTCCGTTATAAGCGGCGGCAAATGAATCGATAGTTTGCAGTCAGGCTGTGCGGACGACAATTACTGCGGTGCCTGGGATGGGGCAGGGACAAAATTTCGCTGGTGCCCCAAGACGGAGCAGGAACGCAATGAGACCAGCCTTTTCTCCACAACTGACGGCCTGCACCGCCGTCTTCTTTTTTTGTTAACAGCGGTGGCAGTAGCAAGAAGCTGTCAAGCTGTACGGGCAGCACATGCTGAGGAACCTCGATGACCAGTAAAGAGTGATCAATACGTCCACGGCTGGTTAAAAAGTGCCGTTTGTGCCCGCAAAATATTTGATCTTGAACACCTCAGCAAGTCTTCCGAGCGGTCAAAACCTTTATGCCTCCAGAATGCCGCGGTTTTCAAAAATCGACCTGTTCTCGCAGAACACGTAGTACGGTTTTCCACACCGGGCTTTTCAAGTCGCCTTTGGTCGCCAGCCGTCGCCTCATTGCCTTTGATTCTATGCGCCAGCAGAGGCACTACCTTTTACCAGGGCGAGAAATCGCACCGCACATCTCCCCCTGCACCTTACTGGCACACCAATCATTGGATCTCCCTGCCCCGTTTCTCAGCAGCAGTGAAATTCCCACCCCTTCGATGGTTTGAAATCAGTACTCTAATAAAGATCAGTACTTTAATATAGAGAGACAGCCCCGTCCGGAGGCG
>JASGUW010000205.1 GCA_030055235.1 Bacillota bacterium
GATGAACGATCACATGAACGGCGAGTTCCCGAGGCTGAAGCCCGGCGCGAATGCCATATCGTGGACGGGAACGGTGACAAAGGTGATCGTCAGGCCGAACTGGCGATTCTTGTAAAGATTTCATCAATCGCAGTTTTTCATATTGACAGATGTCGATGTGAGGTGTATTATCATATCGACATCAATCAATGTGAGGTGTTGAGTGTGGAATTGATGCAGGCAACAACGATCTGCAAAGCCCTGGGCGATCCCAACCGGCTGCAAATCGTGCAGCTTCTGACGGAAGGTGAAAAATGCGGCTGCGATCTGCTGGAAAAACTGCAGATTGGCCAGCCGACCCTGTCCCATCATATGAAGATTCTCTGTGACTGCGGACTGGTGACGGCAAGGAAAGCAGCGAAATGGAGCTATTACTCCCTGGACTGTGACCAATGGACAGCCTTCCGGGATTTCATTGATGCAATTCGCTGCACCTGCGCGGTGAAGGAAAAATCTGAAGGCGGGTGCTGCTGCTCATGATCTGGGATTTCATTCAGAATGAAGTGCTGGGCATGAAATGGCTCAACCGGGTTATCGGCTCTCTGCTGTCCCTGACCGGACTGAATATAGAGAGCAGGATTGGAGCAAGCATCCAGTTCTTCCTGTACGATGTGATCAAGATTACGGTGCTTCTGTGTATCCTGATTTTCATCGTGAGCTACATCCAGAGCTATTTCCCGCCGGAGCGCAGCCGCAGAATCATGGGACGCTTTCACGGCTTCTGGGCCAACCTGATCGCCGCCCTGCTGGGCACAGTCACGCCTTTCTGCTCCTGTTCCTCTATCCCGCTGTTCATGGGCTTTACCAGCGCGGGGCTTCCGCTCGGTGTCACGTTCTCCTTCCTGATCTCGTCGCCCATGGTTGACCTGGGCTCCCTGGTACTGCTGATGAGCATCTTCGGCGCAAAGGTTGCCATCGTCTATGTCATCGCCGGACTGATCGTTGCTGTCATCGGCGGCAGCGTCATCGAGCGGCTGCACCTGGAGGATCAGGTAGAGGACTTCATTCGGAACTCGCACATGAATGTGCAGGACGAGCAGGGCATGCGGCAGTCCGAGCGCCTGAACTACGCAAAGGAACAGGTTGTGGGAACGCTGAAGAAGGTCTTCCCCTACATCCTGGCGGGCGTCGGCATCGGGGCCGTGATCCACAACTGGATCCCCGAAAGCTGGATCGAAACAGTGCTCGGCGGGAACAATCCCTTCGGCGTGATCCTGGCGACTATCGTCGGCATTCCCATGTATGCGGACATCTTCGGCACGATCCCCATCGCGGAAGCCTTGCTGGCAAAGGGCGCTCTTCTGGGTACGGTGCTGGCTTTCATGATGGGTGTCACGACCCTGAGCCTGCCCTCCATGATCATGCTGAAGAAGGCCATCAAGCCCAAGCTGCTGGGTATCTTCATCCTGATCTGTACTCTGGGCATCATTCTGGTTGGATACGGGTTTAACCTGTTTCAGACAATTCTTCTGTAAATAGAAAGGCGGCAAAACAATGAGCAAGATGAACATCAAGGTCATGGGCGGCGGATGCAGCAAGTGTGAAACCCTTCTGCACAACACAAAGGAAGCCGTGAAAGCGGCGGGCATCGACGCGGAAGTCGAGTACATCACGGACTTCGGCGTGATTGCGGGATACGGCGTCATGTCCACACCCGCGCTGGCAGTCAATGATAAAGTCGTATCCATAGGCCGGGTTCTAAAGCCTGCTGATATCGAAAAACTCCTACAATAAAGCTCTCTCGGTTTCATATGGCGTCGTCTATACGGACGGCGCTTTCTTTTTACCCTTTTGGAGGTGATCCCCATGATCTGCGTCTATCCCGCCGACTGCACCGACTTCTCCACCAACGGCAACGGAACCCTGGCTCCGCTGTCGGCAGAGGTCACGGAAACGCTGAACGGCGAATATGAACTGACGCTGGTGCATCCCATTGATGAAGCCGGGAAATGGCAGCGGCTGGTGGAGGGATGCATCCTCCGCGCTCCGGTACCCGCCGCCATGACGCCCCGCGTCAACTTCACCGCGCCGGGAGACGACAACCGGACGGAGGTCTGGCGGGTCAACACGGACTTCTCCGGTGCGGAAACCAGGAAAGGCACCCTGCGCCTGCGTTCCGGGCCGGGCACCAAGTACAAGGTGCTGGCGACCTATAAGAACGGCTCCTTCGTGCAGGTCATCGCCAAGACCAACAGCAGCTGGTATGAAGTGACTGCCCCTGACGGAAAGCATGGGTACATGTCCACCACCTACCTGGTGCTGGATCACACGGAGGGCTCCGCATCCGAGGCAACCTCCTCCGTGGTGGAATCCCGGCAGCTGCGGGATCAGCCCTTCCGTATTTACCGGGTGGTGCCGGAGCTCGACAAGATCACGGTGTACGCCCGGCATGTGTTCTATGACCTGCTCGACAATATGATCAAATCCTACAAGCCCTCATCCTCTGCGGTGGGGGCTTCTGTTGTGCAGACCATTTCTTCCTCCTGCCTGTCTGAGCACGACTTCACCTTCTATTCCGACCTGGACAGCCAGGCCGAGGATGTAGAGTTTGAAAACTGCAATCCCGTGGATGCCCTGCTGGGTGAAGGCGGTGTGGTCGAAAAGTACACTGGAGAACTGACCCGCGACTGGTGGGACGTGTATGTGGTGAAGCGCGTCGGCCAGGACAGCAATGTTCAGATCCGGCAGGCCAAAAATCTGCTGGGCATCAGCTACGACATTGACATGACGGATGTAGTTACCCGCATTATGCCGACTGGTGAGGACGCGGACGGCAACGTGCTGTACCTGCCGGAGCTCTTTCTGGACAGCCCGCTCATCGGAAGCTATACCCATCCGAAATGGATTCACCTCGCCGTGTCTGAGGCCAAGGAAAAGACCGATGGCGACGACAAGAAAACCAAGGAACAGTGCTATGCGGAGATGCGCTCCCAGGCGCAGGCTCAGTTTGACGCGGGGTGCGATACGCCCACGGTCACGCTGAGCGTGGACTTCATCAACTGCGCGGACACCGAGGAATACCGGGAGTACGGCTTCCTGAAGAACATCTACCTGGGCGATGCTGTCCGGGTGATCGCTCCCCGTATCGGGGTATGGGTGTCCATGCGGATGACGCAGTACACCTACGACTGCCTGACGAAGAAGTACACCCAGATGACGCTGGGTACCGTGGCGGATACGGTGGAAGGCAACGTGATCAGCGCCCGTCAGCTTCCCAGCGGCATCATCACCGGAAGCAAGCTGGCGATCAACTCCGTGGGCACCGGGCAGCTGCAGAGCGGATCGGTCGGTTCCGTGCAGATCCAGATGGCGGCGATTGAAACGGCTCACATCCAGGACGCCGCCATCAGCAAGGCAAAAATCGGTGAAGCCGCCGTGGGGACGGCGCAGATCGAGGATGCTGCCATCATCCGGGCGAAGATAGCCCAGGGTGCCATCGGATCTGCCCAGATCGACGACGCTTCCATCACCCGCGCCAAGATCGGTGAAGCGGCCATTGGTGCCGCCCAGATTGAGGATGGCGTGATCACCTCCGCGAAGATCGGCGCGGGAGAAATCCAGACTGCCAATATCCATGACGCGGCGATTACCACGGCAAAGATTGTGGACGGCGCTGTCAAAAACGCGAAAATCGAAAATGGTGCGATTGACACAGCCAAGATCGCGGATGCCGCCATTACCAATGCGAAGATTGACGGCGCGGCAATCGGCACGGCAAACATTCAGGATGGTGCCATTGTGCGGGCCAAAATCCTCGATGGTGAAATTGTCACCGCGAAGATCGCAGACCTGGCAGTAACCGGAGCAAAGATCGCAGATCTCGCTGTCACGACCGCCAAGATCGCGCAGGCGGCAATCACCAACGCACAGATTGCCAACGCCGCCGTGGACACAGCACAAATTGCCCTCGGCGCGATTACCGCCGCCCTGATTGCCCAGGGTGCTGTGGGCACCGCACAGATTGCGGATGCCAGCATCACGGACGCGAAGATCGTAGAGCTCACCGCCAATAAGATCAACGCAGGCACACTTTCCGTGGAGCGCCTGATTATCCGGGGAAACAACCAGAGCCTGATCTATGCCATCAACAACATGGGCCAGCTGGTTTCGGCGGAGGTCGATACCATTGACGGCTATGTGCTGACCCAAAGAACGATTACTGCGGACAAGATTGTGACGCACAGCATCACTGCCAACGAACTGGCCGCGCATACGATCACCGCGAATGAAATCCTGGCCGGGACGATCACGGGCAACGAGATCGCAGCCGCTACCATTGAAGGCAGCAACATCAAGGCCGGGACGCTGACCACATCCCATGTGGCGGCGGACTTCGGACAGACGCTTGACCTGTCCAGCAACACAGGCATCAACCAGACCGTTCAGCAGATCTACGATGATATGGAGGATGCTATTGCAGCCGCCGGAGGCGCGGAGGTTATCGTCGGCACACAGGTTGCAGCCACCAACGCCTGGACAGGTGTGGCCAATTTCGATGAATTGAAGGACGGACAGACCATCCTGTACTGGCTCCCATTCGCAGGAACGTCCACGGCGGCTACGCTGAATCTGACGCTTAAGGATGGAACGCTTACTGGGCCGCAGAATGTCTACATCAACGGCACTACCCGCTGCACGACGCAGATCGCTGTCGGTAATGTGACCCAAATGACCTACCGGGTCAATACGCCCATCAACGGCTCCGGCAGCTATACGGGCTGGTGGATTACCAGGAACCAGGACACCACCACCAACTACTACGACCGGATCAATTACAAGGCTTCCGTGACAGCGGTCGGTGCCATTGCCGCCGGGCGGCTGGGTGTGTTCAACAGCGCGGGCAAGCTGATGCTCCTGTCCACAACCGCTTTCGATGTGACGAAGCCCATTCTGTATATCGGTACCGCATATACCGCTTCCGTGCTGACTCAGACCAACAACTATATCTCCTGGGGCACCGCCTTTTCGCTGGCCAACACCGTATCCGGCTTTTCCGGCACGGCGGGAGCGACTGTGTACATCAAGGGTACGCTGAACGGCTCTATGCTGACGCCTGCCGCCGGGGTACTGACGACGACGGTTCCCACCACTGAGGACGGATACACCTACGTTCTTCTCGGCCTGATGAGCACAGCCACCAACGCAGTGCTGGCACCGGAGCATCCCATGTTCCGGTATTACAACGGCGGCTTCAAAACCGTCTCCCAGATTGCCTATGAGGCTTTTGTGGAAGCGGATGAAGCAAAAGAAGCCGTTGATAACCTGGAGATCGGCGGCAGAAACTATGTGCTGAATTCCGATACGGAATCGTCCGGCACAGCTGACCTCATCGGCAGGTACGCCCTGTCGGAGCCCATGACGGCGGATGAGGAATATACCGTCTCCCTGTCCCTCTCCATGGAGGATCTGAGCAGAATCACCGTTCGGACTTCCGGCGGGGATCAGGTGCTGGCCACCATTCGGCTGGATGATGTCACCATGCAGACCGTGAAAGCAACCTTCACTGCCGCTTATGCCAGTGGCAAAACGCCGGACGACGATCCCAATAATGCGGACATCCTCATTTACCGGGAGCCGACTGGGGACGCTGATCCGGGCACCAGCACCATTCACTGGATCAAGCTGGAGAAAGGCAACCGGGCGACGGACTGGACTGCTGCGCCGGAGGATGGCGAGGCCAACCTCGAACTGAAGCTCTCCTCCGTTCGGGCGCAGATCAGCACGGAAGCGGACAGCATTCGGCAGGAGGTGCAGGCCACCTACGCTCTGGCCAGCGACATGTCGCAGGTGAAGACGCAGGTCGGCACCCTGTCCCAGCAGTCCGAGAGCAACTTCACCTGGGCTGTGACGAGGATCAATCAGTTGCAGGAAGACCTGACCAACGCCCATGAAGCTACCGAAGAGGAACTGGCCATCTTCCGCACCTACATGTCCTTTGATGAAAACGGGCTGGTCATCGGCAAAACGGGAAACCCGTTCACCTTCCGTGTCGTGAACGACAGGCTGGCCTTCTACATGAACGACACCGAGGTGGCGTACCTGAGCAACAACAAGCTGTACGTCACACAGGCAGAAATCCTGTCCAAACTCATCATCGGTCACTTTGCCTTCGAGCCGCAGACAAACGGCAATCTCTCCCTGATTTATAACGGTTAATGAGGTGATCCCATGGCATCCACAGTATCCTACAGCGCGTCCCTGTGTACGAGGCACTACAATTCAT
>JASGUW010000206.1 GCA_030055235.1 Bacillota bacterium
TGCTCGTCCCGTCCTGCCACTTGCCGCCGTCAGGATCAAAGCTTGCTGTCGCATTCTTGCCCGTGCCTGACTTCCAGACGGCATCAAACGAAAATCCGCCTTCTTCGGGGATTTTATACATGCCGCCTGGATTAACTTCTGCCCCCGTTTTCGATTCTTTCCAGTACAGGAATTCATCATCTTCCTTCTCAGGAGCATTGGGAACCTTGACTTCGTCGCCAGCGTTCGCGTGAACCGTTACGGGAGCGCTTGTCCCGTCCCCCCAGACGCCGCCGTTAGGATCGAATGCAAGCGTCGAATTCGTCGTCGGGCCGGTTGTAGGCGTGGTCGGGCCGCTACCGGACGGATCCGTATCGTCGTCAGAATCCGAATCGCTTTCAGTTGTGGTCGGATCGGTTTCAGACTCGGTCGTAGTCGGATCGGTTTCTGACTCGCTCGTGGTCGGAGTAGTCGTAGGCTCGCTTGTGCTGCTTGGAGTCGTGGTCGGGTCGGACACATATGCGCCGGTTGTTGTCGTGGTTGGGTCTGTTGGAGATTCCTCGTATTCATCAACACTCAAAATAAAACCATCTTGGTCGATTTTCACCTGGTATTTGTTCGACCATTCGGTTGCCAAGTCCCATTCAGTATCACTGACGGTTCTGACCGCAACATATACTGTTTTATTTCTCATGTCGCCGGGATGTGAACTGTCCCGCAAGTTCACACTCGTCTCATCCTCCGGAAAAGGAACCTGACCGCATGCCAGGGTTACCATCATATTCGGGTGACCCGACACCTCCCATTCCGTACTCCAGCCCTCGGGAGGTGTGGAGAAACCTATGTACAGAGTGCTTGAGTCCATAGCGGTAGCAATAAGATCCGGTGTCGTGGGTGTCTCTCCCGCCAGCACTTCCCCTGCCATACCCAGCAGAGGTGCCAACAGCGCTAATGTCAGCACGAGCAGCCAGGCAAGCATGCTTCTCTTCTTCATCATCCAATCCTCCTTGTCTTTTGCGCATTGCTTCACTTGACTCATGTCAACTAATGAAACAACTGCGTCGCTCCATGTCGAATGGACATTCGTTAACGGGCTGTCGTCCGTCTCCCTGAATCCGTTTTCACCTTATGTTTGTAAGGGCATTTAAACAATGCATCTGGTCGTATTCGGTCGATTCTGGTCGTATTCGGTTACTCCGGAGCCTTAGTTTCGTATCCCGGCATGCGTTAGCAGAACGCCATTAAGATCATCGACTGAGCCTGCGGCAGCATCTTAAACACGCTCTGCCTGTGCTCTTTTCTGGCGCTGAAGTACCCCGCTGTACCGCGTCAGGAATACACACTTGACCGAATACGACGAAAATCAGCCAAATACGACCGTGACCCTAGTAGAATCTGCAGCGTCCACGTACTGTAGGCATAAGCGGACGCATACATAGAAGAGTGGCAGCGAACAGCTGCGCCGGATCTGGCTTTGTGCAGATGATACGTTCCGGACGAAAGGCGTGTCCCTTGTGCACCAGAGAAAACAAGGTTGCTTAAGCGCTGATGCTGAAACTGCGGACGCCGGTGCAGTGTTCGGCCTCAGGACAAAACTTCATTGATGCGTACGTTAAGAGTTCGGGCGAAAGCATCAGCTGTTTCGCGTAGGACGGCAGGAACAGGCAAATTCAAGCACATTATCAGCAATGCGCTGAAACATGCAGAAGAAGTGACAGGTCAGGCAGTCCTGTCAGGGCATTCACGGCAGAGAGCCAAAGGTCGAAATATGTCAGGGCAGGGATTTTGCGGACGGCAGAATAAGACACAGGAGAAATACAGCTTCATAGCCACCCGCCGAGTCGTTTCCCCTCACATATTGGCGAAATACCCCGCGAAAGGAGGGCTGGATAATGGTCAGACATCACATCGCTAAATTCGTGATTGGTCTGGCGTCCGGCGCCGTAGCCGTCAACTTCATCACTCTGCTGGTCAATTATGTTTCTCGGGGCAAATGGCTGCCATGCAGCCCTGAGCTGATCAGCAATATGGGGTATGCGAAAGCCGTTATCCTGCAAACCGTACTTGGCGGACTCTTTGGCATGTTTGCCCTGGGGGGAACATTTGTATACGACATAGAAAAATGGAGTCTGCTGCGCGCGTCGCTTTCGCACTGTTTGCTGGTTCTTATTACCTTCATCACCGTCGGTCTGGTACTGGACTGGTTATCCTTCGATCTCATCCCCATACTGATCATGTCGGGCGCTATTATCCTTGTCTATACGCTGATCTGGCTCGTGATGTACATGTCCTGGAAGCGGGAAATACGCGAAATGAACAGTTTGATGGAAGAATACAAAAAGCATACAAGCAAAGACCTCGACGGTGAGCAAATCTAGCGCAAGAAAGCCCTGTTCTCAAACTGGAAGACAGCTATGTTTGTTCCCGTCCTTTTGCTGCCTGTCACACTCCTCATCCAGGATGGCGTAGTCAGGTCGATTTCATCAGCTGAAGCCTCGAACAAGACGTGCTGTACACAAAGGGCCTCGTCAGAATGGCTGATGTTCCATTATGGACACTCTCCTGCAGCCTGGGATTTCGCGCCCACCCGCCATTCTATCTCGCAAGTTCGTTTGTCAAAATCAGAAGAAGATTACGTCAACTTCTCGCACATTTCAGGGCGTTTTGGCAGGCTGCCGTGCTTACTGACTGAAGTTCCCGGAAAGTGGCACAGACAGACGACTAGCGCACGCCTGCCTGGCTGGCTGGAACATTCTGCCCTCTTCGGGCTGCTCGAGCAGGTGTTATCCGTCGTAGAGATCCCGATCCTTGTGGCTAAGCATCAGAATGGACAGAATGTGTGCTTTCCGCAGGCTTGTTCGCAGAAACATGAGTTTCTTTACATATTTTGATGCCTCTATCCACCAATATGATTATTCAGGGAGCCTCATTCAAAAACGCGGATAGTTGGAGTGTTGCTGTTTCCGTTTAGAGGGGGACTACTTCGAGCCATTCATAAGCAGCGTCCTGACATGTAGCACAGCACAAATGCCTGTCTATGATGTGGAGGTGCTGGAGTGATGCAGCTGCCCCCTGAACAGCTAATGACGTCTAAGTCCCGGAAATTAACTTCCCTTTCTGAAGTCTTTTTCCGCCAGCAAACTCCCAAATAAACTCCGGGCATTTTCTGCAGACGCACGCTGAAAGCTAACGGAAAGCTTAGGCCATCATTTCAAGGACTAAAGTGAAGTCAGGATCCTGATCCCGGGCAGAGAATCCATAAAAAAAGAAACAGTCGCCAATACATCTTCTGTATCAGCGACTGACGTTTCCAGCTGTGTTTTTCTTCACCTTACATCAGGCCGGACAGGAATGACCTGCGGCAGCTCAGGAGATGTACGTGATTTGCTTCTGCCAGGGTATCCCACACCCGATCTTCGGCCTCTTGATCTGACGATTGCGCCTCTTTGTTTCCTGAAAAGGGAAATATCACCTGCCAGGACTTAGAAGTCGCCTGCTTCCGGCCAGCCTTCCGGCTGCCCCTCATAGCCTTCCTTCACGACATCAAAAAGCGGGTAGAAATTGACATAGGTGTACTCAAATGTCTCGTTTTCCTCCGCCACGATCACGTCCCAGCGTCCGTTGGAATAGACAAGGGCATCCGGCCAGTCCTCACCGTACTCATGTTTTTCCTGTCTCTCAAAGCCATACGATTCAAGACGCTTGCCATACGCATCGATATCTGCCTGCTTATAGACGATGTCGGTCGTACAGAAACTCCTGTCCGGGGCCCAGCCACAGGCCAGGACTTCTCCGGTCACCGGCGACGGGACCTCCAGAGGCCAATTCTCAGGCACAGGCACACCAGGTTCCGGATCCGGAGTCAGGGGTTTTTCGGTCTCGGTCACCTTGGGCTCAGTGCGCTCCGGCTTCGTCGTTTCGACAGGCTTTGTCGTCCGGGTTGGCCGTTCCTCTGTCTTACGCGCTTGTGTAGTTGTTGCCGACGTCTCGGGCTTGCTCTGTTGCGCTGCCGTGCTTTCTTCCGTCTCTTCGCTTTCCGTCGCCGACTCGGAAACAGGCGCCGTTGATTCGGCTTCGCTTGGCTCCGGCTCTGTACTCTTCTCCGGCTCTTTGGCGGCAGTGGTTGACTCAGCCGCCGGCGGCGTTGATTCGGGCTGCTTTGCCTCCCTGTTACAGGCAGCAAGTGAAAGAACAAGCGCCAGAGCGGCCAAAACGGCCAGAGTTTTCTTCAGCATTGTGGTGTCTCCCCTCCTGAAATCTTTTCCCATAATGATACTGCTGTTTCGTTAACAATTCCGTGATGCGTTGAGTATCTGCTCTCAGCGGCTGCCGGACTGACTGTCCATACTGGGAAAGCAGTTTTTCCTTCCTGAAAGTTTACCGGCGGCCTGACACCAGCAGATGAGTGTGCTAGCATTACCGTACCGAACACATGTTCGCTTCCTGCATGTTAATTTCATTTTAGTTCCACGTTAGTTCAGGGACAATGCTTCTGTCGCATTCGGTCGCTTTTCGTCGTGTTCGGTCACGCTGTATCGCAAGTGCTCATGAAGCACGATCAGGCAGCACCAAGCCTTTGCCAGCATGGGAAACTCCCACACCATCCCCCAGCAGCATTTTTATGGTCCACGCCTTTCACCTCATCCAAACAACCAAATGGGATAAATCGTTGGCTCTGAACGTATAGCGGTATCTAACCCGTTTTTAATTAAGCTCTACACCGCCTGAAACGCTTCGATCTTGCTCGGTCCGCGGGGTAATACGTCTTTTTTGTCCACCTCTGGCCAATTTTTTCGCTCCTGCCCCGATTCCGGGGCACAAACGCCCTTTTTTGGCCAATCCTGGCCAATTTTTTCGCTCCTGCCCCGGTTCCGGGGCACCAGCGCAATTTTTGTCCACCTCTGGCCAATTTTTTCGTTCCTGCCCCGATTCCGGGGCACAAACGCCCTTTTTTGGCCAACCTTGGTCAATTTTTTCGTTCCTGCCCCGGTTTCGGGGCACCAGCGCAATTTTTGGCCACCCTCTGAGCAAGTTTTTTCGATGCTCCCCGATCTGTGAGGGGGATCAAAGCGTCCGCTTCTGCCCCGCAGAGCATTAGGTGCCAGGAATCGTCAACATCGAAGTTAAACTGACATATTCCTCCCGGGTCATAAGCCAGAACAAGCAGCAGCCGGACCCCGACCCGCATTCCGCAGAGCGAATAAATGCTCTTCCAAAAAGCCACAGGGAGCTTTCAGGCAGTTTCCAGCGGCCGATACCCCTTTTCTGCGACACGCAAAAACCCCTGTGACATGGATGTCACAGGGGTTTCGACCTGGAGCCTGCGAGGGGACTCGAACCCCTGACCTGCTGATTACAAATCAGCTGCTCTGCCAGCTGAGCTACGCAGGCGACGTGGCGGACTCACCCTGAAAATGGACGTTCAGGTCATGCATCAGGGCGTCAAGGTCCAGGTTATGGACGACGGCGGCTTCTTCGATACTCTCATGGTTTGCCATCACACAGCCCATGCAGTGCAGGCCGTGACGGAAAAAGATCGGTACGACTCCGCGATCCATCATGATCACATCCGCAATGATCATATCCTTTGTAATCTTCATGGTCCAATCATTCCTTTCTTCATGAGGGATCCCGGCGCCGGACAAACAAGGACCGGGCCATACCCGGTCAGTATACCGCTGATGACAACTGAAACTGCCGGCTGGCTTACTTATTGATCCTTTCTTTCAGACCCTTACCCGGCTTGAATGCGGGAGCCTTAGATGCGGGAATCCTGATCTCTTCTTTGGTAGCGGGGTTGCGACCTATACGCTCGGCGCGCACACGTGTTTCAAATGTACCAAAACCAACAAGCACAACCTTCTCGTCGCGCGTCAGAGCTTCCGTAATCGTATCAAGCATAGCGGTAATCACAGTGTCAGTATCCTTCTTCGTCAGCTTGGTCCGCTTCGCTACCTGATCAATCAGTTCGCTTTTATTCATGATAAGCCTCCTTGGGGCACAGATAGTGTCGGTATTATCGGTTCCCTCTTGACCCCTGTCAAGCCGAAAGGCCTTTGACGCCTTTGTTACAGGGCTTTACTAAGGCTGCTTATAAATCACGAATAGAAGGTATTTTGAAAAGACCAGCCGGGGCCCATGTGCTCCTTGAGACGCAGCATGACATCACTGTGCAGCCGGCCGATCAGCTCCATGTTGGTCATGCGCAGTCCCGCATCCGCGGCCACATAGCGAATGGCCCTTTCCACCTGTGACGTCGTGATCCTGTAGTACTTCGCAGCCAGCGGATAGAGGCCTTTCCCCAGGGGTCTGAGCCGCGACTCATCCAGAGCGGTCTGCAGCAGCAGGTAGCGCAGAATGCCATAGCCACGCAGGCGCTGCTTCATACCCGCAGCCAGCAGCGTCTCTTCCACAACTCTCTGGAGCATGAGCGGGTCGGGATGCTCACGTTCGACACGCTCACTGCCCTGATCAAAGGCCAGTGAAAGCATGCGATGCACGCCGCGGTTGAGGCCGTCGCGGGCGTCAACCAGATAATGCATGCGGCCAGCGGTGTCAGCGACTCCCAGAATCCCACGCTGGCGGATCAATTCGTCAATATGGCGCATCACATCCCGGTCGCTCGCGGCGACGTAAAAGTCGTACGAGATGGGTGGCAGATAGTAGTCATGCGCGATCCAGTCCATGTCACTCCCTCCTCTTCCTTTCACCCCGCTGTCCCTTATGTGGCGAAACCAGTCTGAGGGACAGGAAGCTTCTTCTTCAAGGGGCTTAAGACGCCCCGGAGTGCAGTGAGGGATTGAGGAGAGCGTGGAAATTATGGAGAGCTGTCGCCCCGTTTGCTGTCTTCTTCAGATGCTTCCACTTCACCGGACTGGGCCTCCGCCTCTGTAAGGGGGCCGCGATTCGGATCCATGGAGACCTCGTCGCGCTCAAACGAGATGACATAGCGTGACAACGGGAGAAAACGCAGGGAATAGGACAGGCCCTCTTCAGGCTGAGGTCCAAAGGGGTCATAATAAAAGCTGAGCCCGGCACTGGTCTTCAGACGGGCCAGATAGCGATCGACGGCCAGGATCTGAACCGTACGCACTGATTCGCTGTGGGCGGGGATGCGGAGTGAGTCCAGAAGTTTGGGTCCGGTCATAAAAATGACCCAGAGAATGAGCAGAGCAGAGATCAGAGCCGGAGCGAACAGGCTGATGCCATGCTTGATACGTTTGGGGCGCAGACGGCGGGTCACCCGGCCCAGCACGATAAAGAGCCCCACAGTAAGCAGCAGATCAAATACCAGACGCAGCCAGAACCAGTTCATGCTTACGGCCCCGGCAGCTCTCCGGCTGCCCGCAGTGCCTCCAGAAGACCTGCCTCGTCAAGAAGATCGATACCCAGCCGCCGCGCCTGCTCGTACTTGGATCCGGCACTTTCTCCATAGATCACAAGATCCGTGCGCGCCGACACCGAAGAGCGGACCGTGGCTCCCAGGCGTATCAGGACTTCCGTCAGCTCCCGCCGCCCCATGACGGTAAACGTTCCGGTCAGGACGACCGCCTTGTTCTGGAAGGGCGAAAGCGGCGCTGCCTGGGGCAGTTCCTGAGCCGCCCGGGGATCGACACCTGCAGCCTGCAGCCGCCGGATTTCCTCCTGGTTGGCCCGGGCGGCAAAAAAGTCAACCAGCGCCCCTGCTGTGGCCGGCCCGACATCGGGAACGGCCTCGAGCTCCTCAGTGCCGGCCGCCATGAGCCGATCCAGGCTCGGAAACGCCGCGGCAATGGCTCTGGCGCTCTGGACACCGACATGGCGGATGCCCAGGCCCGCCAGCAGGCGGAAAAGAGGATTCTCTTTGGAGCGTTCAATTGCTTCCAGACGCTGATCAATGGAGCGCTCTCCGAAGCCCGGCAGCTCGACCAGAGTCTCCCGCTGTTCATGGAGATGATAGAGATCAGAGATGCTCGAAAGATGGCCGGCCTCATGGAACTGCCGGATCACGGCCTCACCAAAGCCTTCGATGTCCATGCAGGGACGGCTGGTGAAGTGTTCGATGCGCCGCAGACGCTGCGCAGGACAGGTGGCCGACGTACAAAAACGCGCCGCCTCTCCCCCCTCACGCACAGCCGGTGCCCCACAGACGGGGCAGAGCTCGGGCATGACAAAGGGATGGCTGTCCGCGGGACGCAGGTCGTGGCGGACCGCCACGACCTCCGGGATGATTTCGCCTGCCTTACGCACCTGCACCAGATCACCCTCACGCACATCAAGATTGGCGATAAAGTCCTCATTGTGCAGCGTAGCCCGGGAGACGGTGGAGCCGGAAATCACAACCGGCGTCAGATTGGCAATCGGCGTCAGCCGTCCCGTACGTCCGACCTGAATAGAGATGGTCTCCACCTTAGTCTCTTCGATCTGCGCCGGATATTTCCAGGCAACCGCCCAGCGCGGCGTGCGGCTGCCGGAGCCCAGACGCTCGCGCAGCTCCAGGTCATCGACTTTCAAAACCGCACCGTCAATATCGTGATCGAGTTCGTCGCGGCGGGCGGCAATGGCGCGAATCGCCGCCTGGATTCCGGCATCATCCGCCGTCAGCTGGTGGAAGACGGTCTGGAAGCCCTGGGCATAGAGCCACTCCAGGCTCTCGTGATGGGTCTGCCAGCGGATGCCTTCAGCCCGCTGCACATTAAAGGCCAGAGCGGCCAGGCCGCGCCGGGCCGTGATAGCGGGGTCCAGCTGGCGCAGTGAACCGGCCGCCGCGTTACGCGGATTGGCAAAGACGCGCTCACCCGCGGCCAGGGCGGACTCGTTCAAACGCTCGAAAGATTTGAGGGGCATGTAGATCTCCACACGCACCTCAAGCAGAGGGACAGCTGTTTTAAGCCGCTGGGGGATGCCGGCCACATGGCGGACATTCGCCGTCACGTTTTCGCCGACAAAGCCATCGCCGCGCGTCGCCGCCTGCACCAGCAGGCCGTCACGGTAGAGCAGGGCCGCAGAGAGTCCGTCGATCTTCTCTTCGCAGACAAAAACCGTCCCGTCACCGCCGACACGGCGCACGCGTTCGACAAAAGAGGCAAGTTCCTCTTCGCGAAAGACATCCTCAAGACTGAGCATGGGAACCTGGTGTTCAATGCGGGCGAAGCTCGGCAGCAGATCCCCGCCCACCGCCGCCGTCGGCGAATCCGGCAGGGCCAGGTCCGGCCAGGCAAGCTCCAGCTCCACGAGCTCACGCCTGAGACGGTCGTAGTCGGCGTCCGTGATCTCCGGCTGATCGAGCTCGTAGTAGAGCCTGTTGTGGCGGCGGATGTCGGCGTCCAGCTCGGCGATCCGCTGTCTGGCCTCCTCGCGCGTCATGCTAGCGCTGGACGCTTTCCTCAAACTGGTAAGGATCGTAGTCCTCGAGCACTTCACGCAGAACCGCGACCTCTTCACCGGTCAGAGAAACGCCTTTACCCATTTTTTCGTGCTCAGGCGCCCAGTCGCGGATGTCGAACTTGGGCCTGGCCCCATTCCAGCTGACAATGTTGATCTCACGGTTCCAGCCGGATTTGGAGCTGCTGATGACAGCAACATGCTTGATGATTTCATAGCTAAACGTACTTGAGTCTCGTCTGGCCATATGAATGCACCTCACTCTCTTCTGTTTAATTCTTACTTTTCCACTACGCCCGCCATGATAGCACAGCCGCAGCCCTGCCTCTGGGTTACAATGGCGTTTAACATATGAGGCGTCGCAGTGTCCAGTGTCTGGACGCCTCATTCATCAGGAGGTTTTCATGCGTTTTACCAACTGCAGCATCTATGACGACAGTTTCCGTCCCTCCAAGCGCGACATTGTCGTCCGTGACGGCCGCATTGTGGATCTGCCGCTTCCCGGCCGACCCTCGGCGGAATCCGCTGACAATGAGGAATACCTTGATCTGGGAGGTCGCAGTGTTATCCCCGGCCTGATCGACATTCACATCCATGGCGCGGTGGCAGCGGACACCATGGATGCGGACTTCGCAGGCCTTAACCGTATCAGCCATTATCTGGCGGGTCTGGGTGTTACCGGTTTCCTGCCCACCACCATGACGGTGGCGGTAGAGGATATCGAAGCCGCCTTCCGGCAGTCAACGGATGTCGGCGGCGCCCAGGTTCTGGGTTTCAACATGGAAGGCCCCTTTCTCAATGTTGCACGCAAAGGAGCCCATGTGGCCGAACACATCCGTCCGGCGACACTGGAGGAATTTGAGCGCTACCAGCCCGAGCGCGGCATCCGCGTCCTGACCATCGCACCGGAAATGCCCGGCGCCCTGGACTTCATAGAGGCCGTGGCGGACCGGGTGGTCTGCTCCATAGGCCACAGTGCCGCCGATTATGACACGGCCCTGGCCGCCATCGACCGCGGCGCCCGCAGCCTGACCCATACCTTCAACGCCATGCCGCCCCTGCTGCACCGCGATCCCGGCCTTATTGCCGCGGCCGTGCGGCGCGGCATCCACGCTGAGATCATCGCCGACACCATCCATGTCCATCCCGCCATGATCTACTGCGCCTGGAAGCTCTTTGGCCCCGAGCGCCTGACCCTGATCTCCGACTCCATGCGTGCCGGCGGTCTGGAGGACGGTGAGTATGAGCTTGGTGGACAGGCCATTTTTGTACGCGAAGGTGTGGCACGGACGGCCGACGGCACCATCGGCGGCGGAACCTCGACGGTCTGGGCCGGTCTGCGTAACGCCGTGGCGGCCGGTATCCCCTATGGGGATGCCCTGCGCATGGCCAGCCTGACCCCTGCCGAGCTGATCGGCGTCGCCGACCGCAAGGGAAGCATCGCCGTCGGCCGTGACGCGGATTTCGTGGTCCTTGACGGCAGCGATAAAATCCACAGCGTCTATATGGCCGGCGAGCGCTATGCCGGCTGAGCTTGGGCTCTTCCTTTTCCTTATCCTGCCGGCCGCGGCCCTGGCTCTCTGGGGTCTGATTGAGCCGCACTGTCTGGAAATCAGCTACTACAGCCTCCGGCCCGGCGAAGACTGGGCCGAGGCACCCAGGCAGGATCCCCCGCCTCTTCCCCCCTCAGCCCGCTACATGTACCCCCGCCTGCCCGGCTCGCGTTCTGAATCGGAGCGGGACGCTCTGCGGCTGGTCTTCTTCACGGACTACCATGCCAGGTTCATGCTGGCGGGGCGGGATCGCCTGCTGGCCGTGATGCTCGCCTCTGCGCCCGATGTCGTTGTCTTCGGTGGCGATCTGGTCAATGGCCGGCGCAACTGGAAGCGCGGCCTCAGAGATCTGGCCTATTTCGGCGCCGCCCTGCATGAGGCAGGTATCCCCTTTCTGGCCATCCGCGGCAATCACGATGAGGGTCTGGAGCGCGGAGCCTGGGAAGACTGCGGTCTGGTCTATCTGCGCAATGAGCGCTACTGTCTGGAGGTAGCGGGTCAGAGCTGGACTCTGGTCGGCCTGGATGACTGGCGCATCGGCACACCCGACCTGGATGCGGCACTGGAGGGTGCTGGCCCCGATCCTGCCCGCACGCTGGTCTTCGCCCATAACCCCGATACGGTCAAGCAGCTGGAAGCCGGCCGCCAGGCGCTGCTCTTTTGCGGTCACTTCCATGGCGGACAGATCCGCGCCCCCTTCCGTTTCGAGTTTCGCCATCTGCGAAGTGAGCTTTTAAGCCAGGCAGGCTATTACGGCGGCCTCTATGACTGGCTCGACTTCAGGCTCTTTATCAGCCGCGGCACCGGCTGCGTTCTCTTTCCGCTGCGCTTTCTGGCACCGCCGGAGATCACGGTCTTCGACATCATCAGCTGACTGAAACAACGCTGAGAGCCGGGCGAAGCGCTTTCGGGAGCTGTGTCTGCTCTGCTGAGGCAGTCAAGACAAAAAAAAGAGACTCAAGGTCCAGTAAACTTTCTTAGCGGCAGACTATGAAGCTCTGAGTATTTCAAGCTTCCAAAGCTTTAGCCTGTTTTGTCTTGACAGCAAAAGGGTCATCGATATTGCCCTTTCGAGTAATATTTAAGACAAAAACAAAAGGCAGACTTCAAGTAAAGCGCACAAGCAAATTGAACGTTTTTGGAGCACAGGATTTTCCGGGTTTCTGCTTATTCAAAAAAGGCATTCGGACAAAATCTACCGTGTATTTAAAATGTATTTTCGGGAATTCGAGAGAATCTTTTATCACTCCCAAACGTTCAAAATCAGGAGCTTGTTAACTGCCATTTACCCACGACTGAATCAAAAATGGCTTAGCTAACGGGCCAGATACCGCTGACACTCAGCGACAAGGATCATGCCGCTTTTGTGCCTTGAGCGAAGCAAAAGGCAGGGGTGCAAGACTGAAAGAATACGGTCTGAACTCTTTTTGAGCATTAGCAAGGGTAAGAGCTTCATAATCGGACGGGTGACTTCGGCTGCACTATAATTATTGGTACAGTCTGAAACTGTACCAATAATCGCTCATAAGCCCCGCGTTGAGGCATCCCTCCTTAATCCCAGCACAGCTGATGATCAAGGTTCCGATCCTGGCATTGAAGCGATATCGATCATTTGGCCACAGGTGGAAAAATTGCGCTGGTGCCCCGGAAACGGGGCAGGAACGCAAAAATTGGCTACAGGTGGACAAAAAAGGCCATCTGTGCCCCGAAACCCGGGCACAAACCGGTTTTTGGCCACGGGTGGACAAAAATTGCGCTGGTGCCCCGAAACCGGGGCAGGAACGCAAAAATTGACCACGGGTGGACAAAAAAGGCCATTTGTGCCCCGAAACCCGGGCACAAACCCAATGTCATTAACTTAAGGAAAATTTTATTGTAGTGAGAAAAATATCGTAGTAACCAATGAATGTTACTTAAAAGCATGCTATCTCGCAGTGAGAAACAGGTGATATTTCTATTGGAAATCAACA
>JASGUW010000207.1 GCA_030055235.1 Bacillota bacterium
CCAAGCAAATCCACTCAACAAGAGGTATCATCCTTCTTCTTCACTCTATTCACGTTTGCTCTATTCACGCTCTCTTGAGTGGATCTGCCTATACCTACAATACAGGATGCTGTCCACCCTTGGACAAATTTTTCGTTAGTGTCCGCTTCCGGAGCAATATCGTCAGTCTTAACACGAAGTGAACGACTGCAGCCAAAGCACATCCTCATGTCAGTCATGTCCGTCTGGCCGGTCACCTCAGTCGCGCGGTCACCATGCTTCCCACATCCTGGCAGCCCAGACGTACACTTGGAAAACAGTCCACGCTCTGGCAACCCAGACGTACACTCAGAAAACAGCAGCCTTTGTTATACTGACCAACGTTTGAAGCTTAGTAAAGACGAGGAGAGAAGATGGCCAGTCAAAACCCGGAAGGTCAGGATATAAACGACCTGATCAATATACTCAAGCGCCGCCTGCAGCAGGCTCAATCAGGCTTCCAGCGCCGCAGTCAGACGACATCGCCACCATCCGGCGGGAAGGGGGATTCACCGCCCTCCAGGCGCAAAGGCTCCAGGCGCCGCTTCCTGCTGCGCATCCCTTTGATCATTGCAGTGCTTGCCATCGGCTGGCTCCTCTGGACCAGCTGGTACCAGGTAAACGAGTATGAGCAGGCCGTCGTGACGACCTTCGGCCGCTATACGTCCACGGTCTCGGCGGGCCTGCACTTCAAGCTGCCCTGGCCGTTGCAGGACGCCATCATGGTGCCGGCAAACCGCACCCATAAACTGGAGCTCGGCTATCGCCAGCTGGCCGACGACAGCTATGTCTCCGTGCCCGAAGAGAGCCTCATGATCACCGGCGACATGAATGTCGTTTCGATCGACTTCTTCGTCGAGTGGCGCATCTCCGACCCCTATCGTTATCTCTATGCCTCATCGAACCCGGAAGCCGTACTGAAAAACATGCTGCAGAGCTCGGTACGCTCGGTCGTCGGCACCCGCTCAATCGACGACACGCTGACAACGGGAAAGATCGGTATCCAGACCGATGTTCAGACCCTGCTCAACGAAAAACTCTCCGCCAATGACATCGGCATCCAGATCATCGACGTCAAAGTCAACGATTCCGAGCCGCCGACCGAAGAAGTTGCCCGCGCCTTCCGCGACGTCGAGACCGCAAAGCAGGAAAAGGACACCGCGATCAACCAGGCGAACCAGTATCAGAACCGCGTCCTGCCGGAGGCCAGAGGACAGGCCGACGCAATCGTCAGGCGGGCGGAGGCAGCCAAACAGTCACGCCTGAACGAAGCCAGCGGCGAGCACGATCGCTTCGTCGCCATCTACTCCGAGTACCGCAACTATCCCCTGATCACCAGGCAGCGCATGTACCTGGAAGCGGTTGAGAAAATCCTGCCAGGCATCCGCGTCATCATCGACGACGGCAGCGGGACCACGAAGCTGCTGCCGCTGGACAGCTTCAGCCAGCCGGAGTCCGCCAGTCCGCAGACATCCGTCCAGCCACCGTCGAGCTGGTCCGCTCCAACGAACACGGCCCCGAACACGGCTCCGAACACGGCCCCGAACACGGCCCCGACCCCGGACAGCCGCGGTGAAGACCTGCCGGACGAATGGGCTGAGCCCGCGCCCGAAGTCTGGGAAGAAACCGCACCAGAAGTCTGGGAAGAGGAGGAAGTCTGGGAAGAGGAGGATGTAAGATGAAACGGAAAATCTTTGGAGTGGTCGGCATCGCCCTCCTCATCGCCGCTGTCATATCCCTTTTTAATGCCCTGTTTATCGTCCATGAGGGCGAATATGGCTTTGTCACTCAGTTCGGTGCCATCGTCCGCATTGAGGAGACACCGGGCCTGAAGTTCAAGATTCCCTTCATTCAGGAATCAAACGCAATGACAAAGAAGATGATGGTCTACGACATCAACCCTTCTGAAGTTCTGACAGAGGACAAAAAGGCGATGGTCGTTGACAGCTATGCCCTCTGGCAGATTCAGGATGTCACCACCTTCGTCCGGACACTCGGCAATCTGGCTGAGATGAACAAGCGCATCGACGCCTCCGTCTATTCCGTGATCAAGAACATCATGGGCACCATGGCCCAGGATGAGATCATCACCGACGAAGAAACCAGCCGCAACAGCCTCAACCAGCAGATCACCCAGATCGTCCGCGAGCAGCTCCAGGGCTACGGCGTCGCCATCCATGCGGTTGAAATCCGCCGCTATGACCTGCCCGACGACAACCTCTCGGCTGTCTACGACCGCATGATTTCCGAACGCACCCAGATCGCCGCCAAGTTCCTGGCCGACGGCGAATATCAGGCCAACATCATCCGCAACCAGACCGACAAGGATGTCGAGATCGCTCTGGGCGAAGCCCGGGCGGACGCCGAGCGCCTGGCCGGTGAGGGCGAGCAGGGCTACATCCAGACCATGTCAGAGATCTACTCCGACCCTGACATGGCCGCCTTCTATACCTTTTACCGCGAGCTCGAAGCTCTGGGACGCTCGCTCGCCGGCACGGGCCAGAAAACCGTCATCCTGGGCCCCGACAACCCGATCGCCCGCATCCTCTCGGGCCTTGAAGCACAGGCGCCATGAGCCGGAGCGTCGCCACCGGGATCACAGAGGGCGTCATCTGGCGCCAGATTCTGCGCTATGCGACGCCCATTCTGCTCACCAGCCTCCTGCAGCAGTTTCATGACACCGTAAACCTCCTGATCGTCGGCCGCTATGCGGACCACACCGCGATGGCCGCGATCGGGTCGACAGCCGCCATCAGCTACCTGACCGTCGGCCTCCTCTTCGGGCTGGGCACCGGCGCCTCCGTCATCATGGCCCAGAGCTACGGCGCCCGTGACCCCGAGCGCGTCCACCGCACCGTCCACACGACGCTCACCCTGGCCCTGATCTGTGGCAGCCTCCTGATGCTGGCCGGGATTGCCCTGGCCCCGACCCTCCTCCGCCTGATGTCGACACCCTCTGATGTCCTCGACGATGCCATCCTCTACCAGCGCGTCTACTTTGCCGGCGTCATCCCCCTGCTGATTTACAACTACGGCTCAAGCCTGCTGCGCGCCGTCGGTGATTCACGCCGCCCGCTCTATTTCCTCGCCATCTCCGCCGTCACCAACATCCTGCTCTCCTGGACTTTCGTTGCCGTCTGCGGCTGGGGTGTCCTGGGCGCCGCGCTGGCGACGGCGCTGGCACAGCTCCTTGCCGCCTGTCTCACTATCTTCAGTCTGATGCACGCCAACGACAGCTACCGCCTGAGCCTGAGCGACCTGGGCCTGGACCGGGAAATCGTGCGCCAGAGCCTCGCCGTCGGCGTCCCCAGCGGCCTGCAGACCATGCTGATGTCGCTCTCCAATGCCTTCATCCAGTCGCGCATTAACCACTTCGGCAGCGCCGCCGTTGCCGGTGCCACCGCCTCCAACCGCATCGACAGCTTCCTCTTTGTCCTGATGAACGCCTTTGGACTGGCCGTGACGACCTTCACGGGCCAGAATATCGGCGCCGGCAAACCCGAGCGCGTCCGCCGCGGCACCCTCGTTGTCCTCGCCATGAGCATCACCACATCCCACGTGGTAGGCCTCCTCATCGGCTGCAATATGCAGCGGCTGCTCGGCCTGTTTTCCTCCGACCCGGAGGTGCTAGAATGTGGCCTGACGATGCTCAGCTACTATCCGACACTCTACTGGCTCTTTGGCATCGGTGAGGTGTTCTCAGGTGTTATCCGCGGCAGCGGGCGCGCCCATGTCCCCATGCTGGCGACACTGGTCTCCATGACCGCCTTCCGCTTCGCCTGGAACCTCATTGTCCTGCCCATGATGCCGAACCTTGATGTGCTCTCCGCCTCCTATCCGCTCTCCTGGGCGCTGATGGCCGGCGCCATGGCACTCTACTACGGCTTCGGGCGCTGGCTGCGGACAGCGGACGGTCGCCTGGTAAACTTAAAGGAATTAAAAGAAACTATTTAGGCGAAGCCCGGCACATCACTACCGTGCCGGACAGCCCAGGGGGAATCATTATGCTTCGTGAGCAGGGAATCTGGATCGGCCAGTCGCCGGAACGACAGGCCATGCTGCTGCCGCAGATGGCCAACCGCCACGGCCTCATCGCCGGTGCGACCGGCACCGGCAAGACGGTGACGACCCGCCTTCTCGCCGAGGGCTTCTCGGAGCTCGGTGTCCCGGTCTTTCTGGCCGATGTGAAGGGCGACCTCTCCGGCCTGGCTAAAGCCGGCGGCCAGAGCAGCTCTGTCAACGAGCGTGCCGCCCGCTTGGGTCTCACGCTGGAGCCGGCGGCATACCCCGTCAGCTTCTGGGATGTCTACCAGAAAACCGGCATCCCCCTGCGGGCCACCGTCGCCGACGTCGGCCCCATCCTGCTGGCGCGCATGCTTGACCTGAATGAGGCGCAGGCCGGGATCCTGTCCATCGCCTTTCGCATAGCCGATGAAAATGGCTGGCTCCTGCTGGACCTCAATGACCTGCGTTCCATGCTGGCCCATGTTGCCGAGGAGCGCGGGCAGATACAGCTGCGCTACGGCAATGTCTCAGCGGCCTCCGTCGGCGCCATCCAGCGCCGTCTCCTACAGCTTGAGGACCAGGGGGGAGCTTTGTTCTTTGGCGAGCCGATGCTCGAACTCCAGGACCTGATCACGACAGGGCGTGACGGCCGCGGCCGCATCCACATCCTTGACGGCGTCGAACTCAGCCGTCGCCCGCTGCTGTATTCCACCCTGCTGCTCTGGATGCTCTCTGAACTCTATGAGAGCCTGCCCGAAGTCGGCGACCTGGAGAAACCGCGTCTGGTGCTCTTCTTTGACGAAGCCCACCTGCTTTTCAGCAATACCGACGGCGACCTCCTCGAACGCATCACCCAGGTTATCCGCCTCATCCGCTCCAAGGGCGTTGGCATCTTCTTCAGTACCCAGAACCCCCGCGACATCCCCGACGCCGTCGCCGCCCAGCTCGGCAACCGCATCCAGCACGCCCTGCGCGCCTGGACCCCGGCGGAGATGCGCGCCGTCGCCGCCGCCGCCGATTCCTTCCGGCCCAATCCCGCCTTCTCAACGCTGGAGGCGATCACGACACTGGAGACAGGCGAAGCCCTGATCTCCCTGCTCGACGCGGAAGGGGTGCCCGCGGTCGTCGAGCGCTGCCTCGTCCTGCCGCCGGCCTCTGCGCTCGAACTTCTCGATCCGGCGGAACGCCTGCGCCTGGTCGTAGCGGATCCTCTCTACGATCGCTATGCCGACACCATTGACCCCGAAAGTGCCCATGAAATCCTGACCGCCCGGGTGGCGGAAGCCCAGGCTGCCAGCGACCAGGCCCGGGAAGAGGCCGCCCGTCTGAAGCAGGAGAGGGAGGAGGCGCGTCTGGCCGCCGCCGAAAAACGCGAAGCCGCCCGAGAGGAAAAGGAAGCCCAGCGTGAACGGGAAAAGAAGTACGGCTGGCTGACGCGCATGTCCAATTCCGCCGTCAGCGCCATCGGCCGTGAAGTCGGCCGCAGCCTCGTCCGGGGTGTGCTGGGCAGCTTCAAGAAAAAATAAGCCAAAGGGCTGTCCCCTTTCCGGGTGACAGCCCTTTTACCGTTTCAGGAGCAAAACCAGGCTTCAGTCGCTGTCGTCGTCCTCCACAGGTTCCGGCGGGTCCAGAATGGTCATGCGCACACTGGCGATGCGCCGATCGCAGACCTCCAGAACCTCAAAACGATAGTTCTTATAGGTCACCACCGGGCGCTCATCTTCGTCAGGAATGCGGTCAAGTTGATGCAAAACCAGACCGGCGACCGTATCGTAGTCAATGTCATCGTCGTCCACATGGATATCCGGAATCTGCCGCTCGAGCGAAGACAGCTCCGTCAGTCCGTCTATGGTGTAGGTGCCGTCACTGTTGCGGGTGACTTCGTTGGGCTCCTCATCATACTCGTCACGGATGTTGCCGACGATTTCCTCAAGCAGGTCTTCCATGGTCACAATGCCGGCAACTCCGCCATATTCATCAATGATGACGGTCAGAGAGGTGTTGGATGTCTGCATCTCACGGAAGAGCCTGTCGACCTGTTTGGTCTCCGGGGCGAAGCTTGGCTCGCGGATCAGGGAGACGAGGTCCCATTCCTCCGGCTTCTGCCGGGCCAGGAAGGCAAGCAGGTCCTTCACATTCAAAATGCCGACGATATTGTCAATGCTCTCTTCATAGACCGGCAGACGGGTGTAGCCCTCTTCAATAGCCAGTGTCACGGCATCCTCAAGGCTGGCATGGATCTCCAGCGCGGAGAGATTGACACGATGCGTCATGATCTCCGACACTTCCTTGTCATTGAACTCGAAGACATTCTGAATCATCTGTTTTTCCGAGCCGAGAATATGCCCGGAATCGGTGGAAACATCGACCATCATGCGGATTTCTTCCTCCGTCACCGAGCGGTCGTTGCTGTCGGGCTTGATGCCAAAAATGCGCAAAATGGTATTTGAGGAGAAGTTCAGCAGCAGCGTGAAGGGACGGACAATGCGTCCAAACGCCGTGATCGGGCCGATGAAACGGCGCGTAAAGCCCTCCGGATAAGCAATCCCGATCTGCTTGGGGACCAGCTCACCGATGACCAGCGACAGATAGGAGATCAGCAGGGTGACGAGAATCAGAGCCAGCGTATGAATCCATGGCCTCTGGCCGCCCGGATCCATGATCTTGTAAAGGCGGGATGCGAAGCGTTCTCCTGCGAAGGCCGAGGACAGAAAGCCGGCGAAGGTGACACCGACCTGAATGGTGGACAGGAAACGGCCGGGGAAGTCGATGAAGGGCAGGATCCGCCGTGCCAGCTTGTCGCCCTCTTCGGCCTGACGGCGAATGCGGTTGTCGTTCAGTGTGACGACCGCCATCTCAGAAGCCGAGAAAAATCCGTTAAACAGGAGCAGAACGAGAACAACCAGAATGTCGAGCCAGATGGATGAAGTAGGGGCGGTCTCAGCGGCCGCAGCAAGAGCGGTGAATTGTAACTGTGGTATCACGTTAAACTGACGTAACCAATCAACGCCGTCCAACAGGCGTATCCTCCTAATGCAACGAACCCGTTGCTGCGTCCACGAATGAATTGCTGCATCCACGAAAGGGCGGCTTCGTGCCGGTGCGTGAGGTTCGGGAGTCAGCGCAAACACGCCCCGGACAGAGCGTGCCCACTGCGCTGAGCGTCGTAGGCTGCATCATACTTGAATCAGGGACCGTCCTGCAAGTTTCCGACCATTTCCCAGCCCCAGAGTGCGCTTCAGCCATGCCGAAGTGCGGGAAATCAAGCCTGAAAAATGCCGGAGAACAGCAGCTTGCAGTCTAAAACAGCGTGAAATCTCCAGAGCGATCTGGATCACTTCTAAATTTCCGTTAACCTTGTAGCTGCGTAAGCTTCTCGAGCAGAAACCGCTTCACGCCTGGCCAAAAAGAGACGTTTGTGCCCACAGACCTGGGCACAAACCCCGATTTCTGGCCACGGCTGGCCCAAAAGAGCGCGGTCTTCCTTCACGCCACGATACGCTTCTCCTGGACAGATGTACTTGTCGATTTTTGGATGAAGTTGCAGGTCATAGCGCGCCTCTCGCAGCTATGACCAAATACAACTGAGGCTTCGAGGAATATTGAGCCTCTGAAAGATACTCAGGGATCTTGAAAGTACTGGTGTATCAGCGCTTGAGGGCGAGCAGCCACGGCGGGCTGAGAGTGAAACTGTAAGTTTTCGGGTGTCCAAGATTAGTTGCTGTCTTGAAAGCGGAAGGTTACTTGCCACTCAAAATGAAGAAAAATATAAAAAATGATTCGGATTCCTTCTCGGGCAAAACACGAAGGGCAGCGCCAGGATCAGGATAGGGGTGTCTGTAATAGTTGAAAGGCACTGGTTTTGGGCAACAGAACCTGGCACAAAGGCTTTCTTCCTCGAAACGTGCAGGTCGTGCCAATAAGCCTCGCCGTCTGCTGCTTCGCCGCCTCGCTGCCCGCCGCTTGCGTTTTCTTCTTTTTTATTCCAATGCTGCATCTCGGGGAGAACAGCCACGACTGCAATAAGCGTCGCCGTCACCCAAAACCTGGGTGCGGATCACGCTGACACTGCAGCATAAGAAGTGTTTGACGGATACCAGAAGAAACTCCTACTCGTCACGACCTATTGGTTGTTCACCCACCATTTCGCGGATCTGCGTGTGATGCAGATCCGCGTAGCGACCGTTCAAGGCAAGCAGCTCCTCGTGCGTACCCTCTTCGGCTATGCCGCGGTCATCAATATAGAGGATGCGGGTGGAGTCGCGAATGGTCGAGAGACGGTGGGCGATGACGAAGCTGGTCCGACCCCGCTGCAGGGAGGCCAGTCCCTGCTGCAGCGCCTGCTCGGTGCGCGTGTCGATGGAGGCGGTGGCCTCATCCAGAATCAGGATGCGCGGCTGGGAGAGCATGACGCGGGCGAAAGAGATCAGCTGCCGTTCACCCGCAGAGACGCCGGCGCCGCGTTCAGCGATCCGGGTTTCATAGCCCTGGGGATGGCGCATGATGAAATCGTGCGCCTGGACGGCTTTGGCCGCAGCAATGCATTCTTCGTCGGTGGCATCCAGGCGGCCGTAACGGATATTTTCCATGATTGTCGTCGGGAAGAGGAAGGGGTCCTGCAGCATGATGCCCATCTGCCCGCGCAGGCTGTCGAGCTGGACCTTCGAGATGTCATGGCCGTCGATGGTGATACATCCGCCGTCAATGTCGTAGAAGCGGCTGATCAGGTTGACGACGGTCGACTTCCCGGCTCCGGTCGGACCGACGAGCGCAATGCTGTCGCCGGCCGCGGCGGTAAAGGAGACGTTCTCCAGGATGGGTTTGCCCTTTTCATAGGCGAAGTCGACATTCTCGAAGCGCACCTCCCCGTCGATCGACGGCAGGGGATAGGCGTCCGGGGCATCAACGATGACTTCCGGTTCTTCCAGAAATTCGAAGATACGCTCTATGTAGGAGGCTCCGTTGAGCAGCTGGGAATAAAAGTTCGCCAGGTTCGTGATGGGAGCCCAGAAACGCTGGACATAGGCGATGAATCCGACGATGACGCCGACCTCGATCTGCGGCCCTGACTGATCGCGTAGCCAGAGGGCGACGGTCGCGTAGAGAATCATGACGGTGGTGGTCGAAATGATGTCGGTCATCGGCCAGAAGAGGTAGTCAATATGGGCCGTGCGCATGAAACGGCGTCCGTACTCATCGTTGAGATTGCGGTAGATGAGACGGTTCTCAGCCTCGCGGCCAAAGAGCTGGGTCATCTGCATGCCCTGAATGGATTCCTGTGTATAGGCGGTGACGTTGGATGAAGAGGCATTCAGGCGGCGCCGGGCACGGCGCTGGAAGCTTTTTATGGAAAAGATGCCAATGAAGAGGAAAGGCAGTCCGATCAGGGCATACAGCGTCAGCCGCAGGTCCATCAGCAGCATGTAGACAAGAATGATGACCAGACTCAAGAGATCGACGACGGCTGAAATCAGGGAACCGGAGAGCAGGTCGGAGACGTTATTTACATAGTGAACGATACGTACCAGGATTTTTCCGTGAGGCCTGGAGTCAAAATAGTCGAAGGGCAGGCGCTGCAGGTGGCGGAACATGTCCAGGCGGATATCGTGGATGATGCTCTGGCCGACATAGTTCATCGTGCGCATGCGCCAGCGGATGGAGGCCCAGCTGATAAGGATAATAAGCACCAATGCGAAGGACAAAAGAGCCAGCAGACCGATGTTGGCATTTGGTATGGCAATGTCGATCGTCCAGGTGATCATCAGCGGGGTCAGCAGGTTTAATGCGGTGATGAGCAGCATGATGACCAGTGTCAGGACCAGCAGCCGCGCATAGGGGCGTGCGTAGTCCAGCATGCGCACGAACTGCCTGCCGTTAAATGGCGTCTCCAGTTCTTCATCAATATCGTAGCGATTACGGCGTGCCATGGCTGCCTGCCTTTCGCAGATCGTCAAGGGTCGTCCGGAT
Organism: Bacillota bacterium; assembly: GCA_030055235.1. Lineage (GTDB taxonomy): Bacteria > Bacillota > Clostridia > Saccharofermentanales > Fastidiosipilaceae > JAEZYR01. Next base: position 9,991 of record JASGUW010000207.1, read on the forward strand.
CTGTCCCATCTGAGTACGGAAAATGTCGGCGTAGTAGGCATCCAGGGCGATGAGCTCATCGTGGGTGCCGGACTCGACGATCTCGCCGTTTTCCAGAATGTAGATGCAGTCGGCGTCGCGGATGGAGGCGATACGGGAGGCGACGATGAGGGTGGTGCGTTCGTCGCGCCGTTCGGCAAGCGAGGCGCGGATCAGACGGTCGGTCTCCATGTCGACGGCGGAGGTGGTGTCGTCGAGGATCAGGATACGGGCGTCGATCAGGAGCGCGCGTGCCAGTGAAATGCGCTGGCGCTGGCCGCCGGAGAGGCCGACGCCGCGTTCGCCGATGATGGTGTCATAGCCTTCGGACATGCGCGGGATGAAATCTCCTGCTGCGGCGGCCCCGGCGGCGGCGCGGACGGCTTCATCATCTATATCCGGACGGCCGTAGGCGATGTTGTTGTGCACGGAATCCGAGAACAAAAAGACATCCTGCGTCACCACTCCGATGTTGCGCCGCAGGGCTTCGAGCGGGTACCGGCGCACGTCGACACCGTCGATCAGGACGGTGCCGGAGCTGGCGTCATGGATGCGGGGGATCAGGGACAGCAGGGTGCTTTTGCCGCTGCCGGTCGAACCCATGATGCCGATCGTCGAACCCGGTGGCACCCGGAAGCTGACGGACTTCAGGCTGTCTTCGCCTTTACCTCGCATACCGCTCCTGGGATAGCGGAAGCTGACGTTACGGAACTCAATCTCTCCCCGCAGGGGACAGATCGCCAGTTCGGCAGCCCGGCGCTCGTCGTAGGCCCGGAGCCAGCGGGCATCCATGCCGTGGCGGTCGACCTCGTCCGGCGGGGCAGAAGCGACCAGATGCTCCGGATCCTCACGGCGCTTCAGCGGGGCGGGGTCAAGGGCGGGGGCGGTGATCTGCTCGCTGTCGTGGCGTGCGTGTTCGAGTGCGACCTGGGCGGCGACGGAAGCTTCTGTCACATGCTTCACCTGCCTGGTAAAGGGCTGTTTTCTGTCGTCCTCTGTTGTTTCTGCGTCTTCACTGGCTTCTTCGGCCACAGCAGTGCTGGGCTTTTCAGGCGGACGTTCGGCGGGATCGACGACAGCGGATCGCGTGGCCAGGAGATCGATGATCTTGGCGGCTGAGGTCGAGAAACGCTGAATGTCGTCAATGCGGAAACCGATGATGCGCGTGGGATTCTGCAGAACCCAGAGCAGGCCGTTAAAGGTGACGAGTTCGCCGATGCTGATCTGGCCCCTGATGACCAGATAGCCGCCCAGAATGATGATCGGCACGCTCATGAAGCTGGCGACGGCATCCAGGGCGGGGATGTAGCGGGCACGTACCTGGGCGGCCTCGCCGTGGGCATTGCGGTATTTCTGGTTTTCAGCCTCAAAACGCTCAATCTCATGATCGCGGCGGACAAAGGCACGGGTGACCCGGTTGCCGCTGATATTCTGCTGGACCACATCATTGAGTCTCTCGAACTGGCTGCGGATCTGGCTCCACATGGGGCGGATGTGGCGGCTGAAGCGGCGGATAATCAGGAAGATGGGGGGCGCCATGACCAGTGTGGCCAGCGCCAGCGGAATACTGACGGAGAGCAGATAGCTGATGCCGATGACAAACAGGAAGATCTGTTCGATGGTCGAGAACGCAGCGAAGGCGACGAAGTGGCGGATTGCCTCCAGATCGCCGGTCATGTTGGCCATCACCGTGCCGGTTGGTGTCTCACTGTAGAAGGACTGGTCCAGCCGCTGCAGATGGCGATAGATCGCGTGGCGGATGTTGAGCATGGCATCCATGCCAATGCGGTCAAAGATATGGCGAAAGGTGTACAGCATTCCCGAGCGGATGACCGGGATCAGAACCATCAGCGTCAGGAAGACGGCGAGATGGCGGAAGTCCCTTTCGCGGAGCACGGTGTCGACAAAGCGGCCGACGACGATGGCCGGCAGCAGTGCGAGCATCGAGAACAGCAGGTTCAGGACGCAGGCAAAAAGAAAGTTCCCACGGTCACCGCGAAGAACTGCGAAAATCCAGGCAATTGGTCGGTCGGTAAAACGCCAGATCTCATCAGGGTCCAGTGCATCGGCAGCTACAAAGGGGAAGTAACGGCCGCCGCGTGAGTGTCGTCGGATTTCCGGCCGAGCCGTCTGGTCGGCTGACCTTCTTCCCGGGCGACGCTGCCCGCGCGGTTGAGCCTCGTCATCGGTCATCTTTATCACTCCAGTCTCGCCCGCGGTCAAAGGGTACCGTGGTCAAGTCGTCTCGATTCTACCATCGATCCCGGGAACTTCCAGTTCAGGAATGGAAAAAGAAAAAGATTGGCAAGCCTGCATAAGGAAGGGCTCGAGGGGAGAGGCCCTTTTTATGGATTTATGCGGACGCGATTGAAAGATCGAAATGGCTGAGCCTCTCAGGAGAGGCGGGCGCAGGGTGTCAGACTTCGCCTCTTGTATAATGTCGAGGCAAAATCTACTCGGAAATCCGTTGAGTGGAGTCATCAGGAGAAAACCCGGCGGCGTCGTCAGACAGGGTAGATGTTCAGCTTGTCAGCTGTGGAGGAAGACCCAATAACATGGACAGGTTACGCCATGCACAGTGAATACATGAAAAAACTTTCACTGCGGCAGATTCGGATGGGAATCGAAAAGCGTATTCATCTCATCCTGATCACGTTTCTTGTCGTGGAATTTGCTTTCTTCCTGAATGATTACCTGCCCATTCCCAGGTATGAAGCGAAGGCAACGCTGGTCATGGGGAGTATGGGAGAAGATTCTCATCCCGAGCTCCAGGCCAATAAGCCGGACAGCAGGGAGAATGTCGTCAATACCTGTATCTATATTTTAAACTCCTCTCTGGTACAGGATCAGGTTACTGCCAATCTGAAGCTCAATATGCAGTCAAAGAACCTTTCCCAGGCAGTCACGGTGCGTGCACGGGAGAATACCTCCATCCTGGAAATTCTGGTAACGGATACGGATCCCCAGATGGCGGCGGACATAGCCAACGAATACCTGGCCGTGTTTTTAAAGACCCTGGACGCAAAAACCAAGCTCCATGGCGTCAAGGTGCTGGAATACAGCGCCGTACCGACCATGCCGGTCTCTCTATATACCACGCGCAATATCATCCTGGTTGCAGCCATCGGACTGTTTCTGGGCCTGGTCTTCGTCATTCTTCTGGAATGGAAGGAGATGTATATTTATTCAGCTGACGAACTGGCAGCGAATATGACATATTCTCTTCTGGGCCTTATCGCCGCTCAAAAAGAAGGGAAGCAGGGTCCGGATGCAGTATCCCTGCCGGGGGGCAAACGGCTTGAAAGCCTGAATGTTTTACGCAGCAACCTGATGAACATTGTCTGCAGGGAGAAGCTGAAGACCATAGCGGTGGTACCTGCGACGAAAGAGGAGCACCATCTGTCAGATGAAATCGCTCACCGCTATGCCCTGACGGATGCAAGAGTCCTGCTCATAGACTGTGATATGCGCAAGTATCTGGTCAACAGCAGAATCAGCAATAAAAAACATACAAGTCTATTCAGGGTGCTCAATGGCGAACTTGACTTCGGAAGCATTGTGACTGGTAAGAGTCTCGATCATCTGATTTCCGACAGACAGGCATTTAACGCGTCTGAACTGCTGGCAGGTCACTCCATGAAAAGACTGATGGACTTCGTCCGAACCCGCTACGATGTCATTTTCCTGGACACACCTCCGGTTTCGGAGTTCACGGATGCCGCTGCTTTACAGCCACTTGTAGATGCCTATGTGATTACGGCTACCGAAGGTCGTGTCACCAAAAGGCAGTTGCAGGAGTCTCTGCAGGCGCTGGAAAACGTGGATGCCAATATTATCGGCATTGTTATGAGTGCCGCTGAGTAGCTGCTTCAGAAGGGACGCGGCTGAACGTTCTGCTCCTGTCTGACCAGAAAACGGGAAGAAGATGACCGCTCGCGGTGAGCCAGAGTTCCTGCTCTGCAGATAGAAGTCTGTACCAGCCCTGGCAGCTCTGATTCAGCTTGATATGTGCTCCGGAAGCAATCGAAGCGCCTCCATTTTCTAAAAGCAGCAGAAGAAGTCCGCCGAATTATGGGCTTCCTGCCGGGAGATTCTGAGCCACCGGATCATGCTGATAGGGTTTTCTGGCTGCTTTTAGTCGTAGTGCTCCAGCTCTGTTGCTTTCCTGCAAAAATCATCTGCTTCGATGCCAAAGAGTGTCAAAATGCCTTTTTGCTTGCCTGTGAGAGGGCGGAAAAGCTCATTGGCACTTTCGTACTCGACCAGCCTGATCTTTTCGAGCTCGATAAGCAGCTGCTTGCTCGTCTCTATCGGGAGTGTCTTCGGATCAATCTCGGGGGACCAGAGAGTCCGGGACAGTTCGGCATAGAGAATCTGGGCCAGAAAGGCGATAAAGAATTTTCCTTTCATTGCCTGGTCCGAGTGGATACGCAGGCGGTAGCAGTCAAGGTGGTTTTTCATGTTGTCATAGCCTGCTTTGATGCCATCCCTCCGGCGGCAATAAAGGAGGATCTCATCTGCTGTCAGGGAAATGCCATGCGAAAGAATGCCGAACACACCGAGGACTTTGGCCGCTTCAGCGATCTTTTCCTGCTTTCGCTCTATAGAAGCAATCTGCCCGTTCTCTTCCTTAATCAGGAAACAGGCGTCCTGTTGCTTTGGCATCTGCCGGCCCACCTGCTGCCTTAAGTCTTCTTCTCTTTCTTCCAGGGCGGCAGCCAGATCCTGACGGCCTCTTAGTTCTTTCTCAGCGTCATGGTAGACACTGAGCTGAAAACGCTCTTCTTTGATCCAGATATCGCTTTGGATACTGCCCGTTCCCGGGTTTGCCGCGAAAATCTGTCAAAGCCTCTGGCGGCATCACTGTGCTCCAGCAGCGGCTCCCAAAAAACCGGGTCGCTGTGCGTGACGGCCATGGCGAAAGGGATCCCGCACTTTTTGAGGTAGAGAATATCGTCCGTGTCCACTGATGTATGTTCCAAAACTAAAAAGCTGGAATCAAGATGACGTTCCATCGCTGCCCTCATCAGGATCTCGAACTGTGATACGTCGCTGCTTCTGCTCGACAGCTCATAGCAGACCGGTAGCCGGCTTGTCTGAGAGTAAAACAAAGCCACGTTGATCTGACTCAAGTACTCGTGATCCTGGTTGTAGCCTCTTTCCGCCAGATCAATATCTCTGCCTGCTGTCGAAATACTCTTTACGTTGTAACAGACAGTTTTCCGTGCTTTCGTGGCAGCAGGAGCCTGCCAGGCTTCCATGAAGTCCCGGATGCTGTCTTCATCGACGCTTTCAAAAATCACTGAAAGATATCTGGAGCACGGGGCACTCACAAAAATGGGGTGATGCTCCTCATAGAAGTCATCAAGGTACATCATCACGTTGCCCCGACAGAGCATGTACATGGCAATCTGAAGCATTCCTTCCCAGTAGCGAGGAAAGATCCTCTCCAACAAAGCCGTGATACCCAGGCGCTCGGAGAGCAGGGACAGGAAAAGCGTGGCACCACAGGAAGAAAAACCCCTCACTCCAGGCGACTGAAACTCCCGTTGGTCCTCATGGGGATAGATCTTGTAATAATTGTCATTGGGGAACATCTGACCCGGATTTTCGGGATCGAGTTTTCCAATGAGTGTCCGGTCATGGACTGGTTGTCCCTTATCGTTCCGCCGATAGTTACTGCGATGGTAGACATATGGATATTTACCGCTTTTATCGGCACTGGTGTGCTTTTCAGGAAGCGGAACCGTGTACTTTCTGAGCGCCATATGGAGGCCTCCCGTGTTAATTCGTTATAGAAAATGTGTCATGCAAACGGTGAAATGTAAAGTGCCAGAAACGCTGGAAAAGCAGTCAACCTGGCGGGTCAGAGACTGACGATTGCCCAGGCTGCCCCCTCTTTCAAAAGGTTCGTGCCGGATTGAGCTTTGAGTGCACTGTCGCGATGCGGGTGAGCCTGCCTGCCGTCTTTCTGGAATGCTTATTCGAATTCCGGCAAATATGACGTGCACCCAGCTCAGGACTTGAATGCTTGAGTTTGAGACCTCGCAAAATATCGGGACTTGTTGCATACTCTATGGTTGATTAAGGAAGTGCAAAGCGCTTTGCATTTTTATGTTTTTTTCTAAGGAGAGAATATGCCTGATAACATGTACGAAGAAATACTGACGCAGATAAAGCCTGACAGCGTTTTTCTGGTTACCGGTGGAGCTGGTTTTATTGGCTCGAATCTCTGTAACGTTTTAGTGCGACATGGATTCGAGGTCCGCTGTTTTGACGATCTGTCGAATGGTTTTCGTAAAAACATAGAGGATCTGCTGGAATACCCCAATTTCCAGTTCATTGAAGATACCATCGTGGACTTCAATGCCTGTCTGAAGGCAACGGAGGGCGTGGACTATGTTCTGCACCAGGCCGCCTGGGGCAGTGTGCCGCGCAGTGTTCAATATCCCCTCATTTATGAGCAGATCAACATTCAGGGAACTCTGAACATCATGGAGGCATGCCGCCAGAATTCGGTCAGACGGCTCGTCTATGCGTCCAGTTCATCTGTTTACGGCGACCATCCCAAGCTGCCAAAAGTCGAGGGTGTTGAAGGCAGGCTGCTGTCACCGTATGCGTTGACAAAGAGTGTGGATGAGCAATATGGTCGCCTGTACTCCAGCCTCTATGCTGTCGAGACCTGTGGACTGCGCTATTTCAATGTCTTCGGCCGCAATCAGAATCCCCTTGGCAGTTATGCAGCGGTCATACCCAGATTTATCTGTGCCGCGCTGAAAGATGAGCCCGTTCAGATTCATGGAGACGGAACCCAGTCGCGGGATTTCACCTATATCGCCAATGTCATACAGGCCAACCTGAAAGCCTGTCTGGCTCCATCCAGCATTTCCGGGAATGTCTACAACATTGCTGCGGGATCCAGAACAACCATACTTGATCTTTACCAGATGATCTGTGATCAGCTGGGTGCGACTCCCCGCATGGAATTTGTGGACACCAGGCCGGGGGACATCAAACACAGCTTTGCCTCCATTGAGAGGGCAGGGGAGGATCTTGGCTACAAGCCTACCCATGACCTGGCGGAAGGAATCAGCTTGACCATTGACTGGTACCGTAAGTCATATTGAAACGGGCCGCGGAAAACAAAAGAGTCCAGGTGCATGGCTGTGAAGAAATACGTTTCTCTCATGAAATCAACGGCAGCAGCTGCCAGCAGGCTTCCTGCTGCATCAGCTGATGCAGGCTGCACACGATGATGAAAAACGTGAAGATCCTGATTTCAGGCCTGTCACTGAAGTTCGGGGGGATAGAGCGGTACATCTTGAATACTGCCGGCTGTCTCTCAGCTGACGGCTTCATAATCGACTGCATCATCCATGATGAGCATCTTCCATATCTTCCCCGTCTGGAATCCATGGTGCGCAGGTTCATCTATGTGCCGCCCAGAAGAAACTCGGTGCTCACGTATAACAGAGCTCTGGAAAACGCCCTGAAACAGGACCAGTACGATATAGTCTGGATGCATGTCAGCTCCTTGAGCGATCTGGCTTTGCTGCAGATTGCGACGAAACACCAGGTCAAAGTACGAATCGTTCACTCCCATACAACCGAAGATTCAGGATCCTGGATCACGAAAGTCCTGCACAGGCTCAATAAGGCAAACCTGCGCCAGGCCAGTGCACTCTGGGCCTGCTCCCGGCAGTCGTGGAACTATATGTTTGCCGGCATGCCTGATGAAAAAAAGTATATAGCGCCGAATGCCATCGATCCGGAGGATTATGCGTTCAGGAGCCAGGACAGAGAAAACTGGCGCTTGGAGAATGGCCTCGACAAGGACCTCTTTCTCTTCGGTTCTGTCAGTCGTCTTTCCGCCGTCAAAAATCTAAGCTTTCTCATACCTCTGTTTGCCAGACTCCAGGCGGAAGGAACAAGAGAGTTTCGCTATGTCATCGTCGGAGAGGGGCCGGAAGAAGCAGAGTTAAGGCGTCTGGTTGAAAAGTATTCTCTGGGCCGGTATGTAGTTTTTCACGGACACAGCAATGATGTGGCCCGTGTGTATTCGGCTCTGGACTGCCTGTTAATGCCTTCACTGTACGAAGGTATTCCGTTTACCCTGCTGGAAGCACAGATGTCCGGGCTCCCTGTTATTTGTTCTGATAGAATTGATAAGGATGCTGTTTTTACTTCCCGAATATTCCTGACAGCGCTTGAATCCGCTTGCTGGATGGAAACCATGCTGCATCTGCTGGATACAGTGACCGGACGCACGGGTGCAGATGTCGGTGAAGTAGAGACATCACGAAACAACATTCAAGTCCAATCCGAAAACCTTAAACGACAGCTCTCAGAATTGCTGAGTTAGACAACAGTATCAATGCGGACGCTGATCCATGTAGTGGGTGTGATGAACATGGGGGGTATCGAAAGCCTCCTGATGACGCTGTTCCGCGCGTCTTCATCACCGGATGTCAGGATTCTGGTGGTTCAGCACGGTCAACGAAAGGCGTATTACGCCGCAGAGTTGAAGCGACTCGGGATCGACCTGGTCTGCTGTCCCATCTTTTCTCCCAAAACAGTTTGGACCTATGGCCACTGGTGGAGATCATATTTGAAGCAGTTTCAGGATCAGACGATTCTTCACTGCCATGTACGCAGCACCGCTTCCATTATCCTGCGTGAAGCCCGCAGGAAGGGCATTCACACCATAGCCCACTCACATGGCATGAGCCATGGTCAGGGTTTGAAGCGGCTTGTTCGGCAGTTTCTTGCCCCGGGGATCAGCCGCTACGCCGATGTCTGTTTAGCGTGTTCAAAAGAAGCGGGGATCTGGCTCTTTGGCGAAGAGCTGGTGGAAAAAGCCTGCTTTCATGTTATTCACAACCCCATCAACCTTGAGAGCTTTACATTTTCACCGGATACACGCGAAACATATCGAGCTCTGCTGCAGCTCGAGAAAGAGACTTTGTGCCTGATGCACGTAGGTCGCTTCAGTTTCGAAAAGAACCATGCCTTTCTGATAGAAATGATGGACAGGGCCAGACAGCGCGGCCTGGATCACTGGGTGCTCTACCTGATCGGTGCCGGTTCCCTGCTGGAGGAAATCAAAAAGATGTGCCGGCTCAGGCACCTTGAAAACGTGGTCTTTCTGGGTCTTCGTGACGATGTGCCAGAGCTTCTGCAGGCCTGTGATGTCTTCCTCTTTCCCTCCACGTTCGAAGGCCTGGGTACGGCACTTGTAGAGGCACAGGCGACAGGAGCTCCCTGTCTCATCTCACCGGCCATCTCACCGGGAGCTGTGATCACTGACCTGGTTTACCGGCTGGAAATGGATCCGGACGCCTGGGTTGAAACGATCCTGCAGGCCCCGCGTGGCGATACCCGCACCGAACGCTCAGAAGACGTCATCAGAGCCGGCTACGACCTGGAATCTGTGCTTGACGCCTATCGCAGCATATATGAAGGATTGTTCGCGTCATGATTGTCTACCTCATGTTTATGTTTCTCTCCGCCGCTCCTCTCTTTATCTGGGAGAATAAGCCCTTTGCCTGCAGTCGGCTGGAAGCCGCGCAGAAAAACGGTAAAAGGGTGGAACTGCTTTTCTTCGTGCTCGGCTATGCTGCCACGCTCCTGCCCTATGTCCTTCGCTCTACAGCCGTTGGCGCCGACACTCTGAGGTATCGCAGTCATTTTTACTCAACGCTCTTCTTTTCAAAGTATGAGCCGGGCTTTTATCTCTTTTCCTCCTTTCTTCGACTCTTCACTTCGAGTTTTGAGGTCTATCTGCTGATCATAACGACGTTGTCGCAGTCGCTTCTGCTGTTTGCGATGCATCGGAACGCCCAAAACCGCTTTATATCCATACTGTCGTATCATTGCTTTTTCCTCTTCGCCCTGGGCTTTTCGGCTCTGCGACAGTTTGCCGCTTTCGCGCTGGTCGCCTGTGGCTTGATGATTATTCTTGAGGACAGAAGATCACGTAAGCATGTTGCCATTGGTGTGGGTCTGCTTCTGCTGGCGGCATCCTTCCATATCACGGCCGCCATAGTACTTCTTATACTCATCCCCATCTACATCGATCTGAACCGTAAATTCGCCATACTGGCCGCATCGCTTTCAGCGCTCCTTTTTCTTCTGCGTGACCCCCTTTTGTCTGTGCTTGCCCCTTTATTGCGACCTGACACCCAAGTCTATGCCCAGTACACCAACAAATGGGGCCTTTCGACCATTCTTTTTGTCGCACTGATGCTGCTTCTCAATTATCTGGCGGGCCAGGGGCTGACGGAAGCGACAGACGAAAAACGAAAAGAAGAGAGCCTTGATATACCCATGCGTATAGCGAACCTTCTTTTTGTCTGTCTTATTTTCAATCTCTTTTACTCATGGGTGCCCGCGCACTTCCGCCTGACACAGTACTTCTATCTGGCTCTGGTGCTGCTGCTGGGCAGAGACGAAAGAATCAGGGGGAAGAAGCAGCTGATCCTTGCCGCAATCTTGATCTTGTACTACAGCTATATACTTCTCAAAGATAATATTGCCATTATCCCGTATCGATTTATGTTCTGAAAGAAGAGAAAATGCGAAGAATTTTACTGGCAGATCCAGCCATAAGTACCTTTAATCTGGGCGATGAAATCATCAGTCAGGCCTGCCGCGCGGAATTGGCAGCCGCCTTTCAAGATGACTTTGTCGTACGGGTGTCAACCCGTTTGCCGCTGAATTTCTACATGGGCAGGCGCTTTTGCGATTTTGATTTCAAAATTGTCATGGGAAGCAATCTGCTGAACCCCAATCCTACCTACGGATACCGCAAGCAGTGGGCCACCTCGTTTGTGTCAAGAAAGCGCTGGGGTCCTGCCATACTCATGGGTGTCGGCTGGAGCCATTACAGCGACAAGGTCGCGCTGGGACAGCGCTTTCTCTGGAAGCAGATCCTGCATCCTGAGCTGCTGCACAGTGTAAGGGATCAGTACACCCTCAAAATGCTGAATCGCCTCGGCTATCAGAATGTGCTCTTTACGGCCTGTCCGACCACCTGGGCGCTCACTCCGGAGCACTGCAGCGGCATTCGCAGGAAAAAGTCAGATGCGGTTGTCTTCACCCTTACGGACTATCGGCAGGATGCCGAAAGAGACAGGAAGCTGATCGCTCTGCTGCAGCAGAGTTACAGCAGCCTGTATTTCTGGCCCCAGGGCATCAGAGATCTCAAGTATTATCAGTCACTGGTCTCCGGGTCGGATAAGATCCAGGTGCTGTCGCCATCCCTGGAGGCCTTTACTCATCTTCTGCAGTCCCCCCAGGCGCCGGATTATGTGGGGAACCGCCTGCACGGGGGCATTCATGCCCTGCGTCAGGGCGCCAGAACCCTGATTATTGCGCTGGATAACCGCTCTCTGGAATTGTGCAGGGATGTAAACATACCCTATCTGCCGACAGAAAAACTCGAAGATCTGTCTGATGTGGTGAGGGGTGAAATTGTTACCGGCATCAAACTTCCTTACCGGAATATCGTCATGTGGAAGAAACAGTTCTCATGAGCAGATACAGAAAGCTTCTTGGGAATACCGGCATCTATGCCATAGGCAACTTTGGCAGCAAGGCCATACAGCTGATTCTCCTGCCCCTCTACACCAATTACCTGACCCAGGAGGCGTATGGAACCATTGATGCCGTGACCCAGATCATCACTGCCATGGTTCCAGTTCTGACGCTGTCGATTTACGACGCCGTATTGCGATTCAGCATGGACAAGACCTATTCACCGCTGGAGGTTCTGTCGTGTGCCATGCGCCTGATCGCGGTCAGCACGGGAATTTTCGCCGCAGTTCTGGCTGTGCTTTCCCTTTTCATGCCCGGTTTCCATCTTCTCTTCATCCTGCTCCTGATCTTCCTCAATGCATGCCGGATGACGATAGGATACTACCTGAGGGCCATGGATCATATCAAAGTCTACTCGGTAAGCGGCCTGACGCTCACCTTTGTGCTGGCGGCCTTGAATATCTATTTCATTGCCTACAGAGGGATGGGGGTAGAAGGTTATTTCTACAGCCTGATCGTGGCCTATATCGCCTCGATTGTCGTGATGCTGCCGAAGATGCCGTCGCCCCGGAACTATGTCAGGAGGAGACGGGGCAGTCCTCTTTTGAAGGCGATGCTTTCTTACTCTGTGCCGCTGATCCCCAATGCCCTGCTATGGTGGGCCATCAGCGCCTCCAACAGACTCTTTCTGGTCAACTACCACAGTATTTCTGAAAGCGGCCTGTTTGCCGTCGCCGCGAAGATTCCCACCGTCATCACCATCGCCATGCAGATGTTCGTTCAGGCCTGGCAGATCACGGCCATCGAGGAGTATGAAAAGGATGACAGGGACGAGTTCTACTCTGAGCTCTATAACCTGAGTCAGATGATCCTGTTCATGCTCTGTCTGGGACTCATCATCCTCCTGCCTCTGGTCTGGAAGATCATCGGAAGTGCATACAGTGTTTCCATGTACTACGTACCTCTGATCACGCTCAGCGTGGTCTTTTCCAGCCTGTCCTCCTTCCAGGGATCAATCTATCTGGCAGTGAAGAAGACGAAGGGTGTCCTCTGGTCTACGCTGTTCGGCGGCAGCGCCACTCTGCTGGTCAACTATCTGCTTATCCCCAAATTTGCGGGTTACGGCGCCTGCATTTCACTCGTTATTGGTTTTGTCGCTGTCTGGGGATACCGAATCCTTGACCTGAGAAAGTCGATCAATGTCAATTACTGCCTGATGAAGACACTTGTTTCCACTCTGGCCTGCGTGCTGGCCTTTTTGCTTCTCTATCTCGACAGCCAGGCCGTGCGTATCGGCGGACAGCTGCTGCTGGCGGCTTTGCTCATGGTTTTGTACCATACGGAAATCAAACGACTGCTCCGTGGCATCGGGAGCCTGATGACAGTAAGGAGCCGTTAAACAGGTCTGTCGGCAGTCGCCTCCAAACAGACAGGGAGCCCCCGGCCGGACAGGGAGCTCCCCGGTGACAGCTCCTCACAGGCGCCAGTACAAAAAGTCGCCCGCTTCGGCCTCGCTGCGATCGAAGATGCCTTTGATGTCGATCAGGACATGTTTTTTACCATGTTCGTCCGAATACCAGGTTTTGACATCGTCCAGTGAAATGTGCTGGTATTCACTGTGTCTGACGGCGAAGACAACCGCATCAACGCCCTTGATGTCTTCCAGGCAGACCGGCTGGTAGCCGTACTGTTTGTCAGCATCCTGGGGGTCCGCCACCGGATCGCTCACGATAATTTCACAGCCGAATGATTCAAGTTCATGAATGATGTCAAAAACCTTGGAGTTTCTGAGGTCCGGGCAGTTCTCTTTGAACGTGATCCCCATGATCGCAACTTTGGCCCCGTGAATGGTCGTCTGGTTCCGGGCCAGACTTTTGATGATTTTGCCGGCAATGTATTCGCCCATACCGTCATTGATGCGCCGCCCCGACAGGATGATCTGGCTGTGATAGCCGACACTCTCGGCTTTGTAGGTCAGGTAGTAGGGGTCGACACCTATGCAGTGTCCGCCCACCAGACCCGGATGGAAGTTGAGAAAATTCCACTTGGTCCTGGCTGCCTCAAGGACGGCCTGCGTATCGATATCAAGCTTGTCAAAGATGATCGCGAGCTCATTCATAAAGGCAATATTGATATCCCGCTGACTGTTTTCGATGACCTTGGCAGCTTCTGCCACCCTGATGCTTTTGGCACGGTAGACACCGGCATGGACAACCTGGGCATAGACATCCGCGACGATATTCAGGGTATCCTCATCCATGCCGGACACCACCTTAACGATCGACTCCAGGCGATGTACCTTGTCGCCCGGATTGATGCGTTCCGGAGAGTAGGCAACACGGAAGTCCCGGCCACAAGTCAAACCGGATTCCTTCTCCAGGATCGGTACGCAGATATCCTCTGTAACACCGGGATAGACAGTTGATTCAAAGCAGACAACGGAGTCAGGCGAAAGCTGCTGTCCGACCGTCCGGGTGGCCGCCTCCAATATTTTCAGGTCAGGTGTGCGGTCAGCGTTGATTGGCGTTGGCACGGCGACAATGATAAAGCTGCCTTCGGAAATGACCCGGGGGTCGGAGCTGAAAAAGATGCTGGAGGCTCTGAGTTCGTCATCTCCAACTTCCCTGGTCGAGTCGATGCCGTTTTTGTACTCGGCGATTTTTCTGGCGTTGATGTCAAAACCGGTCGTTTTGAAATGCTTCGAAAAGGCGACGGCGAGTGGGAGGCCGACATAGCCCAGACCGACCACTACAATATGTTCAGCACCACGAATGGATGAATTTGTCATTATAATCCCCTTTAATATTCAATAAAATCAGCGGAAGCGCCCCTTGTCTGCAGGCGAAGAGAGCACAACGGCAGGATGTGCCGCGAACTTGATGCGCAGCTGTGCGGCGTATCAGTATATCTCTCTTTTCAGCAGGTCCCGGGCTGCCTGAATGTCAATTACGAGCGTGTCCACCACATCGGTAAAACTGACCCCTCTGTAGGTGCCCGAGCTGGGAATACGTGCCTGCACGATGGGGTAGTTGAGAATGGCAGGAGCCATCGTGAGATATTGCAGGAAGGAGCCCTTGCTGATATTGGTCTGCACCTTCGGCAGGATCGCATTCAAAAGATTATTCAGTGTGCCGATGCTGGCAGACTTGGTTTTGCCGATGATGGCATTGAGTATGGTTCTTTGCCGTTCGGTTCTCTGGAAATCAGCATTGCCGATCTTCCTAATGCGTGCGTAGCCGACCGCCTGGGGACCGGTCAGATTTTTATAGCCGGATCCGCTGAGCAGCTCGCGGCCGGGTGCGGCCTGACGAACATGAATATTGATCGCATTTGCTTCCGCCGCCGAAACCTCAATGCCGACCCCGCCCAGGACATCAATGATCTCCGCCATTGAGTAAAAGTCCACCATGATGTACTCCTGCACATCAATCTTGAACATGTCGCGCACGGTCTGAAGGAGAAGGTTCGGTCCGCCAATGGCCGTCGCTGCGTTGAGCTTGGCATTGCCTCTGCCCGGTATGTAGGCATAAATGTCGCGCATCAGGGAGGTCATGACCAGCTTGCCCTTACTGCGGTTGATGGACAGCAGGATCATGGTGTCGGAAAGTCGAT
The DNA here is from genome assembly GCA_030055235.1 of Bacillota bacterium. Taxonomy (GTDB): domain Bacteria; phylum Bacillota; class Clostridia; order Saccharofermentanales; family Fastidiosipilaceae; genus JAEZYR01. The sequence continues at coordinate 25,156 of JASGUW010000207.1, forward strand.
ACTGACCGCGCTCACGGTTATCGGTCCCAATCAGCATGATGTTGATCACATTCTTGTCGGACAGCAGTTCCGAGCCGTCTTCGGACGCCTCTTTAAGATCCCCGGCAATGACCGCGATTTCACTGTCCTCAATGGTTCCGTACTCCGTCGGTATGGTGCTGCGTATCGGATTGCCATCCTCATCCGTGGCCACGGCTTCAGAACCTTCCGGGTTATCAAAATCCGGAAGAATCAGGTTGCCGTGTCTGTCCGTTGCCAGGCCGGACAGGGTGGGAACCGTGAATTCGTCCTCATACTCGATTTTGTTGAGCAGATGATTCACATATAAAGCGGCCACACCGATCAGGAGGATGACAGCTGCCAGAATCCCCAGAAGAATCTTCGGGAGAAGACGCATTCGTCTACGGGAAGAGGGTTTTACCTGTCTCATAGTACCTCGAATTTGTTCTGATTATCGGAAGCGGCCGGCCTGCCTCTTCCGTGGCGATTGTTGGTAATGAATTATACTCTAGATAGGAGATTGTTTTACTTGGCTGACTGACAGCTACAGGAGGAGACGGGCATGCGGGAAAGGCTGAGAAACACATCGGAGAGCGGGCGGACAATTCCGGCCGGGCGACTTCTGCGTCTGCTTGACGGAATTGCGGCACAAAAGCTCAACCTGCACGGGCTGCTTGTCGCCCGTGGCTGGAATATCGAACTGGAAGCCTACTGGCCGCCTTTCGGACGCGGCTCGATTCACCGCATGTACTCGATCAGCAAGTCGTTCACGGCGACAGCCATTGGCCTGCTTGTCGCAGAAGGGAAGCTCAAACTGACGGATCACATCGTCGACTTCTACCCGGAGCTTGTTCCGAAAGACGCCCATCCCCTGATCCGGGAAATGACGATCCGCGACATGCTGATGATGGCGACGGGACGGAGCGGGATCGGCTATCACCCGCAGTCAGGCGACTGGCTGGGCCCGTTCTTTACGGTGGAACCTCAGACCATACCGGGCACGATTTTCCGCTACGACACCTCCGCCTCCAATGTACTGGCAGCCCTGGTCGAACGCCTTGGCGGACAGGAGTTCATGGGCTATCTCGGCGATAAGCTGCTGGGGCGCCTGGGTTTTTCTGAGGAGGCCCTGATGCTGCGGGCGCCGGGCGGGATCCCCTTCGGCGGCTCGGCGGTTTGCTGTACACTTCGCGATCTGGCGCGCTTTGCCATCTTCTGGAATCAGGGCGGGAAACTCGACGGCGAAGCGATCCTGCCGGCGGACTATGTGGCCCAGGCCACCAGCTTCCAGATTACGGAGGCGGAGCAGGCCTTCGCAAACAATCAGCATCTTGTCGGCTACGGCTATCAGATCTGGATCATGGACGAAGGCTTCGCCTTTCTGGGCATGGGCTCACAGCTGGCCTTCTGCTACCCGCAGAGAGACCTCGTCATCTGTACCATCGCCGACACGCAGGCCCAGAGCGCGGCGGTGCCGGTCCTGCTTCAGATTTTGCATGAATGCATATTAAATAATGATAATAAAGAGAACAGTGAGGCGGAGCTTGAGCGGCGCATCGCCGGCCTGAGGATGCCCCTGCTGCCGGGAGAGACGACAAGTCCCTGGATGGCGAAGATCGACGGGCGCATCTGCCGCCTGGTGAAGCCGGTCAGCGGGATAGAGGCGGTGCGGGTCGACAGGGAGGGCGAGGGCATCCGGCTGTCGTATCTGCGCGACGGCAAATGGCTTAGTCTGCAGGCGGGACTTGGCTGCCAGCTGGAAGCGCCCTTCCCGGAAGCGAAGTATCACGGCCGGGAAATCGGCGTGACCTCCGGCGTGCCCTATCGCTGCCTCTTCCAG
>JASGUW010000208.1 GCA_030055235.1 Bacillota bacterium
GTATAGAATATGCGCAAATTGGTAAGCGGACAACAACTTTGAGGGCAGTTAGCAGTTGAGGGTGACACGATAGGGAGAGAGGTGGACAAAAAATGCGCTGGTGCCCCCAAATGCGGGCAGGAGCGAAAAAATTGTCCAGGGGTGGACAAAAATTGCGCTGGTGCCCCGAAATCGGGGCAGGAACGAAAAAATTGTCCACGGGTGGACAAAAATTGCGCTGGTGCCCCGGAATCCGGGCAGGAGCGAAAAAATTGTCCAAGGGTGGACAAAAATTGCGCTGGTGCCCCAAAACCGGGGCAGGAGCGAAAAAATTGTCCAAGAGGTGGACAAAAATTGCGCTGGTGCCCCGAAATCGGGGCAGGAACGAAAAAATTGTCCACAGATGGACAAAAATTGCGCTGGTGCCCCGAAATCGGGCACAAACCCCGATTTCTGGCCACGGCTGGCTAAAAAAGGCCGTTTGCGCCCCGGAATCGGGGCAGGAACGAAAAAATTGTCCACTGATGGACAAAAATTGCGCTGGTGCCCCGGATTCGGGGCAGGAACGAAAAAATTGTCCACTCCCTTGCTGCCGACTGGCGGTGCAACACCGCCGCATTTTCTTTTTTATTCTTTTTTGCAAAGCGGCGGCAAACGAATTGATGGGAAGCAGTTGTGCGGGCGACAATTGCTGCGGAAGCTCTGAAACGAGAACGTGAAAACGACCAGGGAAGGTCAAAAAACGCATTTGTGCCCGTGAAACCAGGCAGGGGGTCCGTTTTTTCACAGTTGTCCAAATAGTGCCTTTTATGTGAGGCATACTGAAAGAAGGAAGCTCCGCTTCCAGTGCACCTAATTGGTGCACTGTGTACCGATTAGGTGCACCGGCATAACAAAACAATGATTCTTCACCCAAGAATAAGAGGGTTTTGACGTCATGCCATCGTGCTCCGCAGATTTTGTCTCAGCGGCTGCCAGATAGACCGGATGACGAAGATTCATGATTCTATGACAAAACTCCTTTCAGGACACAAAGCAGCCGCCGAAGCACAAAGCAGCCGCCGAAGATCGTTTTCACTGAATGAAGACAAAGCATCCAGGCGGATGCCATTCGAGAGATAACGGGATCTGAGGTCAAAGGATTCCATGACAGGGTTCATGTCGTTCCAGAGGCACAGAACCGGCGTCAAAACAAAGAGAAATCCAAAATCCTGTTTGGACTTTTCCTTATCTTGATCACACATGTGCTCTTTCCGTCCAGGTGCCGGTGGGGCTCTTCCGTTCGTCCCGGCAATGGATCTACAAACCCATGATCTTACGCTTCTATTTCCGTTCGTTGAGGTCCACCGCAAAAGCGCGGCGGGCCGGCAGCGACCAGATCAGACAGCGGGCGGGCGCCATGCCGGTACCGAGTTCAATCGCCTGGCTGTAAAGCTCGATTTGGCGGCGATAACGACCAAGAAGCAGAGCCCTGGCCTTTTCTGGATCCGGTGGCACGCGGTCCGACTTGTAATCCACCAGAACCAGACTGCCATCTTCCGCCGTAAAGTAAAGATCGATCATGCCCTGGATGAGGATGCTCTCGTGCGGGGGAAAGCGGCGGTCGGGAAAGAGCTTGGCAGCCTCCCAGGCATAGGAGAAGGGGATCTCGCGATAGAGGGGACGCCCGGCAAGTTCACATGCCGCGATCTCGGCTGCCAGTGGGGACTGGTAGAACGCCGCCAGATCGGGTTCACGGCCAGCAATCAGGCTGCGCTCGTCCGGCAGCAGAACGCCCTCCGCCGCGAGTTCGTCAAGTGTGGCCCGCAGTGCGGCTAGCGTATCGGAAGAATGATAAAGCCCGGCGACGGGCAGGAAGCGTAGCGCCTGATGGAGCGCGGTGCCTCGCCGGCGGCCCCGGTCGGCTGCGCTGTCATGCTCGGCAAGATCCCAGTCGCTAAGCTCCAGAACCTGGCCGCGGGCTTCGGGGAGAAGCAGGGCGTCGCTCGACGCACGCTCGCCCTCCTCTTCATAGCTGGTTTCCAGGCGCTTGAGTTCGCTGACGCTGTACTTCAGCACCGTCTTCGTTGCATCCGGCCAGGCATAGGCTGCGAGCGGCGTCACCGGCACCGCCCCGGTGGCAGGCAAAGCCGCGGTGGCGGAGGCAGAGACCACGGTGGGGGCGGACGGGAGGGTGGCTTCGCGTATAAGCTCCACGCGTACATGTGCGGCTTCCAGACAGCCGTCCCGCAGCAGCGCCTCCGCTGAATTCTGGCGGAAGAGTTCCAGCAGAATGAGGTCACGCGCACTTGAAGCGGCGCGGACCAGAGGGGCGGGCCAGGGACCGGCGGGCAGGCGGGCGGCACGCTCGGCGGTGGTCGCCAGATAGTCCGGATTCTCCGGCAGCGAGGCAACAAGGGTCAGGCAGTCCTCCGCCCGTGTCAGGGCGACGTAGAGCAGGCGCAGTTCTTCGGCGAAGTCCTCCCGCATTTCCTGCTCGCGGATGATCTGGAGGGCGATGGAAGGCCAGCGCAGGGGCTGGTCAGGCGGCGCAACCACCGCTCCCAGCCCGAGCCGGCTGTGCAGGGCGACGGCGGCCGTAGAGCGGCGCCCCAGCCGCGCATCCAGCCCGATCAGGTAGACCTCCGGGAATTCGAGGCCTTTCGAGCGGTGCATGGTGGTCACGGTGACGGCGTCCTCTGCCGTTTCGCTGTCGGCGAAGAGATTCTGTTCGGGCTGGCGGGCGCGCTCGCTCTCCAGGAAGTCGGCCAGGCGGCCCAGATCGCGGCCATGCACGGGCTCCCATTCGGCGAGCCAGGCCAGGAAGCGGTCCAGGGTGGCCAGGCGGCGGGCGCCTCCCTGGCTGGAGGCGAGCAGACTTTCAAGCCCGGTGTCTTCGATCGCCAGGCGGGCAACATCCAGCAGGCTGTGCTCCTGGGCGGCGGCGGCCAGGCGGTCGAGCCAGGCGAAGAACTGCTGCAGGCGGCTGCGGAGGCGGTCGTCGGGGCCGGCTTCGCAATACCAAAACACCGTAGAGTGGTAGGGCTCGCGGCGGGAAATGCCTCCTGTGGTCAGGGCGGCACTGCGCATCTCCAGCAGCTCAAGATCGCTGAAGCGGCCGTAGACCGGGGTCTGGCGCAGGCAGGCCAGAAGCGGCAGATCCTGCCGGCGGTTGTTGACCAGCCGCAGCAGCTGGTCGAGCAGGCCCAGCTCCCAGCTGCCCATAAAGCGGCCCTCCTGGCGCGCGGCAACGGGGATGCCGGCGTTGATGAGCACCTGGGCCACCTGCGTCACGGCGCTGTTGCTGCGGCAGAGCACGGCGATCCTGCGCCAGGCGAAGTCCTCCCCCGCCCGGCGCCGGGCGGCCAGCTCTGCAGCAATCCAGAGGGCCTGCCGTTCGAAGCGGTGGAGATCGGCCAGGTCCGCGCTGTCGCTGTCGTTGTCGTCGCCGGCAGCGGGGTCGTCGCCCGTCAGCAGGATGAGGCGCACCGGCCGTCGGGGCGGGACGGACAGGTCTTGGCGGTGCGGCACCAGGGCGTGGCCGTCGCGGTAGTCGATGTCGGCGCTGCCACGGCTCATAATCGCTGCGAAGAGCTTGTTCACGGCCGTGAGCACGGCGGGGACGCTGCGGAAGTTGACGGAGAGGCTAAGCAGCGTGCCGGGCGCGGCAGGATCGGCGGCCTGAGCCATGCGTCGCACGAAGAGCTCGGGCGCCGCATGGCGGAAGCGGTAGATGGACTGTTTGATGTCGCCGACGGCGAAGTTGCGGTCGGGGGCCAGGCGGCGGATGATTTCGTTCTGGAGGGCGCTGGTGTCCTGATATTCGTCAACCAGAACTTCGTCGATGTTCGCGCCGAGCCAGCTCTGGACCTCTTCGCGCTCGAGCAGGGCCAGGGCGAGATGCTCGAAGTCGGCGAAGTCCAGCGTCTGGGCAGCCTGGCGGCCGGCTATGAGTTCGTCGTCAAGCCAGCCGAGGACGATAGAACAGGCGTCGAGGAGGGGCAGGCTTGTTTCGAGCTCAGCGCCGATTTCGGCGGCGCTGCGGGTGAAGATGCCGTCGAAGGGATCGCGGTAGCTTGGGGCGCGCGGCAGCAGCGGGGCCAGAGCGGGCTCCATCTCTTCTCTGATGAAGCTGCGGAGCGCGGTGGAGGCGGGGCTTCTGTAGCGGCCGCTGCGTTCGGGGTAGCTGAGACTTTGGGCGCGGGCAACGATGTCATCCCAGTGCGGCGGGGCTGTTGTGAGTTCCTGGTGGAGACGGGCCGCCTCATCCATGAGAGTCTGGAGGCCGCTGGTCACGGCGGCGTTTTTGGCCGCATTGGCGGGCGTTTTGGGTGAATAGATCAGGGCATCCGGATCCGCCAGAAGTTCGTGCAGGGTTTCGCGGAGGGCCAGGAGGCCGTCAAGGCGCTCGACGAGGAGCTCGATGAGCCAGGCTGCGAGCGGGCCTGCGGCGAAGTCGGCGGCTTCCTGATGGGCGGCGCGGAGGGCGTTGTCGAGATGCCTGCGGTAGTGCGGGAGGGCACGCAGCTGGCGGTAGAGGTCTTCGAGGAGCTGGCGCAGCTCGGGTTCCGGCAGCACGTCGAGCAGCGCGGCGGCGGCGGCGGGTGCGGCGGCGGCGGTGGGCGCGGTGTCGGCGGGCGCGGTGGGCGCGGTGTTGGGGCCCTTGTCGAGAGCGGCGGAGGCAAGGGTCAAGAGGCGGTCCAGCGCGGCCTGGAAGCTGCGTCCGGACTCCTCGGCGTCACTCGTCCTTGTCTCGGCCGGAACGGGGCCGCGCCCATCGCGCTCGGCTTCCAGGAGATAGCCGAACTGCCGCACCAGGCGCAGGCAGGCCGCATGGATCGTTGAGATTTGTGCAAAGGGCAGGCTCAGCAGTTCCTCTTCGAGGCGCTGGCGGTCGGCCGGCGTCGTCGCTGCCTGCAGAGCCGCATCCAGGCGCCGGGCGATTTTTCGCGACATGGAGGCCGCCGCCGCTTCTGTAAAGGTCATGATCATCGAACGGGAGAGGCTGGCCTCTCCGCTCAAAACACGGCGGACGATGCGTTCGACCATGACTGTGGTCTTGCCGGAGCCGGCTGCTGCCGTCACCAGAATGGAGCCCGGAGCCTCGTCGATTACCCGCTGCTGTTCGGGTGTGAAGGCAAGCGACTCGCTCATTTGACTTGAGCCTGCCGGCCAAGGCGCTTGAGATTAGCCAAGGGGGAGATTAACGATAATGGATGACGGGAACTCACGAAATCCACCTCCGATATGTGAAAGCCGGCCTGGGATGAGCGGGATGTGCAATTTTTACGCTCTGGTCAGCTCCAGCCTGCGCAGATCGGAAATTTTGCTCAGATAGCGGCCTCAAGTGTGCAATTTTTACGCTCTGGACAGCTCCAGCCTGCGCAGAACGGAAATTTTGCTCAGAAAGCGGCCTCAAGTGTGCAATTTTTACGGTCTGGACAGCTCCAGGCTGCGCAGAGCGGAAATTTTGCTCAGAAAGCGGGGTCAAGTGTGCAATTTTTACGCTCTGGACAGCTCCAGACTGCGCAGAACGGAAATTTTGCTCAGAAAGTGGGGCCGTGCACCCTAAAAACGGTCTCAAGCGAGCAGAGCTCAGCCCCAATTTCTCAAAGTAAGAAGCCATGCGCTCAGAACAAGGGATCGGGCGTTCAAAATGGAATCTCACAGGCAAGCACACCATCTCCGCTCCCATAAGCCCGGCATCCGGCAGCGCGCTAGCAGCTGCCGTGCCACTTCCGCGCCCAAAGTGCCTCCTCATTCGCCCGCCTCCTTGCCGCCCAGAAGGCTGATGTAGCGATCGCGTCGCCTGCTGCGTTGACCGGGCTCGGACGGCGGCAGCAGGCTAAGGCGACGCGACTCGGCCTGCGGCACCTCGATCCCGCAGGCCTGGCGCTGCGGGCACCAGGTGCAGGGCAGGTCGCGCCCGCTGGTGCGCCGCGGCTCGACCGGATAGCGGCCCACCCGGATGCCCTCTGCGTGGCGCAGCAGCCAGCCGCGATTGTAGCGGATCGCCCGCTCCATCTCCCGCCCATCAAGACCCAGATTTTGGTAGTTATAAAGCCGCTTTCGGGCCTTCGCTGCTTCAGCTGCAGGGTCCTCCGGGCGCAGGGGAAGACTTTCGCGTGGATTTGGCAGCAGAACGTAGCCGGCCTCCAGCTCAGTCCCAGGCTCAGCCTTCCGGCTGAGCGCATCCGCATAGGTCAGCAGCTGCAGGTCGAGCCCGGCCGCCATGCGCTCCCAGTTGATCTCCGCAGCACCGGTTTTGTAGTCGATCAGGCGCCAGGAGCCGCCATCCGCGGCCAGGTCGCAGCGATCGATGATCCCGACCAGGCGGCCCGCCGCGCCGAGCTCCAGCTCGAAACGCTGCTCCAGGCCGGCAGGCCGCCATTCACCGCTCCGGAGCTCATCAAAGAGCGCCGGCAGGGCGGCGCGGACACGCTCAATACTGCTGCGGCGCTGGGTCTGAAAGCCCCCACCCGCGCGGTAGGCGGCAAAGCGCGGATCCGTCGCAATCAGGCGGTCGGCCAGGCGCTCCAGACCGCCCTCCTCCAGCGCGGCCAGCCGGTCCGCCAGCTGCGCCCCGGCCCCGGCCGCATCTCCGGCCCCGGCGGTCGCCGCCGCCGCGCCCCCGACCACTTCCGCCAGCAGCGCCTCCAGCAGGGCGTGGACCAGGTCGCCGCGCAGGCGCGGGTCGGCCTGCCAGCGCTCGCGCTCGTCGACGCCGAGCAGAACCCCGGAAAAAAACTGCCAGGGACAGGCGGCGTAGCTCTCCAGGCGGCTGACCGAAAGCGTGGCCGGACTGCCCAGCAGCAGCGCCACCCGGCCGCTGGCCGCTCCGGGTTCGACACTCGAGCGGTTGGCAACAGGCTCGGGCCGCTCCAGCGCAGCCTGCAGCGCCCCCGTTCTGAGGGCGATCTCCGGTGCCACCAGCCGCAGATCACCCGCCGCAATCTGATCGCTGACAGAGCTCTCCTCAACCTCCAGGAACTGGCAGCGGGCCCGCAGCATCGTCGCCAGGTCGCCCGGCTCCCCCACCAGAGAAATCGTCAGGCGCTCGGCCGGACAGCGGAAAAGCTGCTCCACCCAGAAGGCATGCTGGATCTGCCGGCTCACGGCGAAGCCCGGCAGCCTGGCCCCGCCCTCCCCCTCGATCAGGGCCGCCTCCTCGTCGCGCAGCAGGCTCGTCGCCACCCCACTCCCGGGCAGATTCGCGCTGGACGCACCCAGCAGAAAGAGCTGCCTGACCGGCAGGAAATCAAAACGCCGCACGGGGCTGACAATCACTTCATCCATACGCGAAGGCAGACTGCCGACCGCCTCCACCTGATAGAGGGCATCCAGATGCTCGCCCAGACGTCTGGCATCCATCACATCGCATGCGAAGCCCGTCCGCAGCCGACCGAGAAAATCCCCCAGGATGGCCCAGGCGCGCACCAGCGCCTCAGCCTCCGCCTCCTGGCCGGCAGCCTGCAGCGCCCCGATCCTGGCTTCCAGCAGGTCACGCAGCCCAGAGGCCGCCAGCAGCTGCTCCAGAGCCGCACCGGCGGCGCCCCCGCTCGTGGCGCGGCCAAGCACCGCGACGGCCGGACGCAGCGGGTCGAGCCGCTGCTGCCGCAGGGCCAGCAGCTCCGGCTCATCCGCATAGGCCGGATCGTGGAAAATCCGGCCGTGATCGATCCCGCGGGCGATCAGGTGGTTTTCCAGGCGATCGACCAGCGCCTCCTGCCCCGGCGGCAGCAGCAGCCCCGAGCGCAGGGCGGCGACCAGCGCCGAACGCGCCCAGTTCCCCGCGGCCAGGGCGATCAGCTGCTGCAGCAGGCGGGCCAGACTGACCTCTGCCAGGGAGGGTCGGTCGTCGATATAGGCGGGGATCTGGAAGCGGGCGAAGGCGCGGGCCAGCTGAGCCAGTCCGGCGGGGCGGGCATGGCAGACGGCGATGTCGCGGTAGCGGCGACCCGCCTGCACCGCGGCATGGATGCGGGCGGCCACGGCCTCCGCCTCCGCCAGCTCCGACTCCGCATAGAGCAGCCGGACCGGATCCCGCGGCAGCAAGGCGGCCGCCGTCGTCCCCGTATCCAGCACTTCACGCCGCAGCCCCGGCAGCACACGTTCCAGAGCGGCCAGGGTCTCCGCCCCGCCGCGCCAGGCAGGCGCCGTGGCCGCCGTGGCACCAGACGCCCGCGAACCTCCGCCCGCGCCGACCAGCGTCACCGTCAGGCGGGCCGCGATCCGCCCCAGTGCGCCCAGTATCTCAAGTTCCTGCGGTGTGAAGCTGCGGGTTTCGCCAAAACCCGTAACCCAGACACTGGCGTCGCGAAGCCAGGCCAGACGCCTGGCCCGGGAAGACGAAACCCCGCTCTCGAGCTCCGCCAGCAAAGCCGCCAGGCGGTCCAGCAGAGCCGTCACCGGCTCCAGCCCGAGCTCGGTCAGAGCCAGCTGCTGATCGGCTTCGAGCTTCGCAAACTCCTCCAGCTTCAGCCGTCCATGCTCATCCGGCGCCAGAGCCGCCGCCCGTCCCAGCGCCGCGGCGTCAATGCCGTAGCGCCGGAAGCTGTCGAGCAGGGACGCCAGGTGGCCCATGAAGCTCTCCCCGCCCAGCAGGCGGTGAAAGAGCGGGTAGCGCTCGCGGCCGCCGCGGCGGATCACGCGGTCGATCACCAGGATGGCCTCCCGCGGGCCCAGGCGCTCCGGCAGAGCCAGGCCCGCCTCCCCGAGCAGGCGTGTCGCCAGGCGTGGGAAGGACAGAACCTCAGCCGTCAGCAGGGCCGTGCCCGACTGCCGTTCCAGATAGCGGCGCTCGGAGCGGAATTTGCGTGTCTCAGGAACAATGAGAAAGGAACGGTGGCGTGGCCAGACAGACTCGGCCGCCGCCACCTGATCCAGACAATAGTCGAGAAGGCGGCCGGCCTGGGGCGCCTCGACGGCCAGCACCCGGGCTCCCGGCGCGGCCTGCCTGTTCACGACAGATACTGGTCGATATTGGCCCCGTCGAGCTCACGCATCGTGCGCCCGATACGGCCCAGGAGCATCTCCAGCTTGGCGTTCTCTTCGTTGCGCTTGACCTTCAGGGTTGTCGTCCGGATGTAGTCCTGCTCGGTAAAGATAAAGTAGCGCACCGCCTTATAGGCCGGCAGATCGCGGTTGATCCTGGCGATCGCGGACTTGAGATAGGCGGACACGGCCTCATCATCCTCCCTGTTCTCCAGCGGCAGGGCGGCGCGGTCCAGGCGCAGGCTGGCGCAGAGATCGATGGTTTCGCGCGCATTCATCTCACCCCAGACAATGCTCTCAGCTACACCCGGGATCTCATTCAGGCTGGCCTCAATCTCTTCAGGGAAGGCCTTTTTGCCGTTGGTCAGCACAATCATGGACTTGGAGCGCCCGGTGATGACCAGGCAGCCGTGGCTGTCAAAATGACCCATGTCACCGGTTCTCAGCCAGCCGTCCGGCGACAGCACGGCGCGGGTCTCCTCTTCGTCCTCGAAGTAGCCCAGCATGACCGACTCACTCTTCACCAGGATCTCACCGATCCCGTCGTCACTCCCGCTGTCATCAATGCGCACACGGACATCCCCGAGCGGCGGTCCGACCGTCCCCGGCACGTTGTTGCGCACCGTGCCGGCAGAAACGACCGGCGAGCACTCGGTCAGCCCGTAGCCCTGTGTGAACATCACGCCGAAGTCGTAGAAGGCCTGATGGATCTCGGCGTCAATCGCCGCCGCGCCCGACACCACCAGGCGCAGACCGCCGCCCAGGCCGTCGATGACGGACTTGAAGAGCTTGCGGTTGGTTTTGAAACCGAAGTTCGCCAGCGCCCGGCCGACCGGACGCATCAGGCGCACCAGATCCGCCTTCCCCGACTCCGTGATGCGGTCGGAGACGCGCTTGTAGATGTTTTCAAAGAGCAGCGGCACCCCGATCATGAGGTTGATCTTCCACTCCACCAGGTTGTTGGCCAGATAGCGCAGACCGTCCATGAAGCAGATGCAGGCGCCGTTGTCGAGCATGACAAACATGCCGGCGGTGGTCTCAAAGGTATGGTGCAGAGGCAGCACGGAGAGGCAACGCTCGCCCGGGAAGATTTCAAACGCACCGGTAATCTGGTAGAGATTGGCGCAGATGTTGCGGTGGCTCAGCATGACACCCTTGGACTGCTGCGTGGTGCCGGAGGTAAAGAGCAAAATCGCCAGGGCATTCTCATCGATTTTCCGCTTGAAAAAGCGGCGGTCATTGGCCGCCAGGCGCTCGTAGCCGTCCAGCAGCAGGTCGCTGTAGAGCAGGACGCGGTCGTCGTCGGGCTTTTCATAGTGTCCCTCTCCGACAAAGACAGGATCCATGACGATCAGGCGCTCCAGCCCGGGGCAGGCCTCCAGGGCGGCCAGGCCTGCCGGCACCTGCTTAGGCGTCACAAACATGGCGCGCACCCGCGAACGCTTGGCCAGATTGACCACTTCCACTTCCGGCAGCATGCGGTCCAGCGGGACGATGACGCCGACACCGCAGCAGACGGCGTTGTAGGCGACCGCCCACTCATAGCAGTTCTCACCGGTCACGGCGATGAAGGCATCTTCCAGCCCCTGCGCCAGCAGCGCCGTCCCCAGCGCCTCGACATCCGTCACCAGCTCCTCATAGGTGCGGATGAAAACCGGGCCGTTCGGGCGCCGGCGAAACATGTACGCCGGACTGTTGCGGTAGCGCTCGCGCCCGCGGCGCAGCATGTCCAGTATGGTGCGGTGCCTGTGCCCTTCGTAGAGGCGGCGGCCAGTCATTTCCTGCATTGGCTTTCTCCTGTGCTATATTGATCTCACGCAATTTTGACAGTTTCAAAATATTATGCCAACTATAGTCAAGTCTTTCCGGGCTGTACAGTCCAGGGCGGTCTATGGATGGCCTTTGGAGGCTTTGATGGTGAGTGCGAAAGACGGCCCGCAGGCCGGAACCAGGACAGATAAGGAAACGCCCCCGCGCCGGCGTCAGACAGCTGAGAATCCCGTGCAGCCGGTACACCGCGGTATCACGGGACTCCTGCTGAACAGCCTGGGCATGTGGCTGACACGGCGTCTGGTTCGCCTGGAAGGCCGCGGTCTGGAAAACCTGCCCGCCTCCGCCCCCTACATTCTGGCCCCCAACCATGAAACCTTCGTCGACGGCATGTGGGTCGCCTCCTTCCTGCCCCGCAAACAGTTCCACCATTTCTGCTCCCTGGCCGGCTCCGACCTGCTGACCGACTACGGCCTCTTCGGGCGCATCATCATGCGCGTCGGCCGCGGCGTCCCGATCGACCGCCACGGTTCCCCGCTCAGCGGCCTGCAGCTCGCCCGCGCCCAGCTGGAGGCCGGCGAAATCCTGATGATTCATCCCGAAGGCACGCGCAGCCACGACGGCCGTCTGGGCCGCATTCAGGACGGCGCCGCCTTCATCGCCAAGCGCGCCCGCGTCCCGATCATCCCGGTCTTTATCGACGGCGGCTATGAGATCTTCGGCCGCCACAGCACCTGGCCGACACCGCGCGACGAAAACGGCCGGAAACGCCGCCTGATCCTGACCTATGGCAAAGCGCTCAACCCGGCCGACTACCGCACGGCACGTGACATGACAGCGGCCCTGGCCGCCTGGATGGAAAAGATGTTCGCTGCGAAGGAAGTGCCGCGCGTCTACTCCGCCAAAAAACAGGCGGGCAGCCCGTAGCTCGCCGGCCAGGCCAGACGCAGCGCGCCCGGCGCGACACGGACCTCCAGCTCACGTGCCAGCAGGCCCTCGCCGTCCACGGTCAGATAGAGAGGATCCGCCCCCTCCGCCAGCGCCCGAAAACCAGGCGACTGTGTCTGGAGGAACAGCGACAGAGCCTTTTCATCCCCCTGCTTGTAGGTGCCCGCCAGACGCAGAATGTCCATCACCGTGACCACCCGACTGACCCGGCTGTCCAGCAGACCGTCATTGATCTTCGCCCCGGGCGCCGGCTGAAAGCCGCCGCCGTAATAGGAGGCGTTGCAGACGGCGGCCAGCGAGTAGTCGAGCGTCCCCTCTTCCTGATCCCCGACCCTGACGCGCATACGAAAGCGCTTGTCGGCAAAAAGCAGCCGCACCACCCCCAGTACATAGGTCATGGGGCCCAGGCTGCCAAAACGTCGGGTGAAGCGGTTGGCAAACATGGCCACGCGCGAATCAAAGCCGATGGAAATCACATTGAGGCAGTAGCTGCTGACGTCATGAGGCCGGGCGAGCACCTCACTGTCGGTCCATTCCGCCTCACGGCAGTCGACTTCCAGCAGGTCGACGGGCCGTATGCAGAGGTTTTCGCCCAGAATTTCAGCGAGCAGGCGCTCGGGTCCGTTTTTCGTCCAGCCCAGAGCCTCCAGCACCTCTATGCCGTCGCGGGGTTTTTCACGGTAGATTGTGCGTGCGAAGTCATTGCCACTGCCGACCGGCAGCACGAGCATGGGCGTAGCCGTGCCGGCGAGCGCACCGGCCACTTCGCCGGTGCTGCCGTCACCGCCGGCCGCCATGACAAGCAGGTCGGCCCCGTAGCGCTGACTTGCCTCCCGGGCCAGCCTGCCGGCGTCGCCCGACCCCTCCGTCTCCGCCAGGCGCAGCTGCCCCCGGGCAATCGTGACGGTGCGGTCGAGCGGCAGAGAGTAGGGCGCCAGCAGGCGGATGAGGCGGCGGGCGCGCACCGAGCGCGGATTGACGATGACCAGAGCGCGGTCGGGAGCAAAATCAGGCATGGCTGTTTGTATCAAGCTCGCGCTCGATATAGGCAGTGATGCGCTCGATCGAGCGCAGCTGATCAATCACCTCGTCGGGAATGCGCAGGTTGAAACGGCTCTCCAGATCGACCACCACCTCAAAGACGGCTAGCGAGTCCATGTGCAGATCGTCAACCAGATCGGCATCTGGGTTGATCACAGTGCTGTCCAGGCCGGCGGCATCAGCGACGGTCTGAAGGACAATTGCCTTAACGGTCTTCTGGTCCATTCGACACCTCCAGGGCATCCTGTCCGCTGTAGCGGGCATAGCGGGCGGCCAGGGAATCATCCACGCGTATCAGCACACCCAGGAGCATATCCTTCTCTTCCTGGGTGTAGTCAGCCACGATGTCGGCCACCAGCAGGTGGTGGAAGCGCCAAAGCAGGCGGCAGGCGACCTTCCCGCGCCGGGTCAGGGATAGCAGGACGATGCGGCGGTCGTTTTCCGCCCTGCGGCGAACAACATAGGCCTTTTTTACCAAGCGGTCAACGGCCACCGTCAGGGTTCCGGTCGTGATATTCAAAGCCGCCGCCGTCTCCCCCATCGTGCGCTCGTCATAGGGTCCGATCACAGCGAGGGTGTGCATCTCCGCCTTCGTCAGATCCGGGAAGTAGCCCGTGATCAGGGCCTCTTCCTCTGTCAGCGAAATCCGCTCGACGATCGACAGCAGACGCTCCAGAATCAGGTGATTGATGCCACCCCCGCCGCTTGTCGGCCCCAGACTGGCCATCAGACACCCGCTGCCAGTCGCGCGGTATCCTTCGCAATCATAAGCTCTTCATTGGTCGGGATACAGTAGACGCGGACGGGAGAGTCGGCTGTCGAGATCAGGATTTCCTTGCCTCTCGTCTCATTCGCCTCCGCATTGATCTTGATGCCCAGGAAGCCGAGGCGCTCGCAGACGGCGGCGCGGATCGCGGGCGTATTCTCACCGATGCCGGCGGTGAAGACCAGGCCGTTCAGACCGTTCATGGCGGCGGTGTAGGCACCGACTGCCTTCGTCACCTGATAGATGAACATATCCAGGGCCAGGCGGGCACGCTTGTTGCCCTCATCCGCCGCGGCGTATAGGTCGCGGAAGTCGGAGCTGACGCCGGAGATGCCCAGGACGCCGGACTCATGGTTCATGATCCTGTCCATGCGGTCGATGTCCAGGCCGTCGTCGGCCTTCGCATTCATCATGAAGCGGATGATGGCCGGGTCAATGTCACCGCAGCGCGTACCCATCGGTACACCGGCGAGCGGGGTCATGCCCATGGTGGTGTCGATCGACTTGCCCGCACGGACGGCGGCAATGGAGGAGCCGTTGCCCAGATGGCAGGTGACAATCTTCGTCTCTTCCACCGGCAGCCCCATCAGTGCAATGGCGCGCTCGGCGACATACTGGTGGCTCGTGCCGTGGAAGCCGTAGCGGCGCACGCCGTGGTCGGCATAGAAACTGTAGGGCAGGGCGTACATGTAGGCCTCTGCCGGCATGGTCTGGTGGAAGGCGGTGTCGAAGACGGCAACCTGGGGCTTGCCGGGCATGGCTTCACGACAGGCCTTGATCCCGGCCAGGTTGGGCGGGTTGTGCAACGGGCTGAGCGGAATCATGGCACGGATGGCATCCAGCACTTCATCGTCGATGAGGCAGGAACCGGCGAAGCTTTCGCCGCCATGGACGACGCGGTGGCCGACAGCGTCGATGGCATCCATCGTCTCCACGACACCGTACTCCTCTGACGTCAGCAGCTCCAGAACGCGCTGCATGGCGACACTGTGATTCGGCAGGTCAATCACTTCGACAAGCTGCTCTGCGTCGGGACGGCTGTACTTGATCTGCGAACCGTCGATACCGATACGCTCGGCGAGACCCTTCGCCAGGACCTGGCCGTCCTCACTGTTCATGAGCTGATACTTGAGCGATGAGCTGCCGGCATTGACTACGAGAATAATCATGCAATATCTCCCTTTGTTGTTTGGAAACTCAGAAACTTAGGCATTCTGGGCCTGAACGGCGGTAATGGCGATGACACCGAGAATATCGTCGGGCGAGCAGCCGCGCGAAAGGTCGTTGACCGGCTTGGCGATGCCCTGCAGCAGCGGGCCGTAGGCGTCGGCGCCGGCCAGGCGCTCGGTGAGCTTGTAGGAGATGTTGCCGCTGTCGAGGTTGGGGAAGATCAGGACGTTCGCGTTTCCGGCGACCGGGCTGCCCGGCGCTTTCTTGGCGCCGATCGCCGGCACCAGAGCGGCATCCACCTGCAGTTCGCCGTCAATCTTCAGTTCCGGCGCCTTCTGGCGGGCGATCTCATAGGCATCGATCACCTTCTGGGTCAGCTCCGACTTCGCCGAGCCCTTCGTTGAATAGGAGAGCATGGCGACACGCGCTTCGACACCCGTCCACATTTCAAGCGTTTTGGCCGAAGCAATCGCGATTTCAGCGAGCTGCTCGGCATTCGGGTTTTCATTCAGGCCGCTGTCGGCGTAAATCAGGGTGCCGTCCACGCCGAAGTCCGGGGTCGGGAGGACCATGATGAAATAGGCAGAGACGAGCTTCGTGCCGGGAGCTGTGCGCAGGATCTGCAGAGAAGGACGCAGGACGTCGGGAGTCGAGTAGACGGCGCCGGCGACCATGCCGTCGGCAACACCCTGTTGGACGAGCATGACGGCGAAGTAGATGTTCTCATCCAGCAGCGCATGAGCCTGTTCTGCGGTCAAACCCTTGGACTTGCGCAGTTCAAGCAGTGTGGCCTCATAGTCTGGCCGTTCGGGGCAGTTTGCCGGATCAATGAAAGTGGCGCCGGAGAGATCCCAGTCGCCGGCCAGGCTGCGGATATGCTCGGGATTGCCGACCAGGATAATGTCGGCGATGCCGTCAGTGAGCGCGCGTGAAGCTGCCTCCAGCACGCGAATATCGTCCGTTTCCGGCAGCACAATGCGCTGTCGGTCGGCACGGGCTCGTTCCTTAATTCCAGACATGAAACTCATAGGGGCTTGATCCTCCGATCCCTGACTCCCACCATGTCCGGGCTCTCCCGGACGGCAGGCATGCCGTAGCGGCGGACCGCCGGCAAGACGCCACTGGCCCGCCGCCAAAATCTATGCCAAAAGTATAGCAAACCTCCGCGTTGATGGCGGAGTAGTCTATATTTTGGAATATATTTTCATTTCAATCGTGGTCAGGCATTATGAAAGGCCCGGTCTCTGAAAAAGGCCAGTCTCTGGGAAAGTCTGATCTCTGGGGAAGCTCGACCTCTGGGGAAGCCCGGCCTCTGGCTTTGTGCTGCATATCGGGCTGGCCACTCAGGGGACGGCGCCCGCGCAATGGAAGCCTCCCGACCGATGGAAACCTTTGGTGTGCAGTTTTTACGCCTTTGTACAGCGCAGCTCTACAAGGGACAAGCGTAGACCGACCAGAGGCATCGGAATCCGTCCAGAGCGGAAATTTTGCTCACCCGGAGACGTTTTCTGTGCAATTTTTACGCTCTGGACAAGTGTAGACCGGCCAGAGGCACCGAAATCCGTCCAGAGCGGAAATTTTGCTCACCCGGAGACGTTTTCTGTGCAATTTTTACGCTCTGGACAAGCGCAGACCATCCAGAGGCATCGGAATCCGTCCAGAGCGGAAATTTTGCTCACTCGGAGACATTTTCTGTGCAATTTTTACGCTCTGGACAAGCGTAGACCGACCAGAGGCACCGAAATCCGTCCAGAGCGGAAATTTTGCTCACCCGGAGACGTTTTCTGTGCAATTTTTACGCTCTGGACAAGCGTTGAGCGGCCAGAGGCATCAGAATCCGTCCAGAGCGGAAATTTAGCTCATCCGGAGACGTTCTCTATGCAATTTTTACGCCTTTGTACAGCGTAGCTGTACAAAGGACAGCGTAGCTGTACAAGGGACAGCGGGAGACGTCCAAATGACAGCAGAAGCCCAAATTCCCGCAGACCCTGTAGCTACATTATTATCTTGACCAGATACTGCTTCACGGCTGGTCAAAAGGCGCTGCCTTTCTTTCGCATCCCGATATCAGTGCACATGGAAACGGAGCCCCTTGCTTTTGGTTTGCAGGCACAAACGCGGTTTTACCCACTTGTAACCGTTCTTACGCTCCTTTTTCAGCGCAACGCAGCAAGCGTCGCCCGTACGACTGCTTCCTATCGATTCGTTTGCCGCCGCTTTATGATCAAAAAAGAAAAGCGGCGGTGCAGACTGCCAGGTGGAGTAAATAGCCCTGGACAAGTTTTTCTGCTCCTGCCCCGGTTTCAGGACACCAGTGCAATTTTCCACCTGTAGCCAAAAACCGGGGTTTTGCCACTCATCTGTTGTCACTGAAACATAGATATGAAATGAAGATGATACGAGGGGCGGGCGGCGGCAGAGGCTTCAGAGACTAAAATGCCTGAGACAGCGGCATGGCGGCGGTTTTCACGTGATACCCAGGGCTCTGTTTTCACGCCTTGGCGGCACTCAACATATTTATGAGATTTCAGATCGTAAACGTACACCATGCAGTCTGGAAAATTGGGAACAGATAGCGTTTTCTGATTTTGGGACAGTCTACTGGAAGATGCCGGAGTCGTGGAAATAGCATTTGGAGGAATGGTTAGAGTATGCAATGAGCAAAAAAATCAACTTGTGTCACTTAATCGTGTTCAAGTCAAATCTCTGTGCACAAAAGATGGCTTTGCTGCTCATAATTTCGATTTATATGTCATTCTCCGTGTACAAGTCGATTTATTTCACAAGGAGCTTGTATGCAAAGACCAGAACAAAGCAGTGAGGCAATGACTCAGATCCCATGTAGCAATATCGACACGAAATCAGGCTGAAGTGTATGGGATTCTTCTCAAGTTTTAAGCAAAAGGAAGTTCGCATCTTCTCTGAACTGCGAAATGTGGAAATGCTGCACACCGGCAATACCAGGATCACTCCACGTCAAAAGGGCCGAGACGCCTGCTGTCAGTGCGTTTCGGCCCCTTAAATACAATCACACTGCCCGGAAGACCCAGCTAGCCGGCCCCCAGCAGCAGCCAGACATTGTCGGCCAAAGCCAGGCGGACGATGTCTGCGAGTTCCACACGACGGAAGACCAGGCCCAGCAGCGGCGAGGTAGAGACCGTGCCGATGCGGCTGCGCTGCACCTCGGTCAGCAGCTCGCGCCAGGGATCGGCGTCGTCGGCCCAGCGGTGCAGGCGCAGCAGCTGGCCGTAGCGCAGCGGCAGGTCGGCGGCGTCCAGAGCCGCGCCGCCCGCCAGATCGTAGCGCTCGGCGAGCGGGCCCTCGCGCACCCGCGCCATCAGCCAGGGGCGCACCCCCGGATCCAGACAATTCTGGGAAGCCAGGGCCAGCCAGATCGCCATCTGATCCTCCAGAACCCAGGCGGGATCGTCGATCCAGGCCACATAAGTCTCAGCCCCGGCGTCATAGCCCTGCATGGACCAGGGAAAGCGGTCCAACGCCGCCCCTGAAAGCAGTTCCAGCGAACGCTTGTAGATGGCCTCGTAGCGCGCGTCGACACTCTGCAGCAGGCGCAGCGCCTCCAGGTCCAGATCAGCCAGGCGGATCAGCTCGAGCCGGCGGGGCTCATCCCCGGAATCACCGACAGCGGAATCACCGGCAGCATCGCCGACTCCGGGCGCGCTGTCGGCAGGCACAGTGACCAGCGGCAGCCAGTCCTCGTCCTGGATGCGGCCGTCGGCGTCGCGGCCCTCGGCGGCCTCGACGTAGGGCGTCGGCTGCGGTTGGCTGTAAAGCTCATCCTCCAAAGGCGGCGGGTTGGCTCCGTCGCAGTGGGCCAGCCAGGCGTCGGAAAGTTCGCGGATCGCCGTAAGCAGCCAGCCGTCGCCGCGGGCGTCATAGGCAATGATCAGGGCGCGCAGAGTTCTAAGTGTCGCAGCGTCGTCGCGCAGACGGTCGGCAGGTGAGCTTTGCATAGAACATTCACGCTCCGTGACCTGACCCAGACGCCGGGCCTCCTCCAGCTCGGCCTCCGGCACGGGATCATCACGCAGGCGCAGACCGCGCCCCGCCGCCTGGTCGCTGAGAGCCACGGGCGCCACCGCCGCCGCCCGCATCAGGACGCCGTCTTCGCGCTGGAGGCGGGTCTCGATGGAACGCCAGACACGGTCGAAGAGTTCGCGATCGCCGCTTTCGGCCGCCAGGAGAAGCAGGTCGGACAGATCCCGGCTGCGCGTGAAGGCCTCCGGGTCGTCATAGAAGCGTCCGCTGGCCGCATCCAGCCAGCGCCCGGCGGCGAAGACGCCTTCGTCGTTCTCCAGCGCCAGTGTCAGGCGGTTGATCAGGCGGTCGCGGTTGACTTCGGCGCCGCGGAGATCGCGGTTGGCCAGGCTCGACGGGATTCTGGTCTCCACGCTGAAGGAGCGCGTCAGGCGGCGCAGGCGGCCGCTCTGCCAGAGCAGACCAAAGAGCAGAAGAACAAGGAAGGCGACGCCGGCGACCAGCAGGGGCAGCCGTGAACGCAAAGCTGGGCTGCCGGCAGTCTCCTGACGGCCGGAAAACGAGCCGGCCTCCAGAACGGGCACAGCCCTTTTGGTCTGTTCTTCCTGCAGACCCTTGTCTTCTGCCACAGCTCTCTCCTCCCCACTATTCATGCCGCAGCGCCTCGATGGGGTCGAGCCGGGCGGCCCGGCGCGCCGGATAGAGCCCGAAGAACAGACCCACCGCGCTGGCAAAGAGCACCGCCAGGGCAATGACACGCGGATCGACCACCATGCCAAAGCCGACGATACGCGTCACAATATAGGAAAAGACCAGCCCCAGCACAACGCCCAGGATGCCGCCGATGGCGGTCAGCACGGTGGCCTCTGCCAGAATCTGGGTCAGGATGTCGCGGGTGCGCGCACCGACCGCGCGGCGGATGCCGATCTCCCGCGTCCGCTCGGTGACGGAAACCAGCATGATGTTCATCACACCGATGCCCCCGACCACCAGCGAAATGCCGGCCACCACGGCAATGAAGGCGGTGATGTAGCCGATGACGGTGTCGACCTGCTGCAGTATGTCGGCGATGATGACGGTCCGGTAGCTGCTCTCCGTCGCTTCCGGGTGGCGGCGGCGCAGAAAGGCGGAAAGACGGCCGGCAACCTCAGCGGTGTTCTCCGGCCCGCTGCTGGCCGCCATCAGCATGGCATAGCCGTCCGGGCGGCCCTCGAGCCGTTCCAGCGTGGCGAGCGGAATGAAGAGCTCGCCCGGCACACGCTCCATCATCCCGGAATCGGCCATCTGGCCGAACTCACTCTGCATGGAGCCGGAAAGGGTGCGGACGACACCAACCACCAGCCCCTGCAGCCGGTAGTTAGAGAGCGTGAGTTCCAGGTCACGCCCGACGACCTCGGTCGTGCCGAAGATGGCCTGAGCCGTACTCTCACTGAGCAGCAGCACCGGGCGGCCCTGGCGGTGGTCGCTGTCGGTGAACTGCCGGCCGGCAATGGTCTCGAGCTCCAGAATCTCTGTGTACCAGGGGTCGATGGCCGCGATGATGGCGTAGCTTTCGGCGCCCTTCGAGCCGTCGGGCCGGGTTTTGTGCGTCAGGCCGAGCCGCTGCCTGAGGGCCGAAACCGCCTCCAGGCCGTCAAGCCCGGAGCGCAGCAGCTCCAGATCCTCCGGCGTCACCAGCGTGCTCTGGCTGCGGCGGTCGGTCACCTCCAGCAGGAACTGATTCGCCCCGATCTGGCGGAACTGCCCCAGAATGGCGTCCTTCCCGCCTTCTCCGATGGAGACGACGGCAATCACGGCGGCGATGCCGACGATGATGCCGAGCATGGTCAACAGTGAGCGGATGCGGTTTGTCCTGAGGCTGCGCCAGGCCATGCGGACGGCATCCAGAATCACGCCGTCTCCTCCGCGACGGGACGCTCGCCGACAGGGCGCGCGCCGACGGGGCGCTCCGTCAGATGTCCGTCGATGATGTGGACCTGTCTGCGCGCCCGGGCGGCCACCTGGGCATCATGGGTGATCAGGATGACGGTGCGGCCGGCCTGATGGATTTCTTCCAGCACCTCCATGATGTCGGCGGCCGAACGGGAATCCAGATTGCCGGTTGGCTCGTCGGCGAGCAGCAGACCCGGCCGGGTTACCAGGGCCCGGGCGATCGCGACGCGCTGCTTCTGCCCCCCGCTGATTTCGGTCGGCAGATGGCGGCGCCAGTCGGCCAGGCCGACGACCTCCAGCTGGGCCAGCGCCAGCTCACGGCGCTCCCGCCGCGACACCCCCTGATAGATCAGGGGCAGCTCGACATTTTCCAGGATGTCCAGGCGCGGCAGCAGGTTGAAGGACTGAAAGACAAAGCCAATACGACGATTGCGAAGCATGGCCAGCCCGTCGTCCGTAAGCTCGGAGACATCGTGACCTTCGAAGAAATAGTGGCCGCTGGTCGGGCGGTCCAGACAGCCGATGATATTCATCAGCGTGCTCTTCCCCGAACCCGAAGGGCCCAGAATGGCCAGGTAATCGCCCGGCGCGACTTCCAGATTGACCTCCCGCAGCGCCTCAAAGTGCAGGCGCCCCGAGCGGTAGACCTTCCCGGCCTGCCGCAGGGAGATCAGGGATGTCGGAGTGCTAGTCACCCGGGGCCTCAAGCGCCCGCACCGGGTCGCCCGCCTTGAGCGCGGCACTTGGGTGCAGAATCACCCGATCCCGGGTCGTAAGACCATCAAGGATTTCTGCTGCGAAGTCCGCCACCAGACCCAGACGGACCGGGCGCGCCTCCAGGCGTTCTTCGGCGTTGACGACCCAGACCCAGGGCTCCTCGTCGCGGTAGAGGACGGCGTCAAGTGGAATCGCCAGCACATCGTCGCGCGCGGACAGCAGGATGCTGGCATCGATGTCAAAGCCGATGACCAGGGCCTCCCGCGCCTCCGGTACGCCCTCAATCGACATGGAGACGGGCACCGTCGCCTCCACCCCGCTGCTTTGCAGCAGAGAAGATGCCGTCTGGCCCACCTGGGCGGAGACGCGGGTGATGCGCGTGATTTCGCCGGTAAAACGGAGCTCGCCATAGCGGTAGCTGACGGCCTGTCCGACGGCGATGCGGGCCAGGTCGCTGCGGTTGGCGTCAAAGCGGGCCTGGATGCTGTCCTGGGCATAGACCGTCAGCAGCAGGCGGCCCGCCGCCACTTCATCGCCGACCGCAACGTTGATCCCTGACACGATGCCGTCAAAGTCCGCCCGCACCTCCTGCGGCGTCTCCTCCAGCAGTTTCAGTGCCTGTTCTTCGCTCAGGCGGCTGCCGCCAAGGAGGCTGTTCGCCTGCACCAGCTGGCTCTCGAGTTGCTTGAGATACTCTGCCAGCTGAGCTTCCTGCAGTGCGGCCGAGTTACCGAGCCCCTCGCCCAGGCCGCTGAACATGGCCGCCCCGCCGGCTGTCGTGTCGGCCGCCGTCGTCTCTGCGGCCGCCGTCGTGTCCGCGGCGCTCGTTGACGCCGAGCTCGGTGTCGTCAGCTCCGGCTCCGGCTCTGTTCCCGGCTCTTCCGTCTCCGCGTCACCCGGCGAAGGGGCGCTGTCTTCCGACAGAGACGGCAGCGGCCAGGTCACGGACGGCAGACTCGGCAGCTCCGACGGCAGACTCGGCAGTTCCGACGGTAAACTCGGCAGCTCCGACGGCAGCTGAGCCAGAAGCGCCTGCAGCTGCTCCTCAAGCTCCCTGGCCCGGGCTTCCCATTCCTCACGCCGCTCTTCATACGCTCCCAGGGTTTCGTCATAGCTCTGGCGCAGGCCGGCAACAAAGTCCTCCAGCTGCGTCAAAGTCGCCTGAAAGGTGAAAAGCAGTCCCTCCAGATGCTGTGACAGTTCGCCGATGCCCTGCAGGGCGGCGCCGTCGCCAAAACTGCTCATGCCGCTCTGCAGCTGCTGCAGCGTATTCAGAAGCCCCTCGAGCTCGGCCAGGGATTCCAGGCCGGAAACGTCCGGCAACTGGAAACCGGACATGGAGGAGCCGAGTGCCGTGAAACCCGCCAGGGTCCCCTGCAGCCGGCTCAGGCTTTCGTTCAAGCGGTCAAGTTCCGACATGTTGGCCCCGGAGAGCGCGGCGAAATCAACGCCATCCAGCGTTCCAAGTTCGCCCAGACCGTCAAGACCGTCAAGACCACTCAGGCCGCTCAGGCCGTCCAGATCCCCCAGAGCGCTCAGGCTGCCAAGCCGGCTCTGCTCGGCCTGCATGGCCGCCAGCTGGGCCTCACTGTCAAGCCGCAGCTGCCGGGCCTCCTCATAGGCCTTCTCCAGGCCGCTGAGGTCATAGCGCAGCAGCAGATCGCCGCGGCGCACCTGCTGGCTTTCCTCCACATAGACGTGCGTGACCGGCACACCCGCAGAGAGGACGTCCTGCTGTTCGCCGGCCTCTATACGGGCGCGGACCGAAAGGCTCTGAGAGAGTGCCTGCTGCGCGGGACGGACCACGCGCAGCTCGGGGCCGAGCCGCCTTTCGCTGCGGCTGTCACGCCACAGGTAAAAAAGACCCGCGAACAGAGCCAGCACCAGCACTAAAGCCAGCCAGCCAAGCCTGCGGCGGGTACGGAAGCGGACCGGGTGAATCAGTTCATCGCGCATGATAGGGCTTTCTGCTGCCTCCAAATCATCTTTCATTCAAGTACTCCCACCGCAGCGCAGACCGGGAGAAAATGACATTCGAATAATCACTATAACAGCCGCCGCCAAACAGAACGTGGCCGGTCTGTTAAGATTTTGGCCATCATGGATACCTGTGGCATTGTCGCTGAATACAATCCTTTCCACCTGGGCCATCAGGCTCAGCTCGCCTGGCTCCGTGAGCAGTTGCCGGAGGCGGCCGTCATCGTCGTCATGAGCCCCTGGTTCACCCAGCGCGGCGAGCCGGCGGTGCTCGACCCCTGGACGCGTGCCCGCCTGGCGGTCCAAGCCGGCTGCAGCCTGGTCCTGGAGCTGCCCCAGGTCTTTGCCATGTCCTCCGCCTCCGCCTTTGCGGACGGGGCCGTGGCTACACTGGCCGCGAGCGGCGTCTGCCGCCGCCTCTGCTTCGGATCGGAGACGGCGATTTTGGCGAAGCTCGACGAGCTGGCCGCGGAGCTGGAAACCATTGAGGCCGACCCCGAGCTGGAGGCGGCCGCCCGGGCCAGGCAGAAGGATGGCCTCAGCTATGCCGCCGCCCGCCAGGAGCTCGTCGCCCGGCGGCTCGGCCCTGAAGCGGCAGTCCCCCTGCGCCAGCCCAACGACATCCTGGGCATCTGCTATCTGCGTGCCCTGCGGCGCCTGCCCGCAGATCTTGCCATGGAGCCGCTGACTCATCCGCGTCTGGGGCCCGCCGAGCGGCTGCAGGCCGGCCTGCTGCGCCGGGCGATCGCCCGCGCCGACGACCCCAGGGAGCTGGCCGCCGCACTCGACGGCCTGGTCCCCGCCCGGAGCGCGGCCGCCCTGCTGGCGGGCGCCGCAGGGCGCGGGCCTCTGGTGCGGGAGGGGGCGGCGGGCTCCCTGGCCTACAGTCTGCTGCTGCGCGAAGAGCCGGAATCTCTTGCCCGCATTTCCGGGATGCAGGACGGCCTGGCCGGGCGCCTCAGCCGGGCCGCCGGGACGCTGCCCGCCCGCACTCCCCGCGAAGAGCTCTGGCCGCGGCTGGTGGAGGCCGGCGTCACCCGCCACCTCAGCCGTGCCCGGGTGCAGCGGGCTCTGGCCGCCCTGCTGCTCAACCTGGAGGCCGACACACTCACGCGCCAGCTGGCGGCCGGCCCCAAGTATCTGCGCGTCCTGGCCTTCGACCGCCGCGGCCGCTACCTGCTGCGCCTGATGCGCCGCACGGCCAGGCTGCCCGTCATCATGAAGACGTCGGACTTCCTGGAGCACGGGGCAGCGGGGCCGGACTTCGCATATCAATATCGCCTTGACCTCCTGGCCGCTGAAATCTGGTCCGTCCTGGCCGGCCGCGGCAGTGGGGCAGATTTTGACACGCTCCCTGCCATGCTCTAGAATCGACTGGCCCGTCCGGTGGCCCTGGTGGCTTTACTGATGGACGGGTTTATCACGTAACGAAGGAGGAGACGACAGATGCATGATTCGGGGGCCGGATCGGTCTATGACACCCTGCTGGAGCGCGGCTATATCGCCCAGGTATCCGATGAAGACGGCGTGCGCGAACTGCTTGCCGGGACGGGTGTGCGTTTTTATATCGGCTTTGACCCGACGGCCGACAGTCTCCACGTTGGTCACTTTATCCCCATGATGGTGATGGCCCACCTGCAGCGGGCCGGTCATGTGCCCATTGCGCTGATGGGCTGCGGCACCGCCATGGTCGGTGATCCTTCGGGGCGCACGGATCTGCGCCAGATGATGACGCTGGAAACCATCTCCGCCAACGCAGAACGTTTCCGTGAGCAGATGCGCATTCTGCTCGATTTTTCGGATGACCGCGCCTTGATGGTCAACAACGCGGACTGGCTTTTGGGCCTCAACTATGTAGACTTTCTGCGCGATATCGGCGTCCATTTCTCCGTCAACCGCATGCTGGCGGCCGAGGCCTACAAGCAGCGCATGGAGAAGGGGCTGACCTTCCTGGAATTCAACTACATGCTCATGCAGGCCTATGACTTTCTGGAGCTCCACCGCCGCTACGGTGTCCGGCTGCAGCTTGGCGGCGACGACCAGTGGTCGAATATCCTGGCCGGCGCCGACCTCATCCGCCGTAAGGAGCAGACGGAGGCCTACGCCCTGACCATCAAGCTGCTGACGACGAGCGAAGGGATCAAGATGGGGAAGACCGCCCGTGGCGCCCTCTGGCTTGACCCGGAGAAGTGCCCCGTCTTCGACTTCTACCAGTACTGGCGCAACATCGACGATGCCGATGTCCTGAACAGCATGCGCCTGGTCACCTTCGTCCCCATGGAGGAGATCCGCGGCTGGGAGCACCTGACGGGCAGCCAGCTCAACCCCGTCAAGGAGCGGCTGGCCTGGGAGGTGACGGCCATTGTTCACGGTCGTGAGGCGGCAGATGCCGCCCGGCAGCAGGCGCGCGCGCTCTTTGCCGGTCCCGGAGAGGCCGACGACATGCCTGAAACCCTGCTTGACGCCGCCGAACTTGAGGCCGGTGTCGGTCTCCTGGAGCTGCTGGAGCGCAGCGGCCTCTCGCCTTCCCGCTCCGCAGCGCGCCGCCTGGTCCGTCAGGGCGGGGTGCGGCTCGACGACGAAGTGATCAGCGACGAGTCCCTGGTGCTGACCGCGGCGGACTTCGCAGATGGGCACCGGATTCTGCGCGCCGGCAAGAAGCGCTTTCACCGCCTCCGTCCCGCCGACTGATTTTGTCACTTTTTGGCATGCAAAAACCGCCGTGGCGTTCCGAACGCTGCGGCGGTTCTACGTTAGCTCAGACGCTCTGACGATTCAGGCCTGGCTCTGACGGTTCACGGCCTTCGCCAAACGCGACTTGCGCCGGGCGGCCGTGTTGCGGTGCATGCGCCCCTGCGAAACAGCCTGATCGATACGCTTCTGGGTGTCGCGCAGCAGATCGGCGGTCTGGTCGACTCCGTCGGCAATCGCGCGATCGAGCGAGCGGATCTGCTTGCGCAGAGCGGACTTCTTCATGCGGTTCTGACGGGTCTTTTTCTCCGTAATCTTGACGCGCTTGATGGCAGACTTAATATTCGGCATCCTGGTTCACCTCCTGACCTGCGGCTTATGTGCGGCCCGGCCAGTTGTTTGGCAGCTGCCGCGCACAGCAAGTGATAATAGCACAGGGCGAGAAAAAGGGGCAAGTGCCGCCCAAGCTTTGTATCACAGCGGGAACTGCTTTCACTGCGGATGCAGGCTTTGTTCCGCTTCTATTTCTTCTTCCCTTTATTGTTCCTTTGATGCTGGCCCGTTCTTTTGTTCTAATGATTTGACTGGAATCAGGCTCCAGATGGTCAGGATGTGCAGGAACCCAAAATCGCATTTGAGATTGCGGGCAGAAAACGCGTTGGGGATTGCAGACAGAAAACGCGTTTGGGGACCAACCGTGGACAAACATTGGAACCTCTGCCTGGATTCCCAAGTTTCATGACAAGTGTTAACCCTGCGACGATCTCCTATCAATTCGTTTGCCACCGCTTTGCAATAAAGAATAAAGATGAGAAGGCGGCGGCTCAGGCTGCCAGTGTGGCATAAGAGGTGGTCAATTTTTTCGTTCCTGCCCCGATTTCGGGGCACCAGCGCATTTTTTGTCCAGCCGTGGTCAATTTTTTCGTTCCTGCCCCGATTTCGGGGCACCAGCGCATTTTTTGTCCACCCTTGGACAATTTTTTCGTTCCTGCCCCGATTTCGGGGCACCAGCGCATTTTTTGTCCACCCCTGGACAATTTTTTCGTTCCTGCCCCGATT
>JASGUW010000209.1 GCA_030055235.1 Bacillota bacterium
CGGGCAATATCGAAGTTTTTGACCAGGGGGTGGACAAAAATCGCGGTATTGCCCCGGGAATCGGGCAATATCGAAAAAAATGTCCACACTTAACAGTCCATTCCGCCTGGCGGTGCTGCACCGCCGCTTTATTTTTTATTCCATCTCACAAAGCGGCGGCAAACGAATCGATAGGAGACAGTCGTAAGGGCGACATTTGCTGTGCGGCCTTGAAATGGAAACAGAAAATACGACCAAGGGAGGTCCCCAAGTACTGTTCGCGCCCGCAAAATCGGACACAACTCCGATATATGTCCTTGGCTGGCCATAGAACGCGTTCTTTCCCGCGATATAGAGAACAACTTCAGACTGAACGCAAAGAAATTCATTTTCCAGTGCATAGATCCAGTACATCAGTCAGTGCAGCAGCCCAGCGCAACCCAGCACATCAGTTCAGTGCAGCAGCCCAGCACTTCAGTCGGTGCAGGAGGGACGGCAAACTATTGATCCTCAACACAATAAAAAAGAGGGCTCGATGCCATGGCATCGAGCCCTCTTTGGCAGGCGAAGCCTCCCTGAATATCCTACTCAACCATGCCCGGCATGATCAGGTCCTGAGGATCACGGCCGGCCGGGATCATCGGGTAGACGTTGTCTTCCTTCGGCACCCGGATGTGCATCAGATAGGGGCGCCGCTCGGCCAGCGCCTCGTCAAAGGCCCGGTCGTACTCCTCCGGCGTGGCGACGCGGCTGCCGCGGACGCCGTAGGCCTCCGCGATCTTGACGAAGTCGGGATTCTGGTCCATGAGCGAGGCGGCGTAGTGCTCGTTGAAGAAGAGCTCCTGCCACTGCCGCACCATGCCTAGTGTCTGGTTGTCCAGAATCAGGACGATGACGTGCAGATTGAATTCCGCCAGCGTGCCGAGCTCCTGAATGGTCATCTGAATGCCGCCGTCGCCGACGAAGGCGATGACGGGGCGGTCGGGCGCGGCCTTCGCCGCACCGATCGCCGCCGGCAGGCCGAAGCCCATCGTGCCCAGGCCGCCGGAGGTGATGAAGGAGCGCGGACTCTCAACGTCAAAGTGCTGGGCGGCAAACATCTGGTGCTGACCGACATCGGTGACACAGATGGGGTTCATGCCGGCCACACGGCGTGAGGCATGCTTGACGACATACTGCGACTTAAGGGGCGTTGATGGTTCATAGAGCGGAATGACAAGCTCATTGTAGCGTGCGGCGAGGCCCGCCAGATGATCGCGCCATTCAGCCCAGGCCGGGGCGAAATCAGGCCGCGTGGCGAGTGCCGCATTCAGTTCGCGGAAGAAATTGCCGGCGTCGTCTTCGACTTCGATGTCGGTGGGCACGTTTTTGCCGATTTCAGATGAATCGATGTCAACATGGATGACCTTGCGGCCGTGCGAATAGCGGACAGGGTTGGCCACCACGCGGTCCGAGAAGCGCGTGCCGACGGCGAGCAGCAGGTCGCAGTTGCCCAGAGCCTGGTTCGACTGCACCGTACCGTGCATGCCGACATGCTGCAGGTAGTCGGGGTGGTCGGTCGGCAGAGAACCTTTGCCCATCAAAGTAGTGGTGACGGGCATGTGGGTGCGGTCCAGGAATCGGGCCAGTTCGGCCGGCGCTCCCTCGGAGTGGATGACACCGCCGCCGACCAGCAGCAGAGGTTTGCGGGAGGCCTCCAGCGCCGCAATGATGTCCGCCATGACGTCAGCCGAAAGCTGCGGCTTGGGGCGATGCGGGATGAAAGGGCGCGTCGGCGTCACCTTGTCGATGTCCAGGGCCAGGATGTCTTTCGGGATGTTAACGAGCACCGGGCCGGGGCGGCCGGAGGTGGTCAGCTCCCAGGCCTCCTCCAGGATCGGCACCAGCTGGTTCGGCTCCATGACCAGGTAGTTGTACTTCGTGATCGGGTCGGTGATGCCGGTGATGTCGGCCTCCTGGAAGGCGTCGCGGCCGATGTCGCGGCGGTTGACCGCACCGGTGATGCACAGCAGCGGCGTGGAGTCGAGATAGGCGTTGGCGATGCCGGTGACCAGGTTGGTGGCACCGGGGCCGCTCGTCGCGATGCAGACGCCGGGCTTGCCGCTGACGCGGGCATAGCCCTCGGCGGCATGGA
This sequence comes from Bacillota bacterium, assembly GCA_030055235.1. Lineage (GTDB taxonomy): Bacteria > Bacillota > Clostridia > Saccharofermentanales > Fastidiosipilaceae > JAEZYR01. The sequence continues at coordinate 2,114 of JASGUW010000209.1, forward strand.
CCGCTCCCTGCTCATGGCGTGTCCGCCAGTGCGGGAAGCCCAGGCGATAGATGGCGTCATAGAGGACAAGAACCGGGCCGCCGGGATAACCAAAGGCGTAGTCGACACCCTTATCCATCAAAAATCGAATGACATGCTCAGCACCGTTCATCCTCTTTCCTCCCCACACAGTCTGTTGTAATTCTCTATCGCGGCGCCCTGATCGGCGGGACCCGCTTCACGCTGGTAACGGGCGAGCACGCCGCCAAGCCGGCGGTCCGGCTGCGGGGCCGGCTCACGGCGGGCCAGCTCCTCCTCAGGCACCAGCAGCCGGATGCTGCGGCCGGGGATGTCGATCGCAATCGGATCGCCCTCATGGACATAGGCAATGAGGCCGCCGGCGGCCGCCTCCGGGCTGGCATGGCCGATTGAAGCACCGCGGCTGGCACCGGAGAAGCGTCCGTCCGTGACCAGGGCGACAGAATCGTCAAGCCCCATGCCGGCGAGCGCGCTGGTCGGGCTCAGCATCTCGCGCATGCCGGGGCCGCCGCGCGGACCCTCAAAACGGATGACGACCACGTCGCCGGGGTGGATGCGGCCGCCGAAGATGGCTTCGCAGGCCTCCTCCTCACTCTCAAAAACACGTGCGGGGCCCTGGTGGCGCAGCATCTCAGGGAGTACGGCACCCTGCTTGACGACGGAGCCATTGGGAGCCAGATTTCCGCGAAGGATGGCCAGTCCACCGTTCGGTGACCAGGGGTCGGTGAGCGGTCGGATGACCGTGCCGTCGGCGCCGGGGCAGCCGGAGATGCGGGCTGCGACAGAGTCGTCGACGGTCGTCGCGCTGACATCAATCAGGTCGGCCTTGGCCAGCTCGGCCAGGACGGCACGGATGCCGCCGACCCGGTCCAGGTCGGTGATGAAGTGACGGCCGGCGGGATCGAGCTTGCACAGCTGCGGGGTGCGCTCGGCGATTTCACCGATGCGCTCAAGCGTCAGGGGGTAGCCGGCTTCGCGCGCGATGGCCAGCAGGTGCAGGACGGAGTTCGTCGAGCCGCCAAGGGCCATGTCCACGGCCAGGGCGTTGTCAATCGCGGCGGGGGTCATGATGTCGCGGGCCGTCACGTTGGCGGCGATGAGCTCGACGATGCGGGCTCCGGCGGCCTTGGCCAGACGGCGACGGCCGGCCAACACGGCGGGGATGCTGCCGTTGCCGGGCAGGCCCAGGCCCATGGCCTCGGTCAGGCAGTTCATTGTGTTCGCCGTATACATGCCGGCACAGGAGCCGCAGGTGGGGCAGACCGCCTGCTCGATCCGGGTCAGTTCCTCCTGCGTGATGCGGCCGGCGGCGTAGGCGCCGACGCCCTCAAAGACACCCATCAGGCCCATGTCGCCGCGGCCGTCCACGTGACCGGGGAGCATGGGGCCGCCGGAGACGAAGATCGACGGCAGGTTGAGGCGGGCGGCGGCCATCAGCATGCCGGGCACCGACTTGTCACAGCTGGGAATGAAGACCACGCCGTCAAAGACATGGGCGCTGAGCATGATTTCGCAGCTGTCGGCGATATGGTCGCGGGAGACAAGCGAATACTTCATGCCGACATGGTTCATGGCCAGGCCGTCGCAGACCGAAATCGTCGGGAATTCAAAAGGCACGGCGCCGGCCATGCGGATGCCGGTCTTCACCGCCTCCGTAATCTCACGGAGATGGACGTGGCCGGGAACCACTTCGTTGAAGCTGTTGACTACAGCGACAAAGGGACGCTCAAGTTCCGCCTCGGAGAGACCTAAGGCGTACAGCAGCGAGCGGTGCGGGGCGCGGTTACTGCCCTGCTTCATGGCGGCACTGCGCTGCGGGGCGGTCTGTGTCATGTTCATTCCTCTCGTTTCATGCAAAGTCCGGTCACGACTACCGTGCTCCGGCAAGTTCATCAAGTACGGCGCGGGTCATGGCCCGGCAGCCCAGGATCTGCTCCGCTCCGGTGTCAGGCGTGGCCAGATCGGCGGTGCGCCAGCCGGCGTCGAGCACGGCCTCCACCGCCCGCTCGATGCGGACGGCCGCCTCTTCATGCGCACCCTGATAGCGTAACAGAAGTGCGGCGGAAAGGATGGTGGCCAGCGGATTCGCCAGATCGCGGCCGGCCAGGTCCGGCGCCGAACCGTGGATCGGCTCATAGAGTCCGACACTGCCGGCATCCCCGAGCGAAGCCGAGGGCATCAGGCCAATGGAGCCGATGATCTCAGCGCTCTCGTCGCTCAAGATATCACCGAATATATTCGATGTCACGATGACATCAAAGCTCCCGGGACGGCGGATGAGCTGCATGGCGGCGTTGTCAACGTAGAGATACTCGACCTCAATATCCGTATTCCGCAGCGCCAGCTCCTGCATCAGGCGGCGCCAGAGCCTGGAGGACTCCAGGACATTGGCCTTGTCCACCAGGCAGAGGCGGCCCTGGCGTCCGCGGGCGATCGCCACGGCACGCTCCAGGATGCGCCGGATCTCATGTTCGCTGTAGGCTTCGACATCGTAGCTTTCAAGTTCGGGGCCGTCGGGGCCGGTGACTTCGCGCGTGCCGGATTCACCGAAATAGATGCCGCCCGTCAGTTCCCGGCAGATGACCAGGTCAATGCCGCCGCTGCGGAACTCCGCGCGCAGCGGACTCCTGGAGGCAAGCGCCGGCCAGAGCCGGGCGGGGCGCAGGTTGCAGTAGACGCCAAGTCCCGCGCGCAGGGCCAGCAGACCCTGCTCCGGGCGTTCGCGGCCCGGGGTCGGCTGATCCCAGCGGGGCCCGCCGACGGCGCCAAGCAGCACGGCATCGGCAGCCCGGCAGGCGGCCAGGGTCTCCGGGGCCAGGGCGCGGCCGTCGATATCGATCTGGGCGCCGCCTATGGGGTAGCTTGTTATATCCAGGCGGATCCCGGCGTCGGCGGCCACGACCTCCAGGACACTGAGGGCAGCCTGCGTCACTTCAGGGCCGATGCCGTCGCCCGGCAGGGCCACGATCCTGAGGCTAGACATGGCCGGCCTCACGGTCGGGGGTGGCGAGCTTCGCCTTAGTATAAGGAATGAGTCCTCCCTGCTCGATGATGCCCTGGATAAAGGCGGGGAAAGGCCTGGCCGTCCAGGACTCACCCGTGGTCAGGTTGCTGATGCGGCCTGTCGTGGGATCGACCTCAACCTCATCACCCATGCGGACATGGCCGACCATCTCCGGGCACTCCAGGATGGCCAGGCCGACGTTCAGGGCGTTACGGTAGAAGATGCGTGCGAAGCTCGCCGCCACGACCGCAGCCACCCCGCTGGCGCGGAGTGCGACGGGGGCGTGTTCGCGGGAGGAGCCGCAGCCGAAGTTCTCGCCGGCAAAGACGATGTCGCCGGGGCGGACGCGCTTGACGAAGTCGGCGTCGATGTCCTCCATACAGTGTCTGGCGAGCTCGGCGGGGTCGGCAGTGTTGAGATAGCGGGCGGGGATGATGACGTCAGTGTCGACATGATCGCCGTAAACATGGGCGCGGGGCATCTACTGGACTCCTTTCGCTGCTGGGCTCGAGCCCTCCCGGCCGGCACCGGCGGTGGCGGCGCGCAGCTCGCTGAAGGCGGCGGGGTCGAGCTCGGCCTGGACGGGGCCTGTCAGGCGGCCGGTGACGGCGCTGGCGACGGCGACCGGGACGCCGGCCAGCCAGACTTTAGATTCCGGATGGCCCATGCGGCCGACGAAGTTGCGGTTGGTGGTCGAGACGCAGGTCTCACCGGCGGCAAGCACGCCCATGTGACCGCCGAGGCAGGGGCCGCAGGTGGGCGGCGAGACGATGCAGCCGGCCGCGACAAAGTCCTGCATCAGGCCGTCGGCCAGCAGGCGGTTCCAGACCGACTGGGCGCCGGGGATGACCAGGCAGCGCAGGCCGCGGGCAACGCGGCGGCCGCGCAGCAGGCGGGCGGCCAGGGCCAGGTCGGCATAGCGGCCGTTCGTGCAGGAGCCGATGACGACCTGGCCGATCGCGATGTTTTCGGCGGCGGAGGCGCTGACGGAGCGGCCATTCGCGGGCAGCGAGGGCCAGGCGACAACCGGCTCAAGCGCGCCGAGATCGATCCGGACACGGCGGCGATAACTGGCGTCGGGATCGGCCGCTTCAATGACGTAGTCCCCGGCGGCGTAGCGTGCGGGTGCGTGCTGTTTCAGCCAGTCGAGGGCTACCTGATCAGCGGGCATGATGGCATTTTTGGCGCCGGCCTCTATGCCCATGTTGCAGATCGTCAGGCGGTCGGTCATGGAGAGGGCCGCGACGCTTTCGCCCTGGAATTCGAGCGAGGCATAGAGCGCACCATCGACGCCGATCCGGCGGATGAGCTCCAGGATGACGTCCTTCCCCGTGATCCAGGGGGCGGGCTCGCCGACGAGCTCGACCGCCAGCGCTTCCGGGACGCGGAACCAGGTGCTGCCGGTCGCCATGGCGCAGCCCAGGTCGGTCGAACCGACGCCCGTGGCAAAGGCGGCCAGGGCGCCGTCGGTGCAGGTGTGCGAGTCGGCGCCGATGATGAGGTCACCGGGGGCGGCAAGCCCGAGCTCCGGCACGATGACGTGCTCGATGCCGGCCCTCTCCTCCCCCAGCTCATAGTAATGCTCGAGGGCTTCGGCGGCTGCGAAGTCGCGCATCCGGCGGCAGTGCTCGGCGGACTTGATGTCCTTGTTGGGCGCAAAATGGCTTGGTGTCAGCAGGACGCGACCCGGGTCGAAGACGCGCTTAGCGCCGGTCTGTCGGAACACTTCAATGGCCGGCGGTCCGGTCACATCGTTGCCGAGGACGAGATCCAACTGGGCCTCAATGAGGTCACCGGCGGCGACGTTCGCCAGATCCGCATGGCGGGCCAGAATTTTCTGTGATTGTGTCATGCCCATAATCGGAACAACTCTCCTTTTCACGATAATGTCAGAGGATAGCCTGTAGCTCACGAAGGCTACAAGACGCGAGTCAGCGGTAAAGCTGGTCGCTTCCTGCCGGATCCGCTGATTTTGAGCGACAGACCCCTGCTGAGTGGCAATTTTCCCCTTTTTCGCGTGAAGCAGCCTGTGAATTCCTGGAATTCATTCCTGAGTGGCGGTGACGCTGCGCAAAACTCCAAGTTTCCGCAGTATTAGAGGTCTTTTCGTGAATGAATATTCAATTAGTTAGATATGGATATTTATGTATGCATCAAGTTTGAATATTTATTTGTTGACCTGGCGGAGACAGGTGCACGTCAGTCTCGTCGGGAAGTGGGTGAGCAGGCCAGAAGGACGGCTGGCAAGTAACGAAAAGTCGTTTGCAGATTTCTTTTGGCAAAACAACGAGAGATAAAAAACTATTTGAATCTATCGCTTTCCTGCATACAGGCAACGCTGAAACTGCGTTCAGGGGTAAGCTCGAGAATGCCAACGTCGTTGCAGAAAGCGACACATCAATCAACGTCTTTCTGCTGTAACACGTGTCAAAGGGGTGGACAAAAAATGCGCTGGTGCCCCGAAATCCGGGCAGGAACGAAAAAATTGGCCACAGATGGACAAAAATTGCGCTGGTGCCCCGAAATCCGGGCAGGAACGAAAAAATTGTCCAGGGGTGGACAAAAAATGCGCTGGTGCCCCGAAACCGGGGCAGGAACGAAAAAATTGTCCACAGATGGACAAAAATTGCGCTGGTGCCCTGAAATCGGGGCAGGAACGAAAAAATTGACCACGGCTGGCCAAAAAAGGCCGTTTGTGCCCCGAAACTGGGCACAAACCCCGATTTCTGGCCAAGGGTGGACAAAAATTGCGCTGGTGCCCCGAAACTGGGGCAGGAACGAAAAAATTGGCCAGGGCTATTTACTCCACCTGGCGCTGCAGCACCGCCGCTTTCTCTTTTTTATTCGTTATCGCAAAGCGGCGGCAAACGAATCAATAGAAAGCAGTCGTGCGGGCGACAATTGCTGTAGTTGTCCGGCAACGAGTATGAAAATTGCGCTGATGCCCCCAAAATCGGGTCAGGAATGCGCTATTCCAGGCATTGCTTTGGTATTTGGAAGGAAGAATGTCCATATTCCGATAAATCTGACTGGCAGGCTCAGCATCCGCCCCTATCACACCCCGCCCCTACCGCCGCCCGCTGCAGCATCCCGCCGCATGCCATGCTATCATTTCACGTCGGGTAAGGGCGCCTGCCAGCGCTGCGCGCCCCGCCCGGTGCAAACAAAACGGACAGAAGAAACAAAGAGGAAAAGGATGAGCGTTGTCAGCATCGAACAGCTGAGTAAGGCCTATTTTGGCCGCACCGTCCTGGATGCGGTGAGCCTGCGCGTGGATGCGGGCCTGCGGCTGGCGGTTGTCGGCGACAACGGCAGCGGCAAAACCACGCTGCTGCGCATCATCGCCGGCCGCGAAACACCGGGCGAAGGCCGCGTGCAGGTGGCCGGCGGCACCGTGACGGCGTATCTGGGGCAGCAGCTCGATCCCCTGCCCGCCGCCGCCCTCACTGCCCTCGACAATCCGCGCTGGACGGCGGCCGCGCACGAACTTCGCGTGACCGAAGAAGCCCTCGCCGCCGCGACAACAGAAGACAGGCTCGAAGCCTGCATGATGGACTACGAAGTGGCGCAGAACCACTTCGCCGCAGCCGGCGGCTACGACTATCCCCTGCAGCTCGAAGCGGCGCTGACGGCGCTCGGACTGGGCGGCGAAAAACTCCGCCAGCCCCTGGCGACACTGTCGGGCGGCGAACGCATGCGGGTGGAGATGGCCTGGCTTCTGCTCGGCCGGCCGGACCTCCTGCTGCTCGACGAACCGACCAACCACCTCGACATTGCCGGCATGGAGTGGCTCGAAGACTTCCTGCAGCGCTTTAGCGGCACGGTCATCTATGTCTCCCACGACCGCCACTTCATCGACCGCACGGCAACGCGCGTGGCCGAGCTGCACGCCGGCCGTCTGCGCGAATACCGCGGCGCCTATGCCGACTATCTGGCGCAGAAGGAAATTGAGCAGGACTATGCCCGCCAGCAGGTCCAGGAACTCGGCCGCCAGCTTGAGCATGAGCGCGAAGTCGCGCAGACGCTCTTCTCACATCGGAAGATGACGTCCTTCCATGCACGCGAAAAGAAGATCGAACGCCTGGAGGCAGAACTCGAATCCGCCCGCGCCCTGCTTGACAGCGGTCATGTCCGCCTCCAGTTCAGGGCTGAGGGCCCAAACGACCAGGGCGACCCCGACCGCGTGATCCTGGAGGCGCAGGGGCTCGGACACCGCTTCGGCGAACGCGAGCTCTTCTCCGGCTATTCGACCATGCTGACCTATGGGGAGAAGCGCGTCTTTGCGGGCCCGAACGGCTGCGGGAAGTCGACGCTGCTCAAGATTCTGGAAGGCCGCCTGGCCCCCACGGCCGGAAGCTGCCGGATCCGCCCCGGTATCCGCGTCGAGACGATGGGCCAGCTGATCCGCTTCCGTAACGAGGACCACCGCATCATCGACGAGTTCCTGGCCCGCAGTCCGCTGGATGAGGCCGCCGCCCGCAGCCGCCTGGCCCGCTTCGGCTTCACCGACATCTCGATCTACAAGCGGCTCGCGGTGCTCTCGGGCGGCGAACGGGCCCGGCTCGAGCTTTGCCTGATTCTTGAGCGCAGCCCCGACCTGCTGCTGCTCGACGAGCCGACCAACCACCTGGACATCCGCTCGCGGGAGATTCTGGAACGCGCCCTGGCTGAATACACCGGCGCCATCCTCGCCGTCAGCCATGACCGCTACTTCATCAACGCCCTGGGCGCGGCGGTAGAGGGTTTTATTGAAGGCGAAGTCCGTTACTTCGTCCGCTATGAGCGCTACCGCGAGGCTGCGCGGCTCAGTGAACGCAGCGAGCGCGAGGCCGCTGCGGCTGCCACAACAGCCTCAACGACATCAACAGCCTCAACGACATCAACGGCAGCAAGCGCCCGGACAGGCCCGGCATGCGAAAACACAGGCGACCGCCCCGCTGACGACCGCCGCCGCCGCGCCCGCCTGCGCAGCGAAGTCTCCCGGCTGGAGCGGGAGATCACCCGGCTGGACGAAGAAATCGCAGAACTCACGGAGATCAGCGAACCCCAGGATCCGCCGGCCCACTACACCCGCCTGGCCGACCTGATGGCCCGGCACGAAGCCTCAGAACACCGCTATCTGGAAGTTCTCCTGGAACTTGAAGCGGCGTCAGCCGGCAGCGATTCGTAGATCGCCACCAGACGGTCGGCAACATCGTGGATATCGAAGCCCGCGGCGCGGATCTCCTCCCGGGTATCGCGGCGGCCGCGCGCGGCTTCGCTGATCAGGAGCGACGCCCAGCTGCGCGGACTCTCGTCCAGTGAAAGGAAGCTGACCTCAGGCACCAGCGCCACCTCACGCGTCACCCGATCGGAGACGACACAGGGCAGGCCGGCCGCCTGCGCCTCTACCAGCGTCACCGGCAGGCCCTCGTAGAGAGAAGGCAGCGCGAAGACGTCCATCGCCTGCAGCAGGCCGGAAATGTCCGCCCGCACGCCCAGAAAGCGCACCGCATTCTGCAGGCCGAGCGCAGCCGTCTGCTCACGCAGCTTGGCCTCATCCTCCCCGCCCCCGATAAGCAGCAGCACCGCATCCGGACGCCGCTGGAGCAGCTCCTGCAGCACGCGCAACAGCCAGCTCTGGTTCTTCACCTCATTCATGCGCCCGATATGGCCGACCACCAGCCCGTCGCCGACCGCCAGCTCCTGGCGCTTGCTGCGCCGCAGCTCCGGATCGTACTGAAAGAGCAGCGGGTCGATGCCGTTGGCCACCACGTCGTAGGGACGGTTGCCGAACATCCACTGCCCCGCCGCCTCCGAACAGGCCAGGTGCCAGTCGGCCACGCGGTACAGCAGCGGCCGCAGCAGCTTGTGCAAAACGACCCCCCCGGACGCCGTATTGTGCGAATGCGCAATCAGGGCCGTGGCCCCTCCCGCCCGGGCCGCCAGCAGCTCATGCAGCATGGTCGCGTTCGAATAGTGACGATGGACAATCCCGTAGCCGCCCTGGGCGACAACCGCCTGGATCTGGCGGTAGCTCTCACGGATCCCCAGGTGCTTGCCCTTGGCGTGATAGATGCGGCCGCCCAGGTTGCGGATCTCCTCATCGTAGTCGCCCTCCTCCGCACTTTCCGTGGCGAGGAAGTCAAACTGTACCCGGCTGCGGTCGAGCGAGCGATAGACATTCATGATAAAGGTCTCCTGGCCCGCCCGGTTCATAATCGGAACGATATGCAGTACCCGAATCATCTTCTCTCCTCTCGTCTCCCGCCGGCACTAGTCCGGCAGCTCCAGCGGCGTGGTCTGCAGCGGATCACTGTCAAGCTCGGCCGCTGCCCGAAGTCCCGTCCGCTCCCGGTATTCATCCAGATCATTCAGCAGCCCGGAAATCCCCAGCGTCGCGAAGTAATCTTCAAGCCGCTCCGCCCTGCGGATCAGGCGCGCGTGGCCGTCATCCGTCAGCAGGATCTCGGCACTTCTGAGCTTGCCATTGTAATTGTAGCCCATGGCGTGGCCGTGGGCGCCGGTATCGTGAATGCAGACGAAGTCGCCGGGCCTGAGTTCCGGCAGCTCACGCCCGATCGCAAACTTGTCGTTGTTTTCACAGAGCCCGCCGGTCACGTCATAGACATGATCCCGCGGCGCATCCTCCCGCCCCAGCACCGTGATGTGATGGTAGGCGCCGTACATCGCCGGCCGCATCAGGTCGGCCGCACAGGCATCCAGGCCGGCATACTGGCGGTGCGTATCCTTCAGATGCAGCACCCGCGCGATCAGGCAGCCGGTCGGAGCCAGCAGCCAGCGCCCCAGTTCCAGATAGATGGAAGTTTCACCCATATCGGCCGGGATGAGGATTTTTGCGAAGGCCTTCTCCACCCCCGCCCCAACCGCGGCAATATCGACCGCCGCCTCCGTCTCCCGGTAGGGTATGCCGATGCCGCCGGAGAGATTGACGAACGCGATCTCGCAGCCCGTCTCCTGACGCAGCTCGACGGCCGTGCCAAAGAGCAGTTCGGCAAGCTTGGGATAGTAGGCCTCCGCCAGCGTGTTCGACACCAGAAAGGCGTGGAGACCGATGCGCCTGACACCGCGCTCCAGCAGCTGCCGGACCGCCGCTGTCAGCTGCGGCCGGGTCAGCCCGTACTTGGCCTCCCCGGGATTGTCCATGATGTCGGTCGTAACCGCGAAAACGCCGCCGGGATTAAAGCGCAGACTGACGGTCTCCGGCCAGCTCTCAAGCAGCCCGTCGAGCACCGGAATGTGGGAGATGTCGTCCAGGTTCAGGATGGCGCCCAGGTCAATCGCCAGGCGGTAGTCGGCGATGGGCGTCGCATTCGACGAGAACATCAGATCGTGCTTTTTGAGCCCGACGCGGTCGGCGAGCACCAGCTCGGCATAGGACGAGCAGTCGGCGCCGCAGCCTTCTTCGGCCAGGATGCCAAGCAGCGTGGGGTTGGGTGTGGCTTTTACTGCGAAGTATTCGCGGAAGCCCGAATTCCAGGCAAAGGCCCGCTGCAGCGCCCGCACCCGGGCGCGGATCTGAGCCTCGTCGTAGAGATGGAAAGGGGTCGGCCAGCGGGCGGCGATGGCCTGGGCCGCTTGCAGGCTGACGGGCGGGCGTTTCGGGGATGGCAGCGTCATGAAAGATCTCCTGTCGTGCTTGTTGTTGGTAAGGGTCCCAGGTGTCGTTTCGCCAGTTCCAGGCTGCCCAGGATCACCTGATCCATGTTGAGATAGCGGTATTCGGCCAGACGGCCGGCGAAGAGCCAGCCCGGCCGGGCAGCAGCCGCACTGCGGTAGAGCTCCGCGCGCGCCCGGTTGGCGGCGTCGAGCTCCGGATAGCAGGGCATGCGGTCCGCTCCGGCGGCCACGGGCGTCTCATGCATGAGAATGCTGCAGTTGAGCCCCGCCGCTTCCTGGCGCTTCCGGACGCCTTCGGGATCAAAATGGGCCGGTTCCGTGCTGCGTGTCAAGGGTGTGGAGGCGTCACAGTGGTTGATCACGGCCGTCCCCTGGACATTCCTGCTGCCCTCATGCACTTCATGGCGAAATTCGAGCGAGCGCCAGCCGAGCCGGCCGTGGCGGTAGTCGAAGAAGCGGTCGATGGGTCCCGTGTAGAGCCGCAGCGGCGCGGCGGCGGCGAAGCCGGCAGGATCCTGAAAGAAATCGCAGTTCAGACGGACGTCACAGCCTGCGAGCAGGCGACCCACCCAGGCGCTGTAGCCGTCCGCCGGCACCCCTTCAAAGACGTCGCGGAAATAGCGGTTGTCATAGCTGAAACGAATGCCGGTACGCTCAAGCAGACTGCCGGGCAGTTCCGTGCAGGGCCTGCCCCACTGTTTTTCGGAATAATGGCGGAAGATCGTCTCATAGATCGTCGTCCCCAGCTGCCAGCGGCCGCGGCTCTCAAAATGATCGACACCGGCGGGCGGCGGGATGCGTTCGGACTCCCAGCGCGCTTTCGCCTCCTCCGGTGTCGCCACGCCCCAGAGCTGGCGCATCGTCCAGAGATTGGGCGGCAGACTGTAGGTCAGTCCCTGGTAGAGGGCCACGGGACTGTGGCGCGTCGGGACGAAGTCGCTGGTAGAGCGGGCCAGCCGGATGACGTCCGGATCCGAAGCATGGAAGATGTGCGGCCCCCAGAGATGCACGTCGATGCCCAGGCGCCGTTCGCTGGCGGCCAGGCCTCCCAGCCTCCCGGTCACTTCCAGCACCAGCACCCTGAGCCCGGACTGCCTGGCATACCAGGCAAAGGTCGCCCCGGCCAGGCCGGCGCCGACGATCAGAACGTCGTAGCGCTGAGGCACTTCAGATCTGGCCGGCAAGTCGGGTCGCCGTCTCTATCAGGTAATCGACATCGGCGTCGCTGAGCAGTGTATGCAGCGGCAGTGTCACCTCAGAACGATAGGCCGCCATGGCGTTGGGGAAATCGTCCGCATCAAAGCCCAGCTGCTGATACGCCGTAAGCAGCGGCAGCGGTCGATAGTGAACGTTACAGGCGATACCGGCCTGCCCCATCGCCTCAATGAAACGGTCGCGCTCCTTCTCATCCGCGCCGGCCAGGCGGCAGATGGCCAGGTGGGCACTGGTACGGTCGTTCTCTCCCGCCAGATGCGGCATGAGCTCCAGGCGCGTTCCGGCAAAGCCCTCCTGATAGCGGGCCAGGATGGCGCGCCTGCGTTCGAGCAGAGTCTCATAGCGGGCCAGCTGACTGCGGCCGAGCGCCGCCTGTATGTCGGTCATGTTGCACTTCCAGGCCGGCTCCATGACGTCATAGACCCAGGCGCCGGCGCGCGACTTGGCCAGGGCGTCCTTGTCCTGGCCGTGCAGCGAAAGCAGCATCATGTCCTGATAGAGGTCGGGGAAGCTTGTGCCCATCCTGGCATTCCAGCAGACGGACCCGCCCTCTGCCGTGGTCAGGTTTTTCACCGCATGGAAGGAGAAGCAGGTAAAGTCCGCGATCTGGCCGCACATTCTGCCGTCCAGGCGGGCGCCAAGCGAGTGAGCCGCGTCCGCAATGACGGCGACGCGGCCGACGGCCGCCTGACGCGGATTTCGCGGATAAAACAACAAATCCTGTTCACCCAGCAGGCGCATCAGCTCCGCGTGATCGACCATGCGGCCGCCGACATCGACAGGGATGATGGCACGTGTTTTAGGCGTCACCCGAGCAACGTAGTCCCGGGCTGTCGGCAGATAGTCGCCCGGCGCCGTGTCGACCAGCACAATTGTCGCCCCGACATGGTCGATAACGGAGGCCGATGCCGTATAGGTATAGGCACTCGTGATGACCTCATCCCCGGGCCCCACGCCGAGCCAGCGCAGGCAGAGCTCCATGGCCGCCGTTGCCGAATTCAGGCAGACTGTGCCCGCCGCCCCCGTATAGGCCGTGAGTTCACGTTCAAAGGCCTTTGTCTCAGGTCCTGTAGTAATCCAACCGCTCTTCAGGACGGCAACGACGCGTTCGATGTCTTCGTCGCGGATGTCAGGCGGTGAAAAGGGAATTTTTCTCATGCTGGCAACTGTCCTTTCGTGTCGCAGCCGGCCGTCCGCAGCGCCCTGACCTCATCGGGGTCCCAGACACTGTCCCAGGCCTCCAGCTGGGGATGATAGCTCGTGAGTTCCGCCGCGAGCGCTTCCTTGACCACTGCGGCCGGCTCATCTACAACGCGGGCGAGCCGTTCAAGCATCGCCTCAATCTCCGGAACCGACTGCTGCTGTGACGCACAGACCATAATATCGCGGTTTTCGGTCTTCAGCGTCTCCTCATCGGACATCTGCAGCTCTTCATAGAGCTTTTCGCCCGGTCTGAGACCCGTGAAGACGATTTCGATCTCCCGATAGGGCTCATAGCCGGAGAGACGGATGAGGTTTTCCGCCAGGTCCAGAATACGCACAGGTTCGCCCATGTTGAGGATATAGATCTCACCCCCACGGGCCATCGAGGCCGCCTGCAGGACTAGCCTGGCCGCCTCAGGGATGGTCATGAAGAAGCGGATGATGTCAGGGTGCGTCACCGTCACCGGGCCGCCGCGGGCAATCTGATGGCGGAAGGTCGGGATGACCGAGCCGTTCGAGCCCAGCACGTTACCGAAGCGGACGACGGCGAAGTGGGTCCGGGACTGGCGGAAGAGGCCCTGTACCAGCGACTCCGCGATGCGCTTCGTCGCGCCCATGGCGTTCGTCGGGTTGACGGCCTTGTCCGTGGAAATCATGACGAAGCGCTCGGCCCCGTAGCGTTCGGCACTGCGGGCAACGTTGAGCGTCCCGAAGATATTGTTCTTCACCGCCTCACCGGGACTGTCCTCCATCAGGGGGACATGCTTGTGGGCGGCCGCGTGGAAGACCACCTGCGGCCGATAGCGCGCGAAGACCCGGCCGAGCCGCAGCTCGTCACGGACGGAACCGATCATGACGACGAGATCAAGGTCCTCCGGCGCCTCCTCGGCAAGTTCGTTGGCCAGGTCAAAGACACCGTTTTCATAGATATCGTAGAGCACCAGACGCCGCGGCTTGAAGCGCAGCAGCTGGCGGCAGATCTCCGAACCGATGGAGCCGCCGCCGCCGGTGACGAGCACGGTCTTCGCCTGCAAAAGCGCCCCTATGGCCGCCGTATCCAGATGGATCTCCTGGCGTTCAAGCAGATCCTCGACCCGCACCTCCCGGAGCCTGAGCGGCTGATCCTGATCGAGCACCATGTCGCTGAGGTCCTGCGCCGTCTTCAGGCGACAGCCGGTCGCCACCGCCATGCGATAGACCTCCTGGCGCGAGGAAGCGTCGAGCGAAGGGATCGCGATGATGATCTCATCAATGCGGTACTCCGCTGCCACCCGCCCGATCTGGTCGCGGCCGCCGATGACCCGCACACCGTGGATGCGCTTGCCCCATTTGTTGGGGTCGTCGTCAATGCAGGCGACCGGCTCACCGAGCCTGAGGGACGCATCCTGCATGCGCGAAATCACCAGGCTGCCCATGTAGCCGGCGCCGACGACAAGGACGCGGGTGACACCGGCGGGCTGTCGGTGCCAGAAGCCCACAAAGCGGCGGCGGCGCGCGATGAGATGGAGCGCAATGCGGACACCGCCGCAGAAAAGCAGCATGGTGATCCAGACAAAGACGTACATCGAATAGCGCATGCGGTTCTCGACAAGAATGGAGACGAAGAGACCGGCTCCTGTCGAGACCAGCGTCACCAGGGCAATCTGGACAATCTCACGTGTACCGCTGTACTGCCAGAGACTGGAGTACATCCCACCCAGGCCAAAGATCAGCAGGCCGACAAGGGCAGCCGCAAGCACCGTTTCCTGACGCAGCGGCGCAAAGGTCAGACCCTGCGCCTCCGGAACAGAGCGGAAAGCCTGTGAAACAAAAAAGTAGCTGAACCAGATGCCGAAGAGATCGAACAGGATCAAGAGTATGCGTCCTGCCCGGCTGTCGACATATTTTCGAATCAGAGACACTGTATTTTCACCTCACCGCAATTCTATCACGCATCGGCCCGGGACGTTTTGCAAGCTGAGAGCCAGAGGAAGTCCGCACCTGGCAGGCTTTGCACAAAGCGAATGTCAGAGGGCGGCTGTGCGGGGGCGGCTGTGCGGGGGCGGCTGTACCGTTGTGCGGGCTATGCTGAGGCCCGTGTGAGGGCACAACTTCTCGTTTGTGAGGGCACAAATCACTTTTGGGTCATCCGAGGACAAAGGCAATGGACAAGAATTGTAGTTGTGCCCGATCGGCGGGGCAATATCGACTTTTTTGTACACCGTCTGCGCAAATATTGCGATATTGCCCGATCCGCGGGGCAATACCGACTTTTTTGTACATCCTCTGCGCAAATATTGCGATATTGCCCGATCCGCGGGGCAATATCGACTTTTTTGTACACTCTCTTCTCAGACGCCACAGCAAGCGCCGCCCGTACGGCTGTTTCCTGTCGATTCGTTTGCCGCCGCTTTCGATCGAAAGGAAAAGCGGCGGTGCAGACCGCCTGTTGAAGTTAATGAGAGTGGACTGGTTTCAGCTCGTGCCGCGTATTGGGACATCAATATAATAGTACTGCTGCTCAGGATAGTAACTGAGAGAATCCAGCATCTCCAACCAGCTTGATGTGTCAGCGTTTCCCGACACAACTCGATTTTTTGTCAAATTCGAGGATCAAAAGGCCTATTTGCTGAAGTCTATAAACACTTTATATGTTAGGAGAAGCGAACTACTTTCAGGTTGACTGCGTTTTGTAGTATTTGGATGATTAGGGTGTCAAAACTCGCTTTTTTAGAAGTTCGGCATCAATACGCTGGGAAAGGAAATATCGCACCTCTAAAAGAGTCTGAATTTAAAGACTATTCGATAGCAATGTCCAGAAAGAGAAAATTATCTATGCGGACATAATGATATTGGCGATATTTCATTTAACTAATAACCGCCATTGAGGTGTTGGCAGAGGGTGGATGCTAAAATTGACCTTTTGACACCCTAATCATTTGGATATTTTGCATTCAGAAGCTCCTGCAAGCATGATTTTCTAGCCGTAGAGAACCATGTTGATCTGCGCGGCAAAAGCTGCCGAAAGCAAATTTATTCGTTTCATTCAATGGATTCTAATCCGGACCACGTACAATTCGTACCTAACATACGTCACAGCAGAAAGACGTTGTTTCTTTATAGGTGCTGGCATTTCTAAGTTGCCCCCTGAACAGCACTTACGGATCGGCAACAGCAAATTATTGAGGACAGTCCTGGAGGAGTTGTGATGAGCTTCTAAAACTCAAGCATACATATGAATTGGAACTGATATGCTTCCCCATAAAGAACGACTAAGCGCACCTGTATCTGCACTTGGGGGCGATTTTATACCTTATTTGGAAAGTCCCATCTGACGATTTACTTGCGCTGATCATGCGGACGGTGACATGCTAAAAACAATGAAAAGCAGAAAGGGGGCGCAAAGAAACACATAATTATCCACAATGGGTCTGAAATACTTCACAATAGAGGGCACAGAAGAATGGATTCAACTCATCGGACGCTGGAGAAAATGCGAGGTGGCACAAATGAAAGAACACGAAAACACTCTTGATCTGACAGAGCTGGTCGATGATTCCAGCAGCCTGTGTACTTTGCCAATCCCATTATTTGATGTTTTGGCGATTGCCATCACGTATACATTGTGTGACCTTGAAGATTTCGAGGATCTTGATAATTATCTGGAGAATTTCGGGAAGAAGCTCACCAGACGCTTTCAAATCGAGCGCATTCCCTCAGAGCGGACGATCCGCCGCGTCCTGGCCGCCATTAAGCCTGAGCAACTGGGTATGGCAATACTTCACATGCTCCGTCAACGGCTTGACGCATCAGGGGATATCACAACAGCGGACGGTGAAGCCACCCGCAGTACCGGGCTCATGGATGAGCATACTCTTCAGACGCTTGTCGTCTGCGAAGGCGAATGCAGCATGATCATTGGGCAGTTGGATGCAGAATCCCAAAGGCAGGGAATCCCCGAGATGATCGATTTCCTTGAGCAGCTGAAACTGGCAGGGCGAATTGTGAGTCTGGATGCCGTCTACTGTCAGGAGGAGATCAGTGCCCTTATCAGCGGTGAGCTCGGCGACTATGTGTTTCAGGTGAAGGAGAATCAGCCCTTTTTACTCGAGATTACTCAGTATTACATGGATGATTTGATCAAGGACGACGATTCCTGTCTGGATGTCTTTCGAAGCCAGAGACAGGGAAAGGATCGCCATGAAGTGACTACCTGCTATATGGCCCCTGCACCCGTAGATGATGAGCCTTGCGAATGGTCCGACTTGAACACCATGATCGCCGTGGATCATGAATGGACGCAGCTTGAAACGGGTGAGACTGGTCGGGAACGCACGTATTACATCAGTTCTCTGCTGGGAACCGCACAACACCTTTTGGAGATCATTCGTTCGCAGAGTCAGGCTGAGTCGTTGCCCTGGTCTTTGGCTGTGGTATTCCAGGAAGAAGCCTGTCGCAAATATGATCCCAGACTGTCTGAGAGTCTCAATGTTTTGAGCAAGCTGGCTCTGGCTGTTCACAAGGACTTCCTGGCAAAGATGAAGGCCGCCGAAGTAAAGAAATTCATGCGCCGCAGCATGAAAATGAATATGAAGTCGTGCTCCTCGAAAGTGGATATGCTCATTGAGGTACTGCAGAACTGCGATCTGAAGGCTGTAGAGGCCGAGTTTTTAAAATCGAAAACCTCTGGCAGGAGAAAAGCCTGAAAGCATTTAGTGTTGAGAACGAAGGTATAGAGACTCCCGTTAAAAGCCTCTAAAAGCCGCGGATTTTCCCGGGGCATGCTTGCTTTTGCTGCTGATCATTTTCCTTTTTCGCAGCCAGGCACAAAAAAGCACAAAATAATGTAGTTTCAAAGGCTCCGGAACGCTTGCACGGCGGCAGACGGTGCGTTAATGTGCGTGGATAAAATTTTGCATGCTGCGAAAGGAAACACATGGCCAAAGAACGGATTCTGCTCGCCTATTCGGGCGGCCTGGATACCTCCATCATCATCTCCTGGCTCAAGGAGAACCGCGACTGCGACGTCATTGCCATGGCCGGTGAAGTCGGCATCGGCGTTGCCGCCGACCAGCTCAGGGCCAAGGCTATCGCCTGCGGTGCCGAGGCCTGTTATGTCGTCGACATGACGGAGGCCTTCATTACGGATTTCATTTACCCCACGTTGAAAGCGCACGCGATCTATGAGGGCAAGTACCTTCTCGGTACCAGCTTTGCCCGCCCTATCATCGCCAAGCACATGGTTGAGGTCGCCCGCCGTGAAAACTGCACAGCCATCGCCCATGGTGCGACGGGCAAGGGCAACGACCAGGTGCGCTTTGAGCTCACCGTCAAGGCGCTGGCTCCCGATCTGGAGATCATCGCCCCCTGGCGCGAATGGGAGATCCGCTCCCGTGACGAGGAGATCGACTTTGCCGAAGCCCGCGGCATTCCCGTGCCCGTTACCCGCGGTGAGAACTACTCACGCGACCAGAACATCTGGCATCTCAGTCATGAGGGCATGGATCTTGAGAATCCCGCCAACGAGCCGCGCTACGACCGCCTGCTGCAGCTGATTACGCCGCCGGAAAAGGCGCCCGACCGCCCCGAGTATGTCACCATCCGCTTTGAGCAGGGCATCCCGGTCGAAGCTGATGGTATCACCGGGCCCGTGGCCATTCTGACATACCTGAATGAGCTTGCTGGCCGCAATGGTGTCGGCATCGTCGACATGGTTGAAAATCGTCTGGTCGGCATGAAGTCCCGTGGTGTCTATGAGACGCCGGGCGGCACCCTGCTCTATGCGGCGCACCGCGAGCTCGAGCTGCTCTGTCTGGACCGTGAGACCCTGCACTATAAGGACCTCGTCGCCCAGCGTTATGCCGAGCTCGTCTACTACGGCATGTGGTTCCACCCGCTGCGTGAGGCGCTGGCCAGCTTCGTCGACACCACGCAGCGCACCGTCAGCGGCACGGTTCGTCTGAAACTCTACAAGGGCTCTGTCCTCCCTGCCGGTACGACCTCTCCCTTCAGCCTCTACGATGAGGAGCTCTCCACCTTCGGTGAAGACGATGTGTACCGCCACAGCGATGCCAGCGGTTTCATCAACCTCTTCGGTCTGCCGCTTAAGGTCATCGCCCGCATGAAGCAGAAAAATGGACTTGACGGCTAAGGGCAGCCGGGCCCTCTGGGGCGGGCGTTTCAGCCAGGCCACGGCGGACGCCGCCGCCCGCCTGAACTCTTCCATCCGGGTCGACTGCCGTCTCTGGCGGGAGGACATCCTGGGTTCGCGTGCCCACGCCCGCATGCTGGCACGGCAGGGCATTCTGTCGGAGGAGGACGCCACCGCCATTGAGGCCGGCCTGCTTGCCATCGCGGCGGATATTGAGGACGGCCGCCTTCTTTTCGACGAGACGGCCGAAGATATCCACATGTTCATCGAGTCCGAACTCACCCGACGCATCGGTGAGGCAGGCAAGCGCCTGCACACGGCACGTTCGCGCAACGATCAGGTGGCTACCGATGTCAAGCTCTGGCTGCTGGCCCGCCATGAGGATATTGCGCAGCAGCTGGCCGGACTTGTCCGCTCTCTGCTCACCATCGCCCGCGCGCATACCGGGACCATCATGCCGGGTTACACCCATCTGCAGCGGGCGCAGCCGATCACGCTGGCGTTCCACCTTACCGCCCATGCCCACGCTTTTCTGCGTGACCTCGACCGCTTGAAGGACGCGGCCCGCCGCGGCTCGGCGAGTCCGCTGGGCGCGGCCGCCCTCGCCGGCTCGGGGTATCCGCAGGATCGGGAGATGACGGCCGCCGGGCGGGGTTTGGCAAAAGTAAATCCCAACGCCCAGGTTG
>JASGUW010000210.1 GCA_030055235.1 Bacillota bacterium
TTTCGGGGCACCAGCGCAATTTTTGTCCACCCTTGGACAATTTTTTCGTTCCTGCCCCGATTTCGGGGCACCAGCGCAATTTTTGTCCACCCCTGGACAATTTTTTCGTTCCTGCCCGGTTTTCGGGGCACCAGCGCAATTTTTGTCCACCCTTGGACAATTTTTTCGTTCCTGCCCCGATTTCGGGGCACCAGCGCAATTTTTGTCCACCCTTTCCCAGGCACTGCAGCAAGTGCCGCCCGCACGACTGCTTCCTGTCGATTCGTTTGCCGCCGCTTTGTGAAAATGAAAAGAAAGAAAGCGGCGGTGCAGATTGCCACTCGGAAGCAAGGGAGTGGACAAGTTTTTCTGCTCCTGCCCCGATTTCGGGGCACCAGCGCAATTTTTCCCTATTGTGTGCTTAAAACTCAGAGCCCCTGCCCGGTTTTCGGGGAATAAACGACATTGAACGCTGCTGCGGCGTCAGTCTCCCGCAGGTGACATCAATCTCCCGCAGGCGGCGTCCGCAACTGCACGGAAACGCCGTCCGGATCGTAGACGTAGAAGTAGCGCATCGTGTCATCGGGTTTCTGGATCGGGGAGGGTCCGAGTCCCTCCGCTGTGGCTTTGGCATGCATGGCATCAAGCTCATCGCAATAGAAGCAGATAAACATGCCCTTGGCCTCGAAAACACGTCCTGGGAACTGCAGCAGCTCTATCTCGGTCTCACCGGCAGCATTTGCCAGAAAAGCAAGTTCGGCGGGACCAGAACTAAAGCGGCGCTGTACCGTCAGACCGACCATTGACTCGTAGAAGCGAATGGAAGCCTCAAGGTCGCGCACATAAATGGTCAAAAATGCAAATTTCATTGTTGTCTCCTTTCGCTTTCCGATTCCCGGCCAGTTATCCTTTCGCTTTCCCGTAACCCGGTCAGCTCTCAGAACTGGCTCCAGCCGAACTCTTCGTCTGCACTATCAGGTTCCGCACCCTGTGCCTCATCGTCCCCCTCCGGCGCAGCTGCCGCTCCGTCGCCCCCGTCGTCCGTCCCGTCGCTGCCCAGCACGTGCTCGGCCAGAACACCCGCCTCAGGCAGACTGTCCTCGTGATAGAGCATTTCCAGGTCCAGGTGCTCAAGTGTCGCCCGGATATAGGTACGCACCGGCTGAGCGCCCAGATGCTTCAGCAGCCGCTCGACATCGAAATCGGCCTCCCAGCCGTAGGCGATGCCATGGAGTCTCGTGATCTCCTGCAGCAGGGCGACCAGCGCACTGTGTTTGGCCGGCGTCGCGACGAGCGAATCGCGGCTGATGGCGCGCTTGAAAAAGACCCGCATGTCATGCTCGGCCTCGTGCGCACCCTCGGCACCCGCCCGCTCGGCCGCCAGCGGCGGCATGTTGTCGCGGTCGACGTAGCGCCCGCCGTACCAGAGGTCGTCCTGCAGACGGCTGGCCGCGGCGGCGATGGTGTAGATCGCGCCGGGCTTTGAGCCACTGGCCCAGCCCAGCAGCCAGCCCAGGTTCTGGTAGGCGCGCATGCGGCTGATGCGCCCCAGACGCCCGATAAGCTCGGCCTCGTCGATCAGGATGACCCAGCCCTCAAAACCGCAGAGCTGGATCAGGTCAGCCATCATTGAGACATAGGCATAGGCATGTTCATGAATGCGAAAACGCAAAGCCGGCAGGCGCTCCCCGCAGACCTGACGATAGATGCTGCGGAACTCGCTCGCCGGTAGCCGGGTGCCCATCAGGTCCGCATAGAGCTTCTCGCGGTTCTCGCCGGCGGCCAGCAGATAGGCTTCCAGGCAGAGGACCGGCAGATTGTGCACGTAGCGGTCCGGCTGGAAGATGACGGAGCGGCGGACATTATCCAGGCCCAGGCGATCAAGATAGCGGGCCAGACCGTCGATATTGGAATCGGGCGTGCGCAGCTTGCCGGCGGCCTCGCTGTAGAAGTCCATCAGGTTGTGGCAGGAGATTTCGCGGCTAAGTGTGATACGGGAGACAGCGAAGTTGTGGTCAAGCGCCTGATGCTCAATCGCTGCCAGCGCATGCGTCTTCCCCTGGCCGTACTGGCCCCAGAGAATGCGGCCGGGCGGGTACTGATCCTGCTCAAACTGCTCCAGATCGTGCTGGATGCGCTCGGAGATCTCCTGGCGCAGGTCAGGCAGCTCACGCGTCGAACGTCGGGTCGGGATGCCCGAGCGCAGCGACTCGATGACGAAGAGGGCATCAATACTGCGGGGATTGGCGACGGCTCTATTCATGGTCGATCCCTCCTGCCTGGCTGCCTGCAAAGCTCGGACGCTCGCCGCCCGCCGCCAGCATGCTGCCGATGATGATGCCGCGCAGGTCACTTTGTACCGGAAGCGGCTGGGCGGCCTGGCCCGCCCGCGCATCGAAGCGGGCGTCGCGCATCTGCATGCCAAGATGATGGCGCTCGAAAACATTTTCCAGATGCTTCGCCAGCCGCTCGGGGAAATTGGTCCCGAGCTCAGCATAGAGCAGGTCCAGATTCACGACATCGGCCAGACCGTTGAAGCGGACAGACGGGACGAGTCCCGTCTGCAGACGCATCCAGAGCGCCTCATAGCTGCGCAGGCCGCGCTGTTCGTTCTCAAGCAGGCTGCGGTGGCCGGCCAGCAGAACCAGCAGGTGCGGCAGCGTGTCGGCATCATCAATGAGCTGGCGGAAGAGCTCGTAGGTGTCCTTGATATTGGCGGCGGTATAGCGGAAACGGTTGGTGTCGGGGACACGCTCCATCAGCACATCCAGGTCGTCGATGATAAGCACCAGGCCGGTCCGCCCCGACAGGCGCAGCAGCTGGATCAGGGAAGTAAGCCAGCGCCGTGCGGTCGGCCGCCGCAGTGTGTCAAACAGTCCCGACTCACGGCGCTCGGCCATGCTCAGACGCTCGCCGCGGAACCAGCGGAGGGCGTAGTTCATCTGCTCGGGATCGGTCTCCAGGAGACGATCTTTGCATAAAGTTTGGGCGAAGGTCTGCACCGAAGGCGCCAGATCCGCATCCCGCAGGCAGTGATTGATGGCGATGCGTATTTCCCGCATGGCGTCGGAGCGGTTGCTGCCCTCCGTATCCATGACATAGGGCAGAAGCGGCTCCATGCCGTTGTAGCCCGGCGGCCGGTAGCCCAGGCGCTCGGCAACCTGCAGCGCCAGCCCCGTCTGCAGCTGATCCATGTCGATGAAGCCGATCATGCTGCGGTAGAGCTGCGGCAGCTGGCTCAGCTTGTGCCCCAGATCATCGGCGAGCGACAGGTGAATCGTCGTGTAGTCGCGCTCCTGGGCGGCGAGCTGGAGGTAGCCCAGGGCATGCGACTTCCCGCTGCCGGTGTCGCCGGTGAGCAGCTTAACCTTCGAGCCCCCGGCCGCAATGAAGTTGTCGAGGTAGTAGTTCACGAAGCGGTCGTGCCAGACCTCTGAGCCCAGGGTCATGTCGCGGATCAGCTCAAGACTGGTGGGCGCCTCACCGGCCCGCAGCCGGCTCAGGTCTTCGTAGACGAGTCTCATTCCGTGGCCTCTTTGTGCACTGTCAGGCTGCTGTAGCGCTGCTCGCGCCCCTGGCTGTCGACGATGACCATTGTCACTCCCAGATTGCGGGCGAAGCCGAGCTCGAAGCGGTAGTCACGGTAGACGAGTTCCGGCAGCTCCGTGAGCAGGCCCAGATCATAGAGGAAGAACTGCCGCGGATATTCCTGGCGGCTGGTGGCGCGCAGAGTCAGCAGCTGGTAGATCAGCTGCAGCGGCACCGCCAGGCCGGCGCGGTCGGCGGGCTTCTGCATTTCTTCGCGTACCTGCTCCGGATACTGGATGGCAAAGGCCATGCGGTAGCAGTCGAGCAGGTCGCGCATCAGGGCATTGGCGTTGAAGCGCCGGGAGGTCACGCGCTGGTAGCGCACGCGCACCCAGTTGGCGAGCGTCCCGGGCTCAAGTTCGCTGCTGCGCTCGCTGCGCCGGCCGAGCGAAAGGCGGGCCTCGCCATTTTCTGTCTGAATGGTGAGCTTGTAGGGTGGCAGCATGTATTCGGGGAATTCTCCGCTGAAGGGAACCCCGGCGGCCTCGAGTGCCGCTTCCAGTGCGGCGGCGTAGTCGGGGGAGGCAAGCGTTGCGCGGATCTGGGCCTCCTCCGCGGCGGCATCCAGGGCGAAGAGCTCCCAGTTGTCCGACAGATCAGCGACGATGGGAACGATGCGCGAGCGGCTCTGTTCGAGACGCTTGAGATCCCAGTGTCCCAGACTCTGTCGCAGGGTCTGCCAGTTTCTGCGCAAAGCATCAATCTCGCCCGTCAGCAGCGCTGTCAAATCGCCTCGTTCATCCGTCATCTCAAGCCACCTCACATTATTATCAACCGCTGCGAGCGGCCGTTTTCTGTTATGGAATCGTAACATGAATGACGCGGCTTTGATATCTTAGCTGTGATTTCGTTTGGAAGCGGAGTCGGAAGAAGGCGCTTGGAAACGATGGTGGAAGCACGATCGGCATGCGAAAAGGGAGGCAGTCGGGACCGATGGTGGTCAAAACGAAGAGCAATTAAAAACTGAATCACATTTGTGCCTTGAGCGAAGTGAGAGGCACGGGCTATAAAAAACTGCACACCGCCGCTCGCCGATTGTGCAAAATTTCAAGCTTTCGCAAGGGTGATTGCATTAATATTCGTATCTGTGCGTATTACGATGAAATTATGCAAAGGTAAGGGTAATTATGTGCAAAGAGAGCTCGAAAACTGCGAAAGCTTGAAAAATTGCACACCGCCGCTTGCTGTTTGTGCAGAATTTCAAGCTTTCGCAAGGGTGACTGCATTAAACTGCATCAAAAACGGCTTAGATGCCACTAACGATCAGCGCCGACGGTTTATACCATATGGATGCGAGGTGTTTTACCCATTACCATTAAATATGACGCCAAACCGCGGCTTTGCTCTCCGGGTCATGGCTGGGGTATCGTAGATCAGCCGGATGTGGAGTAGAAGGAGGGAAGCCTTGCAGAATGCTGCCCGACGCGGTCAGTGATCGGCTGCGTGGCCAGTTCACCGAGCAGAACTGGCAGCGCGGCCTGGCCTATGTGCAGAATGGACTGGTCCGTCTGCTGGACTTCAGGGCGACGGACGCGGGCTATGCTTTGCGTGCCGAAATCCAGGCTCTGCGTCCCTACCTGACCGCCTGCCGGATCGGGGCTGACGGCAGCCTCCTGCCAGGCTGGTCCTGCAGCTGTCGCCAGGAAGCCGGCATGGCCTGCCGCCACCTCGCTGCTGCCTGCATCGCCTGCCTGCCACAGGAATCGGGAACCTGGTGGATTCAGGTGCGCCTTTATCTGCGGGCCATGCCGCTGCTGGATGAAATCGCCCTGCTGTTGCGCGTTGACCACCGCCCGGATCCGACGCTGCCCTGGACGAGCTGCGATCCGCTCTCTGCCACGGGACGAAAGAGTCTGGGGACACTGCGGCAGGAGCTCGCCGGCACGGAAGCCGCGCGGAGCCTGTCTGAGGTCGAACGACTGACAATGGCCTGGCGGGCGGTGGCGCTCAAGCGTCCGGGCTATCTGAGTTTCGCGGACCATGTGGGTCGGGTCTATATCCTGGAGGAAGTCCTGCCTGCGCTGCCGCCGGACTGGCGTCTGTTCTTCGATCCCGGCCGAGCAGGGAGGGAGATCCGCCGCCCGGGGAGCTTCCCGCTCTTTGAGAGCACGGGTTATGACTTTCTCGACTTTGACGCCGAACGCTATGCCCGTCAGCACCGCCCGGAGCCAGTCACGTTTGTCACTGAGACGGAGCTCTGGGACCCCCTGGCTTTTACGGAGCTTGAGAGTTCCGAGCAGCTGGAGCACACGCTGAAACAGGCGCCGGCCGGCAGTGCCGCGGAAGAGGCGGAGGAGTCCCCAGAAGAGGATGAAGTGGCGGACTGGGCCGGGCCGGAAACCGCTCTGCCCGCGGAGGCGCTGGCAAAACTGGAGGCGCTGGTGACCGCGGCGGCTCCGGTTGACGGGCGCTACGACAGTCCCGAGGGCCGCTACACGCTGCGCCCCTATCAGGAGCGCGGTGTCGGCTGGCTGCTGGCCCTCGCCGAGTACAGCCTGGGCGGTGTTCTGGCCGACGAGATGGGCCTGGGGAAAACACTGCAACTGCTGGTCGCCCTGGCCCGGCGGCGGGCAGAGACAGGGGGCGGTCGGCCGGTTTTATTGCTTTGCCCAAAAAGTCTTATACATAATTGGTTACGCGAAAGTCGTCGCTTTGTCCCCGAGCTCGCAACCCTGACCGTTACAGGTCCGCCGCAGCTGCGCGAACAGCGTTGGCGGGAGGCGGCGGAGATGGATCTTGTCATCACCTCCTATCCGATCTTTCTGCGCGATGAACTGGAAATTTCTAAGCACGCATGGGGTCTGCTGGTGCTGGACGAGGGGCAGATTGCGCGCAATCCCCGGACCAAGCTCTTCCGGGCCCTGCGTCGTTTCCCTGTGCCCGCCCGGCTGATTCTCTCCGGCACGCCGCTTGAGAACCGTCCCCAGGATCTCTGGGCGGCCTTTGCCCTGGTGCTGCCGGGCTGGCTGGGCAGCCACCGCGCGTTTTCGGAGCGCTTCCCGACCGCGCTTGATGCCGGCCTGGCCGCCCGTCTGCATCAGCGCATCCGTCCCTTCATGCTGCGGCGGCGCAAGGCGGATGTCCTGCCGGAACTGCCCCCGCGCCTGGATGAGACAATCCATGTCGAACTCAATCAGGAGCAGCTGCAGCTCTACGAGCGGGTGCGTGAGCGGGCGCGGCAGCAGCTGCGCCAGGGTCCGGAGGCGGCGAGTCTGCCCCGGCGGCGCATGCTGGTGATCGAGGCCCTGACCCGACTGCGCCAGATCTGCGACCATCCGGCGCTGCTGCGGCCGGGGGCGCGCGCGTCGGGCAAGCTCAGCGTCTGTACGGCGCTGGTTGCGGCGCTCGTTGCGGAGGGGAAGAAGGTGCTCATCTTCAGCCAGTTTGTGCGCATGCTGGATCTGCTGGCGGCCGTCTGTGCGGAGCATGGCAGGGCCTGCGCCCGGCTTGATGGGCGGACCAGGGATCGCCAGCGTCAGATCGACAGTTTTCAGACGGATCCGGGGATCCCCGTGTTTCTGATCAGCCTGCGTGCGGGAGGGGTCGGCCTCAACCTGACGGCGGCGGAGGCGGTCATCCTCTACGATCCCTGGTGGAATCCGGCGGTCGAGGAGCAGGCCGCTGATCGCGCCCATCGCTTCGGGCAACGAAACAGCGTCACCTGCTACCGCCTGATCTGCTCGGACACCATTGAGTCGAAGGTCGAGGAGCTGCAGCAGGAGAAGCGTGAGCTCTTTTCCCGTCTGATCGAGGGTGAGGGCCTGGATGGCAGCCTCTCTACGGAGCAGCTGTTCGCCCTGCTCGATTGAGGCCTTCTGGTTGCTGCGCGGCGCGCAAGGGCTTTTGGATTGTCTAAGTCATACTGCTTCAGTGCAACAGTATCTGGATCGCTTCATAAGCTCCTCAATGTGCCAGGTCGCACCTGTCATCCTCGTCGTTCCCCGTCCTATTTGCATACCATTCATATTCAGACAGTCATGAGGCTGATCGCTATGCAGGCAATTGGAGAAGAGACCTTCAACATATTTGACCGCAAACTACGCAAAAACTGCGGTGTTGCAGATGATTGAGGATGATTTGCAAAAAGACTTACTCGCCCCGACAAATATGACGTGTACCCTTGACGGAAGCCTGACTGGTCGCAGGGCGATAACTGTATTACTCTTAATAAGATTTCCAATATAGACTTCACGTCGTGGTATTTATACCAATGCAGCTTGTCCCGGTGATAGAGGAGGTATCTCATGACCAATGATAACGACAAACAGCGACAGCCCAATATCCTGCTCATCATGGTGGATGAGATGCGTGGCGATGCCATGGGCTATGCCGGACATCCGGATGTCAAGACACCGCATCTCGACAGCCTGGCCGCGCGTGGGATTTACTATCCGAATGCCGTCACGGCCTGCGCCACCTGTGTGCCGGCCCGTGCCATTCTGCATACAGGTCTTTCCGGCCGCAACGCCGGACGCGTTGGCTATCAGGACCGGGTTGACTGGAACTACGGGGATACACTTGCTGCTGGGCTGGGCGAGGCAGGCTACCAGACCAAGTGCGTGGGGAAGATGCATGTCCATCCGTTGCGCAATCGAATCGGCTTCGATGATGTTGAGCTGCATGATGGCTTCCTGCATGCTTATCGCGCTGCCTCGCGCCAGTATGTCGAAAATCAGCAGGTTGCCGATGACTACAATTACTGGTTAAAGACGCAGCGTGGGATCCATGTCGATGTCACCGATACCGGAATCGACTGCAACGGCTATGTGGCGCACCCCTGGCCCTATGAGGAAGCCCTGCACCCGACCAATTGGGTGACCGAACGCTCGATTGACTTCCTGCGCCGCCGCGATCCCCGCGATCCCTTCTTCCTGATGGTGAGCTATGTCCGTCCCCATGCTCCCTATGATGCGCCGGCCTCCTTCTTCGAGCTCTACCGCGATCTCGACCGCCGCCGCCCTCTGCGCCCACCGTTCACGGGCGACTGGAACGATCATGAGCGCCATGAGCGCGAAGGCAGGCTCCACAACAGCATGTCGAGCCCGCTGGATCAGGATCAGGTGCGGCAGATGCAGATCGGCTACTACGCCTGCATCACCCATATTGATCATCAGATCGGGCGGCTGTTGATAGCTTTGCATCATTATGATCTGGAGGAAGATACCGTCATCATCTTTGTCTCCGATCATGGTGAGCTCCTGGGCGATCACCTCCTGATTCGTAAGACTGTGCCCTATCGTGGCTCGATCAGTATCCCTCTGATTGTGACGGGCCCTGAGGCTTATGTGGGTCGGGCCGGCACGGTTGACAGCCGTGTCGCCGAGCTGCGCGATATTTTGCCGACCTGCTGGGCTCTTGCGGGTCATGAGACGCGCCGGCCGCTCGATGGTGAGGATCTGCTGCAGCCGACGACGCGCGAATATCTCCATGGCGAGCATGTCGTTGATGAGAAGGATTCGGCGCAGTTTATAGTCACAGAGCGTGACAAGTACATCTGGTTCAGCGGTTCGGGGCGGGAGCAGTACTTTGACCTTACGATTGATCCCAACGAGAGCCATGATGCCATCGCCGAGACGCGCTATCAGGAGCGCATTGCTGAGCTGCGTGCCTGCCTGGTGAGGGAACTGGACGGCTCGGAGGAGGGCTATGTCGCGGATGGGCAGCTGGTGACGGGTCGTCGCCCCACAGCTGTGCTCAGCAACGCGACGGCGAGTCTGCGGGTCTGATTCGGATGCGGGTTGCTGCCTGGCGTAGTTCGGGCAGCGATGCGATGAACTTCGTCGGCTGTTTTGCGGGTTTTCGTGGCTTTGGGCTGCGGAAACCCGTTGTTTCGTTCTGGGTTGCTGTTCGTTCTGGCTTGCTGTTCGTTCTGGCTTGCTGTTTTGAAAGGGACAGCCGCAGCGGCTTCAGGGACGTCGAAATCCGTCTATCTTGGGCAGGCGCAGCTGCTTCGGGGGCACCGAAATGGTGTCCAGCGCGTAAAAATTGCACACTCGGAGGTGTTTTCTGAGCAAAATTTCCGCTCTGGACAAGCCGACCCCGCTCAGGAGTACCGAAATCCGTCCAGAGCGTAAAAATTGCACACTCAGAGACGTTTTCTGAGCAAAATTTCCGCTCTGGACAGGCGCAGCTGCTTCGGGGTCGTCGAAATCCGTCCAGCGCGTAAAAATTGCACACTCAGAGGCGATTTCTGAGCAAAATTTACGCTCTGGACACGCCGAACCCGTTCGGGAGCACCGAAATCGTTACTGTTCACAGGGGTAGCTGAGTAGTTCCAGCACCTCCATATTTCTCGATCCTCTCCCTTTTCGACATCTTCTTTTTTCCTTTTCTACACCTTCTTTTTCTCTACAAATGCCCAGTTTGCAGGCCAAAACCTTGTGCAAAAATCATCGGATTTTGGCCTCTTTTTGCTTGCATTATACTGTCTTATGGGATAAAATACCCCTAAGACACTAAGGAGGTGCTTATGGCGATCGTTTATCAGCTCGACAAGCGTTACGGCATCACTTATGCCTACGAATCACAGTCCTACTGGGACAAGGAAACGAAAAAGCGCCGGGCGAAACGCAAGCTCATTGGCAGAGTGGATCCCGAGACAGGTGAAATCGTTCCGACCGACGGGCGCAACAGAAAGGTGATGAAGAATACGGCAGTTGGTGAAGAGGCGGACTACAGAGTGCTCTATGAGAAGGTCATGAAACAATATGAAATGGCCCTCAAGCAAATTGCAGCGCAAGAAGTGCTCATAGCCCATCTGAGAAAAGAGTTGGAGCAAAGGGATGGTTCGAAATGAACGATGAAGCTTTGCTCGTGATTCTTGCTCCAGAGCAGGGAAACAGGGATCC
>JASGUW010000211.1 GCA_030055235.1 Bacillota bacterium
GGATAGGACTCGTTCCAGATCACGAACGATGATCCTGATAATACTGGGAGATTTGCTGCCATAGCGCTGACGGGCTTCACCGAAAGGCCGTGAAATCAGAGATGAGACGTTGGCTTTCGTGAGCCTGTATTTCTCAGAAATGCCATCTGGAGTGCTGCTTTGTCCGTAACCTCCGGCTCGTTCCATTGGAATCACTCAAACCCCGTTCCCGGAAAGCACTGATACACAGGGCTTTCGGGCTTGACACAATAGGGAGAAATTGGGGTTTGTGCCCGGTTTCGTAGGCACAAACGGTCTTTTTTGGCCATCTGGTGGCCAGAAATCGGAGTCGTTGCCCGATTATGCGGGCACAATGGGAAGTACAACCCGGAAGCGATCGACTACTTGGGCTACTTCTCCTGGTCAAAGCATGTTTCAGTGATTTTCAGTCTCCTCAGGTCGGTGCATTCGTGTTATGTCTTTGGTTTTCTGGATACGATCTTCCCAACTCAA
Organism: Bacillota bacterium; assembly: GCA_030055235.1. Taxonomy (GTDB): domain Bacteria; phylum Bacillota; class Clostridia; order Saccharofermentanales; family Fastidiosipilaceae; genus JAEZYR01. The sequence goes on from JASGUW010000211.1 coordinate 493, forward strand.
TTGAATCTTCATGTAAATACGATATTGAACGGGTAGCGAAGGAGGTACTCGTCCGATTATGAACCGCTTACCGCAGTTCTGCCGTGCAGTTCAGTCGCGCTTTTCCATTGCGCAGCCCCAAAACAGCCACGGCGCAGCTCTGCCGCTCCGTTCCGCCGCGCAGTCCTGCCGCACAGCCATGGCGCCGCCCAGAAGCGCCGTGGAGCCGCCTGAAGCACGCGGATTCAGGCGGATTTTTGCGAAAGAGGGCGGAATTTATGTCCTCTCTTAGCGTTGATTTGTTTCTAAACTACTTACCAGAGGCTTGTGGCAGCCAAAGCATGAAGTCGAAGGGAGAAAACGATGACAACGTATGAGAACGAAATGGGTGGTAGCGCTATGAGAGGGGAGGAAACGGCGCAGGACTTTGAGGAGAGGCGACGACTGACAGCGGAAGCGACAGGACGCTTTCCGGAGCCCCCCTGGGAGGAGTCGCGGCAGGCTCCCGGAGAAGCTGCGGGAGAGCCGCAGCGTGACACGCGGCCGGCAGGCTTCGGCAGCCAGGACCCGCTGACCCCGAACAATCGAACGCCGCGGATTGATACCGACACGTCGATACCGGACCTGCGGCAGCAGGAGGAGAGGAGAGAGCGCGAAGGGATCAACTCCCAGGCGCCACGGGATACAGGTTCGGCGCGGCCGCCCGGCCGCCGTCAGGAACGTTACCGCAACGAGCGCCCGACCTGGCAGCATCTGGATCATGTGGGCCGCCTCAGCACCTCGTCGAGCGGCTGGACGCGCGAAGTCAACATCGTATCCTGGAACGGAGCCGCACCGCGTCTGGATATCCGCGACTGGAGTCCGGATCGCATGAAGATGTCGCGCGGGGTCGGCCTCAATCGCGAAGAGACGGAGAATCTGCGCGCCCTGCTGAATGGTTTTGACCCCAGACGGGCAGGTATCTAACAGCTATCTGGCCTGAAGTGCCAGAGAATGGCCGCCCCACGGGTGGCCATTCACGCCTGGAGCGAATAATCTGCTATGATAACTCACATTCGTTCACAGTTCTGACCGGAAACCAATATCCGGCTGCCTTTGGAATCAATGGGGAGGAAACGGCAGATGCTAAATGATCTGGTACCACAGCTGGATGAGAGCTTCATGCACGCCGCGGGGGCCATACCACTGGTTTTTCAGGGTGTGCTCAGAACGATGCCAAAGCAGGAGCGGCAATCGCAGCCCAGCCGTCACGAAGGTCATGAGCTGACCTATGTTCGTCGTGGAAAGATCCGCTATACGCTGGGGAAAAAAGACTATCTGGTGACCAGCGGAAATACGATCGTGATCAAGCCCGGCCGCGAACACACGATTCGTATCATGGACGGCCCTGTGGACCTCATCTGTGTCTACTTCGGCTTTGCGCGCAGCCAGCAGAATGCCACCGGAGAGGCAGACCCGGATCCTGTGGTTTCGCCGGTCTCCGTCCAGGAATTCTTCCGCTTCGCAGACGGCGTCGGCACCGGGGATGACGATCTCATGGAAGACTGCTTCCTGATTCAGGGCCGCTATCAGGAATCGATTGCCCGCCTCGCCGAACGCATTCTGGCTGAGTATGAGGCCGATGACTTCGCCCGCGATCTGCTGCTGCGCGCCCTCTCGATCGAACTTGTTGTAGAGGTTGCCCGTGCGATCAAGGTCGCCTGGGAGCGTTCGCTGCGCGTGCGCCATGGCAAGGCGCGTGAACTGGTTCTGATCGCCCGCGACTACATAGAGGACCATTTCGATCAGGACATCTCCGTCGCCGACGCCGCCAGCTATGTCTTCCTGAGTCAGGGCTACTTCGCCCGCGCCTTCCGCGATGAGCTCGGGACGAGCCCCATGGCCTACCTGATCCGGATCCGCGTCGAGCGCTCCTGCGAGCTGCTGCGCCAGCCGGACATGAAAGTCAGCTCCATCGCCGCCCGGGTCGGTTTTTCCAGTCCGCAGCGATTCAACGCCGCCTTTCGCAAGCAGATGGGCATGACGCCGATGCAGTACCGACGCCAGTTTACCGACTGACAAAGACAGGATGACGACAAACACCATGTCCCAACAAGCCGCAGCCCGGACGTCCGGCCACACGCCCAAGCGCCTGCTGATGCTGCTGGGCGGCGCCCTGATCGGCTCCTTCGCCATCCACGTCTTTTTCCTGCCCGCCACACTGACGATGGGCGGCATGACGGGTCTGGGCTCGATGCTGCACCATCTGCCCCTCTTTAACCTCATCCCCTTCGGCATCCTGATCGCAGCGCTGAATCTGCCGATCTTCCTTCTGGGGCTCTTTCAGGTCTCGCGCCGCTTCCTGCGTGACAGCATAATCGGCACGCTGGCCTACACCCTGGTCATCGACCTCAGCCAGCCCCTGTGGACCGCCTTTTACCAGCACTACCTGCTGACTGAGACCGGGCAGCAGACGGACCTCTTTCTATCTTCCGTCCTCGGCGGGGTCATCTACGGCATCGGCCTGGGCCTGATGCTGCGGGCCGGCTTCACGACCGGCGGTACTGACATCCTCGGCATCGTGATCCGGCGCCGCTGGAAGCTTCTGAGTCTGGGGCAGATCATCTGGGTCCTGGACGCCCTCATCATCCTGGGCTCGGTTTTTGTCTATCGTGATGTGGACGGCGGCGGACTTGCCCTGGCGCTTTATTCCTCCATCGCCATGTTCTTCACCTCAAAGGCCCTGGATCTTGTTCTGGAAGGCTTTGACTACAAGCGCACGGCCTTTGTCATTTCCACGGAGCCGGAAGAAATCGCCGAGCGGATCATGGCGGAGCTCGATCGTGGCGTGACGGCCCTGGAAGGGCAGGGGATGTACACGGGTGAGCGGCGCCGGACACTGCTGTGCGTGCTCTCACAGGAACAGATCCCGCAGTTGAAAGAAATCGTGAAAGAAGCTGACCCCGCCGCCTTTGTCTTTGTCATGGACACCAGAGAAGTGCAGGGAGAGGGTTTCGAAGGGACAATGTACTGATAAAGCCCCCGGCCACGGATGAATTCGTATCTCAGCCCTTTTCGTTCTACACAGTGTCTTATCTTCCAGGACCAGTGTCATTTATTTATGCGAAGCCTTCACCTCCCGACCGTTCTGACAGTGGCAGCTGAGAAATTCCGCACCTCTACGCTGCTTGTTGTGTCAACTGTTGGTGTTGTACCCGCTGTTAGCCAGAATCCCGGATTACAGGAAACTGCCTTTACTCCCGTTGAGGTCAGAAGCTGGTACAGGCCATTCTGAATGCCGGTGGTATGAACGAAATTTTGGCTCGGGCGGCTCATGAGCTCATGAGACTTCGAAAATTCACCTGATCCCGACGGAAATCTACGCTGTCTGTCATTTGTCTGCTATATCGCAATGCTCCGAATTTTATCTGTAGTTTTACAAAAAGTGCTTTACAGCCTATATACTTCGCGTTACGATGTATAACGTAAAAGGAGGTATGGAATGGACATTCAGCTGAAACGTGGCCTCTTGGATGTGTGTGTACTGGCTGCCATTAAGAATGAAGAATCCTACGGCTATCAGATTATTAAAGACATGAAGCCGTATCTGGAATTGTCTGAATCCACTCTCTATACCATTTTGAAACGCCTTGAGGCGGCGGACATGTTGACAGTTCGAAATGTGGAGCATAAGGGAAGGCTCCGAAAGTACTACCGTATTACCCAACAGGGTTTGGGTCGTATAGAGGAATTCAAGGAGGATTGGAAAGAGATTCTTTCCATATACAACTTCATAACAAGGGAGGATGCTCGTCATGAATAAAGAAGCATTTTTATGCGAACTAAGGGAAGAACTGTTCGGACTGCCACAGGAAGATATCGATGAGCGGATATCGTTTTACAGAGAAATGATCGATGACCGCATCGAGGATGGTATACCGGAAGAAGACGCCATTGCCGAAATAGGAACCGTGGAGTCTGTCAAAAAACAAATCATGTCAGAAATACCGCTGGCGAGGCTCGTCAAGGAAAAGGTTAAACCGAAGCGCAGGCTGAGAGTTTGGGAAATCGTGCTGCTGGTGCTGGGGTCTCCTGTCTGGATTCCGCTCGTTATTGCTGCGGCAGCTGTGATTTTTGCAGTTTATGCAAGTATCTGGGCGCTGGTCGTAAGTGCTTATGCCGCTGATTTGTCGCTGGCAGCCGGAGTCATTGCCGCTTTTGCAGGGATCGGGCAATTCCTGAAAGCTGGGAATCCTGCCGGAGCACTGTTCTCTTTCGGGGCAGGAGTCGCCTGTGCAGGACTTGCGATACTTCTGTTTTTCGCCTGTGCATGGATCACGAAAGCTGTCCTGAAACTGAGCGGCAGGATTCTTTTTACTACAAAATCCGCATTTGTTGGCAAGGAGGCGTAAATCATGAGCAGAGAAAGAAAATGGATCATTACCGCAGCTGTGCTGCTTGTGCTTGGCCTGATGATCTGCTTTGTAGCGTTTGCTGCGCTCGGCTTTGATTACGGGAAGCTCAGCACAGTAGAGTATGTATCAAATACCTATGATGTACCCGGGGCTTTCCGGAACATCAGCATAGATGCTGATATTGAGGAAATTAGTCTTGTCCTCTCAAATGACGGAAGCTGCAGAGTGCTATGCCATGAAGAAAAGGACAATCCACATAATGTCAGTGTTCAGGGAGATACTTTGACGATTGTGAAAAAGAACAAACAAAAATGGCAGTTCATGTGCTTTGGAATCATAACGGAAAGCCCTGAAATCACGGTATATCTTCCAGACAAAGCGTATGAAGCTCTTAGCATCGATACCGACACCGGAAGTGTGGACATACCCGGAGACTTTACGTTCGAAACGATAAGCGTAAGGCTTGATACAGGAGATGCGCGCTGTTATGCCTCGGCAGAAGACAACATATATATTGAAACGGATACAGGGGATATTGCTGTTTCGAATCTGGCTGCAGCAGGAATGCGGCTCGCTTCGGATACGGGAAGGATTGAAGTATCGAATGTTGATTTGAGAGGAAACATAGATATCAGGGAGGATACCGGAAGGGTTACGATGAAAAATGTGACCTGCAGGAATCTTTCTTCGTACGGAGATACAGGAAGCCTTGTCATGACAAATGTTATCGCGTCCGGCGAGTGGAGAATAGAAAGAAATACCGGAGATACCGAACTCAATGGCTGTGATGCTGAAAACATTTATATAGAAACGGATACGGGAGATGTCTTCGGTACGCTTCTCAGCGACAAGGTCTTCCTCACGGAGACCAGCATGGGAAACGTGAAGGTTCCGATGACCGTAGAGGGGGGAAGATGTGAAATATCGACCAACACCGGTGATATTACGATAGAGATAATAAACGATTAGGTGCGCTTCACAAAGGGCAGGCAGGCTGCTTATGTTGCTCGTTTCTGATGCGTCAATAGCAGTCATAATTCTCCTCCCTCCGGACAGAATCACGCGGCCTGAGTGTGCATTTGAGACCTCCAATCCCCAATTTCCAGCAATCCCCAACTTTTTCAAAATCACCTGACTTCAGGTGTTCCAGGCTTTCTGAACATCCAAAAGCAGGGGATAAGACGTGACGAGTAAGTGTTTTCCAGGCATCTTGCGAACATCTGATCTCTGACCATTCGAGGGTGACTGGCAAAAGCGAGTATACCTCCAAGAGGCAAAGACTTGTTTGCCATTTACCCTGAATTGACCATCTGGAAGCAGCCATCCGCTTTTCCTTTCTGCCGGCCATCCTTTTTGCGTGGCTTGCCAGCGCCAGACATACCTGACGTGAACCCTGGTGTGCAGTTTGCTCGCCGGGGCCGTGTCCGCCAGTCCTCCGTATTTGCCCGGAAGAGGCCTTCCTGCTATAATTAATCGGTGTATATTTCAACGGAGGTTCCCCATTCATGATCATAAAGACCGATCTGGAGCAGTGTCGCCGTGACATGGAGGCCTGCATCGGCCGTCGGGTGCGCCTGAAGACAAGTGGCGGCCGCAAACGTGTCATTATCCACGAGGGTGTGCTGAAGAACTGCTATCCGAATGTTTTTACTGTTCTCTGCCGTGAAGGCGAGCGCAACGAAGAGATCGTTTCCTTTTCCTACGTCGACGTGCTGACAGCCACGGTTGAAGTCGCCGTCGAGTCACTGCCCTGAACGTCATGAAAACGCGGGCCGTTACGCTCGCGCCGGCCAAAATCAACCTCTACCTCCGTCTTGCTGATCAGCGCCCGGATGGCTATCACAATCTGGACACCGTCATGCAGACCATAGCACTGGCGGACTGGATTGCACTCGAATACCGTCCGGATGGAGATATTCCTGCCACCTATCGCCTGATCCTTGAAGAGGACGGCTGCCGCGCTGCAATGTCCTTGGCTCTTCCCGATCTTCACCCTGATCAGGTACCGGCCGCCGCCGCTGCCATCTGCGATCCCAGGCGGGGTACCGTACCGCGCGCCCTCAGCGTCTGGCTCCGAACTGTCCGACAGCAGTCGGGCCGTCCGCCGCGGGGAGGAGGGACGTTCCTCATCACCCTTGAGAAACGCATTCCCAGCGAAGCCGGCCTTGGCGGCGCCAGTACAGATGCAGCCGCGCTGCTGCGCCTCCTGCAGGCGCTCTTCCCGGAAGCGGCCCTTGACGACCCGGATCTCCTGAGTCTCGCAGCAACAATTGGTGCTGATGTACCCTTCTGCCTCACGGGAGGCCTCGCACGCTGCTGCGGCATAGGTGATCTCATCCAGAGTCTGCCCCCGCTTCCCACCCTCAGTGTCGACCTTACCAAACCCCGGCTCGGCATCTCGACTGCCCGGGCTTTTTCCCACTATCGCGCCGCCCCGCCCTCCTGGGAGGAGGAGCGCTCCGGCCCCAACGCGGACGACCGGGAGGCCTTTCTCCGCGCACTCGCGGATCTGAGTCATATCCGCTATCGTGGCACGGAACAAACAGCGGAGCAGACAGCCTGCCTCAGCCGCCTCAGAGCCACAGGCGGTAACGATTTCGAGAACCTCCTCGCCATCGACGCTCCCTGGATGGCCGACTGGCTGGCCTGGCTCCGTAGCCTTCCCTCTGTCTCCTATACGGGTCTCAGCGGTTCAGGCTCCACCGTCTTCACCCTGCGTCCGGACACTGAACCTGCGCTTGACGCCGCCGCCTGGTTTCACGAACACCGCCCTGACGAGCAGCCACAGCTGTTTACCACCCGCCTTCTCGACCGTCTTCCGGCGATTCGCCTTGACTGATTCGGCTTCCTTGAACGTATCGTTGAGGCAGGAAACCGCTCTTGAGATGCAGGCATTTATGTAAGATGCCCTCAACAGAAGGTCCTTTTGTTCCAGGTATGAACTTCTTTCGCTTATCAAGATTGTTTTTGCGAAGGCTGTCACCGTCTCCCGACACATGAGAGGCTTTGCAGCTGACATTGGATCAGAGCTTTGTGGCCTCTCTGGCCGCTTTGTCTAAAACCGTAAGCGCCTCTGCTTTTTACAGCTGTTTGAAAAATGAGCTTGACTCTTTCGCCCGGGAGTTTTAGCATACGTAAAAATCAAAAAACGAAAGTTTTTGCAAGGGTGACGTTACGACGGCGCCCTACTTTTTTATCATTGTCCTCTAATATAGCCGGGCCTCAGGTCATTTGAGACGAGGAGGCCATACTCACCTGGAAAGCAACGATTCCTCTGCAAAGCTCAGCAGCAGTGATTTTGTCCAGAGCTTTCTGTTTGTGTCAGGTTTCCGGAAAAACATACTCCGTTTTATGAACTGCTTTTAAGGGAAGAACCATCGGTGTGTTGGTCCTGCTGCTGATGTGGACATGCACTTCCACGCCATAGGCTTCCCGGATGGCTGCTTCCGTTATGACCTGCTCTGGTGCACCTTCAGAAAAGACCTGGCCGTCCTTCAGCAGGATCAAATGGTCGGAATACCTGGCCGCCAGGTTCAGGTCGTGCAGTGTCAGCAGTGTGGTCGTATTCTTTTGCCTGGTATAGGCTCTCACCAGCTCCAGCACCTGCAGTTCGTTGACAAGGTCCAGATTGGCGGTCGGTTCATCCATGATCAGCACCTGGGGGTCGCGTGCCAGTGTCTGTGCCACATCGACAATCCGCCTCTGTCCACCGGATAAGGCATAATACGGTCGCTCAATAAACGGCTCCAGATGAAGAAGCCGGATGATGGACAGTGCCTTTGCAATATCGGATTCCTGTACCCGGATATTGAGTGTGCCAAGCCTGCCGAGCAGAACAACGTCCAAAACGGACAGACTGGATAACCGCGCGTTTTCCTGGGTCATATAGCCAATCTGTCGGTAAAGAGCCTCATGGCTTAAGTCCTGACGGCGTCTGTTGTTAAACCATACTTCTCCTTCGCCCTTGTAGATCCCGATCATGGTTTTGAGCAGAGTCGATTTGCCTACACCATTGGCACCAATCACGGAGCTTACCGAACCGTCGGGAACTTCAAAGGAAATGTCGTGAATAATCGGTCTTTTTGCTCTGGGGAAGGAATAACGCAAATTTTCGACTTTTATACTCATCAGTGCTGCCTCCCTCTGTTCATCCTGAAGACGAAGGAAAAGAAAAACGGCACGCCAATCATCGAAGTCACGATTCCGACAGGAAAGACCGATCCCGGCTGTATTAACTTTGACAGGACAGAAGCCAGAGACAGGATGCAGGCTCCACAGAGAGCAGAGACAGGAAAGTAAAAACGCTGGTCTTCCCCGGCCAGCATTCTGGCAATATGCGGTCCTGCCAGGCCGATAAAGCCAATGGATCCGGTAAAACACACTGATACGGCAACAATCAGCGATATCAGGAAAAAAGCCTTAATCTTCAGCCTGGCAACATTTACGCCCAGGCTGACAGCCCGCTCATCCCCCATCGTTAAGGCGGTGTATTTCCATGAGTCAAGGAAAATCAGCGGTATGGACGCCGTAACCACAACAGTGGTAATGAGCAGCTTGGCCCAGCTGACTCTTTGCAGCGAGCCAAAAGACCAGAAGACAATGCTTTGATTCTGCGTCTCGGAAGCCCCATATTGCAACAGCGCCTGTAGAGCCTGAAATAAAAACAGACAGGCTATTCCGGACAGCACCAAAGATTCGGAGCTTACGTTTTTACGCCCCAGCAGATAAATCATCAGGCAGATCAACATGGCAAAGGCGAAGGCAAAGGCCGATGTGGCAACGGAACCCAGCCCCAGCACTATGGCGAGGGAGGCACCAAAACCTGCTGCTGTTCCTACCCCAAGTGTATAGGGACTCGCCAAAGGATTATGCAGGATCGTCTGCATAACGGCGCCGGCTGTTCCCAGAGAAAAGCCGACCACCAGGGCCATCAGGGAGATCGGCAGTCTCATTTTCATTTCGATCACATAAGCAGCGGGAGATGCCTGCCCAGGATCAAGCAGGCTTCTCAGCACTTCCTGTGTGGTCAAACTGTATTCCGGAGATGATGCAGCAGTAAGGATATCTAACACACCGACAATCAGGCAGATTGCCAGCAGGAGAATGATGATCCGATACTTTTTCGCATTTTGCCGCCGGTAAACAGCTTGATCCAATGTGTTCTTATGTCTGTTCTCCACCTACTGCGCTTCTTTCAGACTTAGCGTCCACACACCATCCAGATCAACGGGCATGAATTTCTGGAAGAACTCCGACAAATTCTTTTCGGGATTCAAATCCGCAAAAATCTCCGGCTGCAGTTGCTTGGCCAGGAACTGGGCGCCGGCGAAGTCGAAGATGTGACGACTCAAATCATGGTACAGAGCAGCCAGATTATTGTTTTTGACGGCGTCAAGCTCCGCCCATCCTTCGCGGCTTTTATACGCCTCCAGATTTTTGCGGGCCAGCGCTTCATCCGCCCCATATCCCAGTACAACGTTATCGCTGACATCATCCCTCGGACTGCATGCCAGAATGATCACTTCCGGATTCGCTGAAATCACCTGTTCCGGAGCAATTTCTACAGATGCACCAGTCATTCCGGCGACGATATTTGTTCCTCCGCATTCACGAATCAGAGCTCCCCACATCTGTTCCGACCAGGTGTTGCCGAACTGACCGGGGCCCATGCTGAATTCCATGTAGACGCGCGGCCGCTTGTCATCGGATAAACCTGCCAGACGTTCTGAGATCACGGACATCTGCTCGGTATAGTAATCGGCTATTTCTTCTGCCCGTGCCTGCTGGCCCAGAATCTCTCCCAAAAGCTTGATGCTTTCGGTATGTTTCTCTATGGTCTGTGCGTGAAAATCAAAGAAGACACATTCGATGCCCGCGTCCTTCAAGTTCTTAAAGCCGGGCTCCAATGCGTCGTAATTTGCGCCTGTGGAGGATGCCAGCACCACATCCGGCTGCAGAGAAATAATCGATTCAATGCTGATGTCTGCGTTATAGCCCACATCCGGAATATCAGCCAGCTGCGGATAAACAGCGGTGAATGCGTCGTAAGCATCCTGACGGCGGCCTTTCCAGTATTTATGGCTCCAGCCGACCAGCTGATCTATCCCCTTTTCACCGGAAACAGCGAAATACTCTTCCATGTTAAAGGTGACAACTACTCGCTTGACATCAGCAGTCAGTGTCACCTTACGTCCCTTCATATCTGTTACTTCGATCGTTTTGGCTTCTGATGCCTGCGTTGTATCCTGACTGCTAATGTCCTGTTTGTCGGGCTCGCTTGTTTTCGCTGCTTCGGTGCTTTTGCCGTCTCCGCAGCCGGCAAGCATAAGAAACACCATCAGGATGGCAAGAAGGAAAGCACTTTTTTTCATGAGAATACCTCCGTTCGTTTGTTGCTGTGGCACATGAATAAAAAGATCATGCAGCAAAATCTGCTGGCATCAGGATGACCGCTTCTTCTGGAAGATAAGCGGCTTTTCATCGGTATCTGGCTGATTAACTTCTTGGACAGCTTTTCGTCTTGTGACCATACGTCCCGTGTACGCTTGCATACAGCATCGTCAATGCAGGCAGACGTCGCTTTCAGATATGTTTGAAAAATACACGAAATCCAGTGAACCTCCTTAATCCAAAAAAACACACAGTTCTTCTTCTGAAGAAATGTGTGCTTTCAAGCATACGATTCATACCGATACATTAATCAGATGGCTGACAATGCTTTGGAGCAGACAATCAGCCTGGTGATCATAAAGCAGGATCCTTCCTTGCTTTTCGGCTTTGTCGTTTTTGATGTATCACCGCCAAAAACTCTTGATGCTTCTGCATCACAAGGCAGCTTCGTGCGGCCTTGAAGCTTGCGCGATTATATCTGACCTGAGCCATTAATACCAGTAACGACAAGGGCGAAATGCCTTTGAGAGGATGATGATAAATACTCTGTGGTCAATGCCACAGTTATTTGTGCTTGAGGCTTGGCGGCACATAAAAACTACGGTCTTCCGACAAGGGAAACACGCTCATCACCCTGCGCTCTGTAGTGTAGTGTGTTTATTCGATCGATCACTTCAGGTAGACGCTTAACGCCAGCGATTCAAGCCGTTTTGTGTATTGAACAAAGCGAAAGGCATGGCTTCGGATGATTGGCACGTTTTTAATGGTATGGGGGTGGGCCCGGCTCGCTCTTGTCCTGAACAAGTAAGATGAAAGGTTTTCCGACCCTGCGCGCCGTGCAGCGGCGCGCGCGGCCTCTTCGTGGCCAAAGTAGCCTGTAATCCAAATCGTTTTTTGGATTAGACGCTGATTTGACCAGAAACAGGGCTTTCGTGGTCAAAGTAGCCTGCAATCCAAATGGTTTTTTGGATTAGACGCTGTTTTGACCAGAAACAGGGCTTCCGTGGCCAAAGTAGGCTGTAATCCAAATGGTTTTTTGGATTAGACGCTATTTTGACCAAAATCAGGGCTTTCGTGGTCAAAGCAGGCTGTAATCCAAATGGTTTTTTGGATTAGACGCTATTTTGGCCCTGCGCACCGTGCAGGCTCCAGACCAGTCATCCTTTTGGCAAGTACCCCTTCGCAAGCGCAGAACCCCACATCCCGGCAACCAGGCATCCCCGCACCCCACACCCCCGCAAGATTGTGACCTCGCGACCTCGGCGACACTAAGATTGACAGCAATCGTGGCCTTTCGATATACTTTTGTGCGTTATGCAAATCTAAAACCTTCAACCGGAGGAACAATATATGCCCAAACGGACCTATCAACCGAAGAAACGCCAGCGCAAGCGCGAGCATGGTTTTCGCAAACGCATGATGACCGCCGCCGGCCGGATGGTGCTGAAGCGCCGCCGCGCCAAGAACCGCAAGCGTCTCACGCACTGATCGCCGGCTGTCGCCGCTTTCCCGGGGCCCTGGCGGCCCTGAAGCGGCGGGGGTCAAGCGCCAATGCCAGCCTATGTCACCATCAAGCGCAACCATGAATTCGGCCGTGTCATGCGACAGGGCCGTTCAGCGCGCCGGAGAACCGTGATGGTACACAGCCTCGCCAAACGCCGCCAGCCCTTGACACGCGTCGGCTTCACCGTATCGCGGAAGGTCACGACGGCCGTTGCCCGCAATCGCCTGAAGCGCCTCCTGCGTGAAGCCTGGCGCAGCTACAGCGCCGAAATTGCGCCCGGTTCGGATGTCGTTCTGATCGCAAGTCAGGCGGCCCAGGGCGAAAACTACTGGCGCATCCGCCACGAAGTCGGCAGCTGTCTCGGCGAGCTGGGCCTGCTGCCCGATCGCGGCCGGGTCCCATCCGGCTCATGAAACGCCTGCTTCTCGGCCTGATCCGCGCCTACCAGCGCGAACTGTCGCCCCAGCTGGGAGCCTCCTGTCGCTTCGTCCCCACCTGTTCCGAATACGCCGCCCAGGCCATTGAGGCCTACGGCGTCCTCTGCGGCCTGGGCCTGGCCCTCTGGCGCATCCTGCGCTGCAATCCCTTCGGCAAAGGCGGCTACGACCCGCCCGAGCGCCTGGGGGCGAAATGTCGCCACGGCCGCTCGTCTGCAGCAGGTAAAACTTCGCCTGTAAAGGAGCACTGACTATGCCATTCACCCAGACCCTGCTCGTTGCGCTGGGTATACTCGACCCGCTCTATGTGGCCTTTGGCTGGTTCATGCGCCTGCTCTACCACGTCTTCGCCAACTACGGTGTGGTCATCATCGTCTTCACCATCTTCTTCCGCGCCATCATGATCCCGCTCTATGTCAAGCAGCATAAGACCAGCTTGCTGCAGGGACAGCTGCGGGATGAGATGAACGAACTGCAGCGCCGCTACGCCGACGACAAGCAGGGCTTCTCCATGGCGCAGATGGAGCTCTACAAGCAGCATAAGATTTCGATGTTCAGCGGCTGCCTGCCGCAGCTGCTCGGCCTGGTCCTCATCTGGCCGGTCTGGCGCATCATCTCTTCGCCGCTGCGCTACATCCTTGGCGTCCCGCTCGAAAACCTCAGGGATCTGGCGACCCAGCTCGGCGAATCCGGCCTGCTCTCCGCCCCTGAGATCCAGAATATTGAGCGCATGGATATCCCGATCCTGCAGGTTCTGATGTCAAACGGCGACCAGCTCGCCCAGGCCGTCAGCAAAGGCCTCATCCGCGTCGACCAGATGATCAATCTGGACTTCCTGGGCCTGAATCTGGGCGTCCGGCCCACCTGGCAGCCGGCCCTGCTCTTCGGTGAGGAGCGCGGCACCTACCTGCCTCTGCTGCTCATCCCGATCATCGCCCTGCTGACCACCATACTGATGCAGCGTATTTCGGAAGACTCCAACCCCATGATGGCGCAGGCGAAGGCCGACCGGAAGAAGGCCGAGCGCAATCCCGCCCGCGACATGCCGCAGGAGCAGCAGACCGAAAGCATGATGAAATCGATGAAAATCATGATGCCCGTCATGACGTTGATGACGGTATTCTGGGCCCCGGCCGCGATGGGCGTATACTGGATTGTCGGCAACCTCATGGCCATGCTGCAGTCCTACCTGCTCTATCGACTCTATACGAAGCCCGTCCAGCAGCAGATTGCAGAGATCGAGGAGCGCGCCCGTCTGGGAATTGCTGCTCCCGCCATCCCGGCAAGCGCCGAACCCGAGTCGTAAAGGAGGACTTCATTCATGTCCAGATCAGTAGAAAAAACGGCCCGCAGTGTGGATGAAGCGGTCGAGCTCGCGCTCGAAGAGCTCGGAGCCAGTATTGACGATGTCGTGATCGAAGTGCTTGAAGAGGCCGAAAACGGTATTCTTGGCATCGGCCGCAAGCCGGCACGCGTGCGCGTTTCGGTCGACGACTATGAGGCCGACTCCGACGAGCCCGGTCTGCCGGACGACGCCTATGCCGACGAAGACGATGAGGACTGGGACGACGAGGAGAGCTTCCCGGAGTCCTTTGACGCCGGCAGGCCCGCCGCCGACGATCCGCTTGCCGAACTGGCCCGTGATTTTGTCCGCAGCGTCATCCGCGCGCTGGAAGTTGACGGCGACGTCACGAGCTACCGCGACGGCGAGCATCTTCGCGTTGAGGTTGAAGGCAACGACGTTGGCGCCGTCATCGGCCGCCGCGGCGACACCCTGAACGCCCTGCAGTACCTGACCAGCCTGACGGTCAACCGCGCCTGTGACGAGCATATCTACGTGACCGTTGACGTCGCCGGCTACCGCGCCCGCCGCGAGCGCTCCCTGATCGACCTGGCCGAGCGCACCGCCGGCCGCGTGCTCGAAGTCGGGAAGGAGTATGTCATGGAGCCCATGACCGCCGCCGAGCGCCGCATTATCCACACGGCCCTGCAGGACTGGCCCGGCATCCGTACCGAGAGTGAGGGAGAAGAACCCAACCGCTCGGTCATCATCATCCCGACCGACTACTAGGAGCCCCACCACTACACATTGCGATCCCGGCCCGGTCAGGAAGATGCCTGCCGGGCCGTTTGCCTTATCACAAGGAGACAGATGCGCCTTCCCACCACCACCATTGCCGCCTTTGCGACAGCCCCGGGCCGCTCCGGGATCGCCGTGCTGCGCCTTTCGGGCCCCGCCGCCGCCAACATAGCGGACCGTGTCTTCACGGCGGGACGTCTGCCTGCGGAAGATTTTTGCGAAGCTCCTGCCGCCGACCGCCTCTCAAGCCTTGAAGGCTACCGCGCCCTCTACGGCTATGTCCACCGCCCGGACCGCCCCGACGAGCCGATCGACGAGGCAATCGCGCTGCGTTTTGTCGCGCCGCGCTCCTATACCGGTGAGGATACGGTCGAGTTCTCCGTCCACGGCAGCGCCGCCGTCCGCCAGCTGCTGCTGGAGAGTGTCGTTGCCGCCGGAGCCGAAGTCGCCGGACCCGGCGACTTTACCCGCCGCGCTGTTCTCCACGGGCGGAAGGATCTGGTGCAGGCGGAGGCCATTGCCGATCTGATCGACGCCACGGTTTCGCGCAGTGCCCGCGCCGCCCTGGATCAGCTTTCGGGCCGGCTCTCGGCCGTCCTGGCCGAACTTCGCGAAACTCTCTATGAGTCGCTTGCCGCCCTGCATCTGGCCATTGAATTTCCTGAACATGACGAGGCCACACCCGACACCGCCCATGCCTACGACACCGCGCGGCAGGTCGGAGCCGGGCTCGACCGCCTGATCCGGACCCACCGCCAGGGCCGCCTGCTGCGGGAGGGGCTGGCGGTCGTTCTCAGCGGCGCCCCTAATGCCGGCAAATCCAGTCTCTTCAACGCCCTGGTCGGCGAAATGCGGGCGATCGTCACTGCCCACGCCGGCACCACCCGCGATCGTGTGGAGGTCGAGCTGGATCTGGATGGCCTGGCCATCCGCCTCAGCGACACCGCCGGTCTGCGCCCGGATGCCGGAGAGATCGAAAGCCTGGGGATCGAGCAGACCCGGCGCGCACTGGAGACGGCGGACCTGGCCTTCTGGCTGCTGGACGCCGCGGCCCCCGTCTACCCGGGACCCCAGGATCTGTCCAGCTTCCCACAGGACCTGACCGTCTGGCCCATCCTGGCCCAGAGCGACAGGCTGGACAAGAGCCGCCTGGACACTGCTGTTCAAGAAACCGCCGAGCGCTGGGAACGCCTGACCGGGCGTCCCGCGGCTCCTGACGGCACCGGGCTTCTGCTGACTTCTGTTCCGGAAAACAGAGGGCTCGACCGGCTGCGGCAGCGCATTCTGGTCTACTTTGAGTCTCTTGGCGGCCGGGAAACGGAGCTGTCGGTCGTCGTGACCAACGTCCGCCACGCGGCCGCCCTGCGCGAGGCCCGTGCCTGGCTGCGGCGCATCGAAGACATGGAAAAGCAGAAGCTTTCAGCTGACCGGGCCCTGCCGGCCGATGTGCTGGTGTCCTGGCTGCAGGCGGCTGCGGATGAGCTCGCCGCAATCGACGGCCAGCTGGTGGATGAGGAGATCCTCGACAGTCTCTTCAGCCGCTTCTGTGTGGGGAAGTAGCCATGCCCGCCGCCTTTCGTGAAACGTATGACATCGTCGTTGTGGGCGCCGGCCATGCGGGCGTGGAGGCGGCACTTGCCGCCGCGCGCCTGGGCCGCCATGTGCTCTGCCTCAGCATGAACCTGGACGCCATTGCCAACCTGCCCTGCAATCCTTCGATCGGGGGAGCGGCGAAGGGGCAGCTGGTGCGCGAAATCGACGCCCTGGGCGGGGCGATGGCCGAAATTGCGGATCAGGCGACGCTGCAGTTTCGTATGCTGAACCGCTCGAAGGGGGCGGCCGTGCTGTCGCCCCGGGCCCAGATCGACCGCCGCCTCTATCAGGGCCTGATGAAAAAACGCCTGGAGGACGAGCCGGGTCTGGTGCTGCGCCAGGATGAGGTGACCCGCCTCCTGCTCGACGGCCGCCGCGTCAGCGGGGTCGAAACCCGCCTGGGCGCCCATTACGACGCCCAGGCCGTAATCCTGGCGACCGGCACCTATCTGGCGGCCAAGATCATCATCGGCGAGCACGCCCATGCGGCGGGGCCGGATAATCACTTTCCCGCCAATGAGCTGGCGCTGAGCCTTAAGGCCTGCGGCATTGAGCTGCAGCGCTTCAAAACCGGCACCCCGCCGCGCATCCATGCCCGCGGCGTCGACTTCGAGCGCCTGGAGCGCCAGCAGGCGGACACGGAGGGCGTGTTCAGCTTCCTGAACGAGATGGCCGGGCGGACCCAGGCTCCCAGGCTGGAGGACTGCTGGCTGGCCTGGACCAATGAAAAAACGCACGCCATCATTCGCGAAAATGCCTGGCGCTCGCCCCTCTTTACCGGTCTGGTGGAGGGGACGGGCCCGCGCTACTGTCCCAGCATAGAGGACAAGATCCGCCGCTTCCCCGGCCGTGAGCGCCACCAGATCTTCCTGGAGCCGACCGGAGAAGGCAGCGCCGAACTCTACATCCAGGGCATGTCGACTTCGCTGCCGCTGGACGTCCAGCAGCTGATGCTGAACAGCGTCACCGGCCTGGAACATGCCTTCGTCGAGCGCCATGCCTACGCCATCGACTACGACTGCCTGGCTGCCGGGGAGCTCGACTCCAGCCTGGCCGTCCGCGGAATTGCCGGCCTCTGGGCCGCCGGCCAGATCTGCGGCAGCTCCGGCTATGAAGAGGCGGCAGCCCAGGGCCTGGTCGCCGGCCTCAACGCGGCGCGCTGGCTCGACGGGAAAGCACCGGTCATCTTTGAGCGTGACGAGGCCTATATCGGTGTCCTGATCGACGACCTGGTGACCAAGACCATTGACGAGCCCTACCGCATGATGACCGCCCGCGCCGAGTGGCGCCTGCTTCTGCGCCAGGACAACGCCGATCTGCGCCTGACGCCGCGCGGCCGTGAGCTGGGCCTGGTAGACGACCATCGCTGGGCTCTTTTTTCTGCGAAACGTGAGCGCCTGGAGACCGAACTCGCCCGCGTGCGTCGCGAACGGGTGCGGGTCGACGAGCACCTGACGGCCTGCCTGGCCACCGTCGGAACCCAGGTCCCCGCCGCCACCATCACGCTGGCGGAACTGCTGGCCCGGCCCGGCATCGACTATGAATTTCTTGAAGCTTTTGATGGCGGCAGACCTCCCGATCTGCCGGACGATGTCCGGCGGGAGGTCGAAATCAGCCTGCGCTATGAGGGCTATATCGCCCTGGAGAAACGGCGCATAGCCCGCTTCCGTCATCTGGAGGACCGTGAACTGCCGCTTGGCATGCCCTGGGGAGAGATCTCCGGCCTGAGCCACGAAGCCCGCGACAAGCTGGCCAGGATCCGGCCGCGCTCGGTCGGTCAGGCCGGCCGCATCGCCGGTGTCTCGCCGGCGGATATACAGGTGCTGCTGGTCTGGCTGGAGCGCGCTGAAAGGAGCCGGGTGTGAAGGAGCGACCTCAGATCACGGCCGCCGAGATGCTCTCCCGCCTGGAGACGGCTGCCTGGACCCGCGAGCTGGGCCCGGAGATGCTCGAGCCGCTGGCCCGCTATATCGAGCTGCTGGCCGCGGCCAACCGCCGCTTCAACCTGACCGCGATCCGCGACGCGGCGGGCATGGAGCAGTTGCACCTTCGCGACAGCCTGACGCTGCTGCCTGTTGTCGACCGCGCCCCGTCAGGTCCGCTGCTGGACGTCGGCAGCGGGGCCGGACTGCCGGGCCTGCCCCTGGCCATCGCCCGTCCCGACCGGCAGGTCTGCCTGCTGGAGTCGATGGCGCGCCGTGCCGACTACCTGCGGGAGACCGCCGCGGCCCTGGGCCTGGGCAACATCCGGGTTCTTACGGCCCGCGCCGAAGAGGCGGCCCGTGACCCTGCCTGGCGCGAACACTTCGCCTTGGTGACGGCACGGGCGGTGGCGCCGCTCGGGACGCTGGTCGAGCTTTGCGTGCCATATCTCAAGAGAGACGGACTCTTTGTCGCCATGAAGTCCGATGACCCGGAAGAACTGGCCGCCGCCGACCCTGCGCTGGAGGCACTGAGGGTGGAGCTGCTGGAACGCCATGACTACGACATCCCCGGAGCGGGTAAGCCGCGCTGCCTGCTCGTCTTCCGCCGCACGGGCAGCCTGCCGCAGCGCTTCCCCAGACCTTTGGCACAGATTCGCCGGGGACCACCGTAGCCGTCTGCCCTTTGGTATAATTGCCCTATATATAATAGGTATTAGAGACGCGCCGGCCGGCGCGTTATTTGAGGAGGCCACGTGGCGAAGGAGAAAGCACGAAACGAGGATACGCAGAACGTTGACAATCTGTTCCGCGAGCACCTCCACAATATCATTCCCGTCAATCTTGAAGATGAGATGAAGAGCTCCTTCATCGACTACGCGATGAGCGTCATCACCGACCGCGCCCTCCCGGATATCCGTGACGGCCTGAAACCGGTGCACCGGCGCATTCTCTATACGATGTATACACAGGGCTTCACGCCCGACAAGCCCTACCGCAAGTGCGCGGCGACGGTCGGCGATGTGCTGGGACGTTTCCATCCCCACGGCGACCAGTCCGTCTATGATGCCCTGGTGCGTCTGGCCCAGGATTTCTCCATGCGCTACCTGCTGGTCGACGGCCATGGCAACTTCGGTTCGCGTGACGGGGACGCCCCGGCGGCCTACCGCTATACAGAGGCGCGCATGACCCGTCTGGCCATGGAGATGATGGCCGACATCAACAAGGATACGGTCGACTTTCAGCCGAACTTCGACGAACACGATGTCGAGCCCACCGTGCTGCCGGCGCATTTCCCCAACCTGCTGGTCAACGGCTCCAGCGGTATTGCCGTCGGCATGGCGACCAACATTCCGCCGCACAATCTGGGCGAAGTCATTGACGGCGCCATCCATCTGATGCGCCATCCGGAGGCGACGGTGGAGAAGCTGATGGAGTTCATCCCGGCTCCGGACTTCCCGACCGGGGGCGTGATCCTGGGGCTGGCGGGGGCGCGTGAGGCCTACCGCACGGGACGCGGCCGCATCCGTGTCCGCGCCAACACCGTCATTGAGGAAATGTCCAGCAACCGCTACCAGATCGTGGTCACCGATCTGCCCTATATGGTCAACAAGGCCCGCCTGATCGAGCGCATCGCCGAGCTGGCGAAGGACAAGCGCCTGACCGGCATCTCTTTCGTCCGCGACGAGTCCGACCGCAACGATCCGGTACGCATCGTGATCGAGCTGAAACATGGGGCGAACCCCGGTGTGGTCCTGAACCAGCTCTACCGGCGCACGCAGATGGAGGAGAACTTCAGCGCCAACATGCTGGCCCTGGTGCCGACAGATGCCGGCTACCTGGAGCCGCGGACGGTTACGCTGCGCGACGCCCTGAACGAATACATCAAGCACCAGAAGGAAGTGGTGACACGCCGCACCCGCTTCGACCTGGATCGGGCCGAAGCCCGCCGCCACATCGTTGAGGGCCTTTTGAAGGCTATCGACATCATCGACCAGGTCATCAACCTGATCCGCGCCTCGGCGACGGAGGAGGAGGCCAAGCTCGGTCTCCAGTCCGTCTTTGGCTTCTCCGAGCGCCAGGCCCAGCATATTGTCGACATGCGCCTGGGTCGCCTGACCGGCCTGGAGCGGGAGAAACTGGAAAACGAGCTCCAGGAGCTGATCGAGCGCATCGCCTACCTGAACAGCATTCTTGACGACGAGGCTCAGCTGATTGAAGTCATTGCCGCGGAGCTCGGTGAGATCCGCCGCCGCTACGGCGACGAGCGGCGCACGCAGATCGACCACGACGCTGAGGACATCAGCGACGAGTCCCTGATTCCGGAAGAAGACGTCGTCATCACGCTGACCAACCGCGGCTATGTCAAGCGCCTGCCGCTCACCACCTACAATCAGCAGGGCCGCGGCGGCCGCGGCATCAGTGGGGTGCAGGCGCGCGAGGAGGACTTCGCCGAACAGGTTCTGGTCACAAGCTCCCACGACCTTTTGTCCTTCTTTACCGACCAGGGACGCATCTTCCGGCTCAAGGCCTGGCAGATCCCCGAAGGCGGGCGCCACGCCCGCGGCGTCCCGATCGTCAACCTGCTGCAGCTCGATGCCGGGGAGACGGTCACCACCATGATCCGCATCCTGGATGTGGAGGAGGGGGGCTATCTCTTCTTCGCCACCGAGCGCGGCCGGGTCAAAAAGACAGCGATGAACGACTTCGCCAACATCAACCGGGCCGGCCTGATCGCGATCCGCCTGCGCGACGGCGACCACCTCGTCGACGTGCGCCGCGTCTACGATGACGAGCAGATCATGCTGGTCACCCGCAACGGCCAGGCCATCCGCTTCGAGAGCCGTCAGGTGCGGGCGATGGGCCGCGCAACCTACGGCGTGACCGGCATCCGCCTGCGGGCGGGGGATCAGGTCGTCGGCGTGGTGGCGGTTGATGAAACGAAGGACCTGTTCCTGGTGACGGCGCGCGGCTACGGGAAGAAGACTTCCTATGACGACTACCGCATCCAGGGCCGCGGCGGCTCCGGCATCATCACCTATCGGGTGACGGAGAAGACCGGGCCGGTCATCACAGCGCGCCAGGTCGAGGACGGTCAGGACATCATCCTGATCAACGACTCCGGCATCGTGATCCGCATTGCCGCCGCCGACGTCCCGGTGCAGGGGCGCGGAGCCCGCGGTGTGCGTGTCATGCGCACGCAGGATTCCGTGGTCATCGACGCCGCGGTTGTCGACCTGCCTGAGGAGATCGAAGAGGAAGAGAACGATGAGGCCGAGGCCATTCCGCACGGCCAGGTTCTGCCCGACGATGATGACGACGAAGATGACGACAGCCTGAGCGACGAGGAGCTCGACGCGTTGGATGATGATGATGATGATGATGATGACGACGGCAGCGATGAAGAGGATGACAGCGACGATGAAGGGCAGGAGGACTGATTTCCTTTAGAAACACTCCCTGCTGTGTTGCTCTGGTGGCGGCATTGTCCCTTTATGCGTGAGTGAGCTGCCATGAATATCGAGTCATACAAGAATCGTCTTGTATAGGTGCACGCCGCGCAGCGGCGTGCAGGCTCATGGACGGCGCGTTTGGTCAAAACAGCGTGTAATGGCAAAAATGATTGCCATTTCAGGCGATCTTGACCACGCAAGGCCTGTTTCTGGTCAAGACAGCGTGTAATGGCAAAAACGATTGCCATTTCAGGCGATCTTGACCACGGAAGCCCTGTTTCTGGTCAAAATAACGTGTAATGGCAAAAACGATTGCCATTTCAGACGATCTTGACCACGGAAGCCCTGTCTCTGGTCAAAATAACGTGTAATGGCAAAAACGATTTGGATACGAGGCTACTTTGACCACGAAGGCCCCGATTCTGGTCAAAATAACGTGTAATCCAAAAAACCATTTGGATTCCGGCCTACTTTGACCACAAAGGGCCTGTTTCTGGTCAAAACAGCGTGTAATCCAAAAAAACATTTGGATAGCAGGCTACTTTGACCACAAAGGGCCTGTTTCTGGTCAAAACAGCGTGTAATCCAAAAAACGATTTGGATACCAGGCTACTTTGACCACTATGAGGGGGCTGGTAGTCTAGATCGGGAGTTTTACAAAAACATTTTGTATTTCTCTTCTTGACTACGAAGGAACAGTGCACAGGTCAGTGCTGTAGTACCAATGTCACCTTTGTCTTACCGCTCACTGGCAACAGGATCCGGGTCAAGTCCTTCTCTTCCTTGAAAGCAGCAAATCATACCGGTAATCTTGCCGCTCGCTGCCTTTATGCATGCATGCTTCATTTCTACTTGCATTGCGTAGCCAACGGTTACATCAGTAAAAGGAGAAGCAATCTTGTCTTTCTCCGATGCTAATCATACAAAGGCTGCGACTGTCCAGATTCAGTTAGGAACCACGAAAAGACTTTGCCCGTCACGTTATATTTCACTTGCATCCCACCGGGCTTTTTGACAGTATGCAGGCACAGACTGTAACATGGTGTTAACGACAGCTAACAATCACTGAACAAGTTCATAACATAACACTCTCGCTAATGGAAACAAGATTCAAAGAAAGGATGTGCGCAGTGACAAATATTCCAGAAACGAAACCTGGCGTTATTTCCATCGCCGATGCGATCAAGATCTATTTCGAGCATTACCCGGATGATGTCCTGACCAGGCTGAAGCTGGTACACAGAGGACCTTTTTTCCAGTATTCACTTGTCGGTAACAACGGAACCAGGAGGCACCGACTCAAACTCAACGCGCAAACGGGAGAGGCAGTGAAGAAATCTGCCAAGGCTCTAAAACGCAGAGCCCGGGAACCCAGGCGACGGGATGCCAAGGCATTGAACCTTGAGAATCTGCTGCCGCTTGGCAGGATTAACGAGATCGTTTTCAATGCCGTTCCCGTGTCGACTCCCATGACTTGGAAACTTAAAAAGAAAAAAGATCGCACCCTGTGGAAGGTCAAAGTGGCAGATGAGAACGGAGCCAATCTGCATAAGGTAAAGCTGGATGCTCAGGACGGCACTCTGCTTGCGATGAAGCGAATGGTCTAGTCCCACGCAGCGAACACATTCATGTGTTCCTGTTCGTCTCAATTAAGCCCGGCACACCAGACGCCCCATCATGGAACGGTCTGACAAGCCGGGCTTTGTCATGTATATAGGAACGTTTTCCACGTATTCATTTCACGCGCGGCCAGACGGCAGCCGTCCTGGTAGCACTCCTCGAGCTTGGCGCGGTCAGCGGTCGTGCTGCGGATGCGCATCTGCTCCGGACGAACGACAACGGCTCTGCCCTGGGCTTCCAGACGCTCGATCTCTTCCATCTGCTCGTTGTAACGTTCCCAGCGATGGCGAAGTTTCTCGATCAGCAGAGGTTCGTCACGGAATTTCCGCTCCAGCAGTCTCTGGATCTTCATCGGCTTTTTTCTATATCCCTTTTCACGTGTCAGAACGATGAAGAACTTTTCATAGCCGTCGCGCTGAGCAATGTCGATCGGGATGCCGGCTTCTATCCCACCGTCGATAAAGGTCCTGCCGCGAAACTGTGTCCTTGGCATCAAGAGAGGGAGAGTCGACGAACAGCGCACCATCCGCAGCAGATCATCGACCGTTTCGATGTCCTCGCGCTTCCAGTAAACGGTTTTACCAGTTTCACAGTCAAACGCGCCTATGCGCAGCTCGGCAGGATTCTCCTGAAAGCGGGCAAAGTCCAGGGGCAGTGGTCCGCCCGGCAGGGACGCTGCCCCATAGAGATACTCGGCGGCAAAATACCCTTCTCCCCTGAGCCAGTAGCGCATGCCAACCACTCCGTCCATGTCGACCAGGTCGACAAAGCTGCGCTTCGCGCGCGCTCTGTCGCGCGACAGGTAGTTGACTGCGTTGCTCGAACCGGCTGAGATGGCACTGACATAGTTGAAGAAGAGTCCGGATTCGAGCATGACGTCAATGACCCCAGCGGAATGCGCGACACGCATGCCACCACCTTCAAAAATCAGAGCCGTATCAAAAATGTTGTTATTCAAAAGCTCCTCGCTTCCTGCTTTTGCCAGAGAAACCTGATGGTCAAAGCGTACAGATCAGTTGTCCTGGTGCAGCCGGGTTCCATCTCTGGCACAGGGCAATCCCTGTATGCCAACTCAAAGCCAACATATTGACCAGTAGCTTACGACCGTACTCATGATACAGCGAAGTACCGCCACAGGCATAAGCCCGTAGTCATTCCAGGCAAACTTCACGGTTCTGACATCGGGTGCAAAGTTGCCAACACGACCTGTTTCGTTCTTTGTGTGTACCAGGCAGGGACAACAGCTTACCGGCGATAGAGGATCGCTGTAACAACAGCTGTGCAGCATTGGAAAACACTTTTATCCGGCGAACGAACGAATGAAACACAGCTTCCAAAAGAAGGACAGGAACTCGACTCTGGCTCAAATCGAACGCCAGACTCGGCAAAACCGTGGCATATGGCTCGTCCATCCCCTGCCAAAGCGGATAGCATCAACAAAAAAGGAACAAACCTGCTGCCAGATTAGCGCAGCAATGATTCAAGAGCTTTCACATGTTAAAGGCCAGTTTAGATTCAGGAGTTTGAGCTTATGAAAAAATACAGGGCAGCTGCAACATTGATGATCATACACGGTGGAGTGATGGAACTTGCCGGCGTATTCCTGATCATTTTCACTCAGCTTTTTAGTGACAGGGGCATTGATACCGGGAAATACTTTTCCTTCAAGCTTCCATATTTTCAGGACAACCTCTACATGATGATCATCATGGGAGTCATCTACGGGGTATTGAGGCTCATCGGAGCAATAGGTCTGCTCAAAAACAGGATGTGGGGTCTGGCGTTATCGGTGATCAACTGCGTCACCACCATCATTCTGATGATGTTTTTATTGCCGGCCGGCATCGTGGACGGAATACTTGCCGGGAGCGCTTTGGTCATCATACTGATGCAGTATTTCGGTGACAAAAAAATCGTTAGTGAAGTGCCAGACAGGAGCACTTAGATTTCACTGCTCCAATCTGCCGACGAAAACGTTCAACAATTGATCTCTGGCTCGAAGTTGCCTGTAGTGGCCTTCAAATGCCTGGGCCAGAGATCAATATTGGGGGAAGGATCTTTACTCAAGGGATATTGCCCGTGTGTTTTACAGAGCGGGCTATATTGAAAATTGGGGACGAGGAATTCAGAAAATACGCGATGCATGCAAGGCGCATGGCGTAGAAGAGCCTCGAATATATCGTCCATGGCGGAGACATTATGATTAAGTTTAAAGCACTCCAAAGTGCCATTGTGACAGATTCCAAAGGGTCAAACCGCCATGGTGGCGGTTTGAATGGCGGTTTGGAAATCGCCATCCATTCAAAGATGATTGAAATAATCAGGAGCAATCCAAATATAACTCAAAAGGAATTGGCTGCTGAAATAGATATTCCATTGAGAACAATACAACGCATGATGAAAGAACTACAAAAACACGGAAAAATAGAGCGCATAGGCGGCAAACGCTATGGCTATTGGGA
The DNA here is from genome assembly GCA_030055235.1 of Bacillota bacterium. Taxonomy (GTDB): domain Bacteria; phylum Bacillota; class Clostridia; order Saccharofermentanales; family Fastidiosipilaceae; genus JAEZYR01. The sequence goes on from JASGUW010000211.1 coordinate 26,326, forward strand.
AGTTGTTGACTCTGTTGAGTAGACATGCCCAGCCGCTACGCACTGCGCAGCCGCTGGACGGGCACCTTGCGATGATAAAAACAGCATCAGCACTGAAGCTAAATACTTTGGGAAACAGAAAAAACAGGTGGAAAGCAACTTAAAACAGAAACTTAAAATTTCTATTACACAAAATGAGCTGATGTATATGTTACTCATATTATAGGAGCCTCGAATAATTGATGTGATAGCCGAAACCCTTGCAAACAGCTGCTTTGCGGTATTTCGTTGATCAGACTGGCAACGTTTTGGCAACAGCACATGCGTTTTGACTAAAAGCGGACCTATAAAAAGAGCCTCTGAAGTTATAAAACCGATTAACTCTTTTTTCTTGCGCAACAGGGAGCAACCTTCATTTTTCGCAAACTCCCCTAAATGCCTCGTTAAGGGGATCGCTTATCAATTGATCTGTTGGATGAAAAGAGCGGCTTTTCCAGCACATATGGCGAAGGTACGGCATATTAGCTTCCGTGCAGACATTATCAGAACTTCCCTGCCGGATCACACGCTCAGGACGAAGAACCCTGTTCAGGCTCAACAGCAATACCCCGTTCAAAAAGTAACTCTGGATATCATGCAGAGGATCATAAGACTTCGAGCCTCTACTGGTATACACAGCAGCTTAAGAAATAGACTGGTCCCTTAAGACCACAAGAGTTCTTCTTGAGCTCTTTTTTGAGTGTGGCGCGGCAAACTTGAAAGTTTCTGACCTTTTTCCTGGTCAGCTCAGCAAGAAGCTCCTTCAGACCTGGTTTCAGATCGGATTTCACCCTGTTTCAGACTGGTAGAACGCTCTGGCCAACGAAGATTTTTCATAAAAGGGAATTAGCAAACCGTTTTGGTGACGGATGAATAATCCGGGTTAATTCAGCTGCGGAAACCCACTCCCTTTAGGGGTGGATAGTTGGCCAGCGGTCAGCCTTGTGGATGAGATGCCTGTATTCCATACAAAGCGCGGTAATCTGTTGCCTGTCCAGCATATTCTGAGCCTCCCTGGCCGTCTATTGCCGCAGTGCAGCGGCAGCCGGCCATCCTCTTCGATTGTTTTTAGCGACGAAACCGGCAGCGACTGTCATTGCCGCAACAAGTGCGTTCAATGGCACCAAGTGCGCTTGGTAAAGGCTTCCCGTTCTGTAATCGCCAGATACTTCCGATAAGGCTCGCATACACGATACAGCCTGGCATCAACGGTAGACAGGTTTCGTATCAGCTGCCCTCAAGAGTCCTGCTAAGGATCCGTGCTCGACAGTGAACGGATCAGCAGAACAATCGCCAAAAGCACACCATATACATGCAGAAATGTGTTCTCTGTACGATTTTTATTCAGGAAAATAAGGCTTGATAGTCCTGAAAGTCATGCTATGATTTAGCCAGAACCCGGCAGAAAGTCCGGTATTTCCCGCACCAGCGAAGCATCTCCTTCAATATCTCAAATGATACCGTCGTGACACCGGGGATTTCCAGATATCTCAAACAGCATGCAGCCACTTTCATAGCATAAGTCCATCTTTCTGGAGAAACTTTCCGCCAGAAGATTCTCAAACACACACAAATATTGGATGCGCAGGCGCAGGCATGCTCCTTCGAAACGGTGATGAAACGGATGTTCAAAGGCTTCGGGACGAAAGTCTTCACTCAAGTTTTTTCGATTTCAATCCATTGAGAAAGTGAACAGCCGTCAGGGCAAAAGCATGAGAACGGAGGCAATAAGCATGAGACCAAGAATACGCATACTGGCTATACCGCTGCTAGCTCTGCTGCTTATGATGCTGCTGCCCACGGCAGTGCAGGCTGCGCCGGTAAGCTATATCGACTACGACATAACCACAGATACGGTCTGGCCTGCAGGTGATTACTATATCTGCTGTGTCGGAAACCGCGAACCCCAAGTCACCAACGGCGCCCACCTCAGGATTGAGAGCGGAGCGAGGGTCTATTTCAGCAAACGAACATCAGTCCAGCTTCCCTATACTGAACACGATCCCAAATACCCATACTCGACGATGACCGTGATAAACGGATCACTCAGCGCGGACGGCGTGACCTTCACAACCGTCCCGGATACGCCTGCCACGGGAACTGCCTGGCGGGATGCGGGCTGGGCTAAGATCGTTGCTTTTGGTGCGGGAACAGAGGGGGCGTCGAACCTGTCTTTCAGCAACTGTATCTTTGAGCATGCCAGGGAAACGTACGGCACGGTCGAAGGCATGGAGGCAAACGGAAAAAACAGCGAAGTCAATATTTATGTTTCCGGCTGCACCTTCCGGGAGCCACAGTGCGATGTTGCTGCCATCTGTTACTACAACGGTTTTAATACCGTCGGGACAGGAAGCCTTACGGTTCTAAATTCCACGTTCACCGGATACGACCGCGGCGTCCAGATGCTGAGAAATGGCGATGACGCCGTGAACATCACCGTGTCCGGATGCACCTTCTCAGGCATCAGCACACGCCCTGTAGAGATAGCCGGCGGGCGAAATGCCACCGTGACGGGCAACACCTTCAATGATTTCGTTGTGGGACAGCATGAATTCCCGGTTCTGATTTTCGATGCCTATTCGCTAACCACTGATGATCAGACGGTTTTGTTTACCGACAACTGCTTTAATTACGGGAGTGAAGCCAACATCTATCCTGTAGTCATCGGCGCTGGATGCAGAATAAACGAAAATACGAGCAATCCCAATAACCGCTTTGGCGCTGACTATCCGGCTGCATTCCGCTATATCGTACTGGTAGCTGACGTGGGCTACGGTGTCTATAGCGCCTACCGTAACGCCGTCTGGGGTGAAGCGGGCATTCCCTATCTTTTGACAAATAGCTGCACCATTACGGCAGCCGATCAGGAGCAGAAGAGTTCGCTTACGATTAAGCCGGGTGTCACGGTCTGTCTGGGTGACGGTTCGGGCGCTGACGATCTCTATGTGCGGGGAACGCTTACGGCGATCGGAACGGCAGAAAAGCCCATCACTTTCACCAAAAAAGCCGATGTAGACTGCGGGAATCAGATCACCATAACGCACTATCTCAGAGGCAGCGTGACCTTGAAGCACTGCATCATGGACGGCTTATACAGAGGCATCGGTATAATCTCTCCAAGCACGTCGGCAGGGCAGATCCTGCTGGAAAACTGCACGATACGAAACACTCAGGAATGCGCGGCTCTGAACGGATGCGATCTTGCGCTGAAGAACTGTACATTCACGGGCAAAGGAGTCTCGATAGATTCCGGCAACCAGGCCAGAGCCATTCGCATGGAAGGCTGTTCTCTCACGGCAAGCGGGAGTGGCAGTGGGACAGGCATCGTCATTTCGTCCACGAAAGCCGTCACGATTAAGAACTGCCTGATTTCCGGTTTTCCCGGTTATGGCCTGTTCGTGAGCGCCAACAAATATGCCACTGTCGCCGAAGGCGCGCCGCTGCTGGAGAACTGCACCGTCAGCCGCAACGGACATGGAGTGGTCTTCGCATATAGCGCCTCTAGCACGACATATGGTGCGTACATTATTAACAGCATTCTGCACGGAAATTTGGGGCTCGATCTGGCCAACAGGGCGGGCTGGACCTATTTCGACACACTGTGTGCTTCCAAGATACCGGAAGGCAGTATCGCGTACTCTCTTATCGGCAATGATGGTTCTTCCCTGGCCTTTGATGGCCAGGGCTATCATAATCACCCCTCTTTAGGCCAAATTCGGCAAGTTGTGCCGGCCTCCTATGCCAATCGTGTGGCCGGCGATCCGCTGTTTGCCGACGCCGAAAATGGGGACTATCACCTGAAGTCAGCGGAGGGAAGATACAGTGGCGGCTCATGGGTGACGGACACGGTGACCAGCAACTGCATCAATGCCGGCGATCCGGCGTCTTCCTACGCAAATGAACCCGCTCCCAACGGCGGCCGCATCAACATCGGCTGTTACGGCAACACCGCAGAGGCCTCCAAGTCGGGAAGACCCAGTCTGTCCTATACCATCAGCCATCCTGACGGCAAGGTAGACGGATATGATGCGTATAGCGTAGCTGCATGCAGCGGTTTCTCTTCTCCCGTATCCGCAAACGGCAGCTACAGCTTTACCGTCAGCATTGGCAACGCTTTTTATCAAACGGACGCCTTCAGGGTAAAGGCGAACAACATGGAGCTGACGCCAGACGTTGATACAGGTGTCTATACCATCAGCAACATCACTGCGAATCAGCTTATCACGGTTGAGGGCGTAGCCATAATTTCCGCCCCTGTCATTACCCAGCAGCCCCAGGACTGCACCATTACGGAAGGCGAGAATGCCGTCTTCAGCGTTGCGGCTACCGGCTTCAACCTCTCATACCTCTGGCAGCGGAGCACGGATGAAGGAAACAGCTGGCATGGGCTCTACGGAGGGAACAGCAGCAGTTTTGAGCTGGAGGCACCCGGTCTGGAGCATAACGGCCATATGTACCGCTGCTCCATAACGAGCAGCGCCCTGAGCGGAATACCCAGATACAATGCCTTGAGCCATGTTGTCACACTCACTGTGACCGCTGAGCCGGAAGTTCCACCGCTCGAAATTGCCGTCTTCCGCACCGGCTGGGCGGATAGCTACGAGCCCGGCCAGACAGTCAATCTGGCGGCCAGAGGCGAGGGCGGTACGGCGCCTTACAAATACCAGTTCTACGTTCTGCGCTCGAACGGCAGCCGGGTGAATTTCCGGAAGGATCCTGTCTTTTCAAACATCTACCCCTGGACACCGGTCACGCCTGACACGTACACCCTGGGCGTGGATGTCCACGACGCAGCAGGGCAGAAAGTGAGCCAGGAGAAGACGATTACGGTGCGCGAAGCGGAAGTTCCGCCGCTCATAATTGCCGTTTTCCGTACCGGCTGGGCGGACAGCTACGAGCCTGGCCAGACGATCAATCTGGCAGCCAGAGCTGAGGGCGGCATTGCACCTTACAAATACCAGTTCTATGTCGTGCGCTCGAACGGAGTTCGCGGGAATTTCCGGAAGGATCCAGTCTCTGCGAATATCTATCCCTGGACACCGGTCACGCCCGGCACTTACACCATAGGGGTTGATGTCTACGATGCCAGGGGGCAGAAAGTGAGCCAGGAGAAGACGATCACGGTGCGTGAACCGGAAGCTCCGCCGCTCGAAATTGCGGTTTTCCGTGCCGGCTGGTCCGATAGCTACGAGGCCGGCCAGACGGTCAATCTGGCGGCCAGAGGCGAGGGCGGTGCGGCGCCTTACAAGTACCAGTTCTATGTCGTGCGTTCAAACGGCAGCCGGGTGAATTTCCGGAAGAATCCTGTTTCTTCAAACATCTATCCCTGGACACCGGTCACCCCGGACACGTACACCTTGGGCGTTGATGTCTACGACGCCAGAGGGCAGAAAGTGAGCCAGGAGAAGACGATCACGGTCACAGCGAAACCGTAAGCGAAACCGTAAATCTAAAGCAAACGCCGTTAAGGGGGTATAATTTGCAAAAACAGCAGATTATACCCCCTTAAACCTGCGATAGGGTACTTCTTCACATAATGAAGGGCTGAGGTGTGCTCATGAGATTATTTAGACGAGAAAACTATCTGAATAAAATACGGGGTTTCTATCACGACGTCGGCATGATTAAGGTAATCACCGGAGTCAGGCGCTGTGGGAAATCGTGCCTCATGATGACGATTGCAGAGGAGCTCATCGAGCAGGGGATTGCAGCTGAAAACATCGTTTTCATTGACTTAAGAAGACAGGCCTATAAATCCGTAAGCAGTCCGCAGGCTCTGGAAAAAGCCATAAACGATAAATGCCAGGCTGATGGAGTGAAATATCTTTTCATCGATGAAATTCAAAACGTTCAGGGTTTTGAAACTGTCCTTGAGGCTTACCGGCTGGAGGGAAACTTTTCTATTTTTATTACCGGTTCAAACTCCTATCTTTTAAGTGGTGAGCTTGTAACTGTCCTTACCGGCAGATATATAGAATTTCCCATGTTCACACTCACGTTTGAAGAATACCTGGAAATGAAAGTATTCCATGGCAAAGATTTGAGCCCCAGTTTAGTTGATGAACTGGACAGTTATATTTGGGAAGGTGGTTTTCCCAAAGCCCTGGAATACGATAATCTGAGGGATAAGCGGACCTATGTAAACAGTGTAATACATGAAATTTTTGAAAAAGATATCAGGAAGCGGGTAAAAATCCGGAATTATGAAGCTTTTCAAAAAGTACAGACCTATATCATCAATAATTTTGGAGCCACCACCAGCATCCGTAACATTCACGAAGAATTTAAAAAGGATGGCCTTAGCATCAGGCGGGAGACTCTGGCCAGATATATACAGATCCTTATAGATGCAAAAATCCTGTACGAATGCAGGCGCTTTGATCTGAAATCCCGTCGCTCTGTCAGAGGAGAGCAAAAATATTATCTGGCGGATCTCTCTTTCTATTTTGCGAGCAATGTTGACAACAGGATTAACTATGGTCCGGTACTGGAGAATATCGTGTACCAATATGCTGCTTCCCATGGCTATGAGCTGAGTGTCGGCAGAATAGGCAAACTGGAATGCGACTTTATCGCCAGAGACATGGACATGAACTATGCCTATATTCAGGTTGCCATGACCATTATGACAAGCAGGGAAGCTGAAGAGAGAGAGTTTGTTCCGCTGGAACGCATCAGAGACAATTATCCCAAATACCTGCTCACGAGAAACGACCTTCTGCAGCGCAGAAACGGCATTAAGCACCGCAACATTCCAGATTTTATGAAAAATGGCGAACGCTTTATTTGACATATCTCATGCACGTAATTTGATGCATCTCGTTTCCATGATTCTCGTGCGCTGCTCTTTCGCTCCATGTGGCAGATGGCAAAAAGAAAGCGCCCGCAGGGAAGATGAGTTCGCGGGCTGCTTTGAGTTTTGCACGCTACACATTAAACAGTTCTCTCACTGCGCCGGGGTCGAGCACCCGGCTGCCGGGTTTTGCGGCACGCTCCAGCATGCCTTCCAGCCGCTCGTCAATGGTTTTCTGCAGGAAGACCTGCATGTCGATACTGCGTAACGTGAAGAAGAGAAGAGGGTCTGTATCCAGTCGGGCGCCAATGCCATAGAGGACGGCACCAACATGCTTGCACATATAGGCCCAGTCAGGACAGCTGCAGCCGAATCTGATTTCATCCGGACTGGGGAAGAGACCATAGTCGAGATCCGTGAAAATATTGGCTAATTCTTCCGGGAATTCCCCTTTTACCAGCGCTTCCAGATTCTCTATTCTGGCACCTACCATGCCCTTTATCTTGTCAAAGCGTTCCGCTGACAGAGGGGCTATCTGAACCGCAACCTTGTAAGGGCTGCGTCTGGTTCCCTGAACCAGGGCCCGGACAATTCCCTGCTCAATCTTTAAATCAACAACCCTGCCAGCCCTGACATAGCTCCGGGCACGTGGAAGGCGATTTTCGTAATCCGAATAGGCCTCAAGGTTGGTATTCCAGGCCTTCCCCCACCAGGAAGTGGCGAGCATTCGCCCTTCAAGGATGATTGGTTCTCGCGCCGCTTTCTTACTTCTAGCCATACTCTTCTACCCTATGCTGAACAGATTCATGACTTCCGCATTGCTCAGCTCTGTGATAGCCGGTGCCTTGTTCTCCTGAACAATGGCGTCGGCCAGATCGACTTTGGACTGAATCAGGCGGTCGATTTTTTCTTCCATGGTCTTTCGCACCAGGAACTTGTAGACAAAGACATTTCTTTCCTGTCCGATGCGAAAGGCTCTGTCTGTCGCCTGATTCTCCACGGCAGGATTCCACCAGCGGTCAAAATGAATGACATGGTTTGCCGCGGTCAGGTTTAAGCCAACGCCTCCGGCCTTCAGGGACAGAACCATGAAAGGGACATATTCATCCGCGGAATTGAATTCCTCCACCATTTTCGTGCGTTGCTTGGGAGTAACCCCGCCGTGCAGAATCTTTCCAGGCACCTTGAAGATGCCTTCCAGATATCTGGCCAGCGGTTCGGTAAGTTCGCGGTATTGCGTGAAGACCAGGACACGTTCGCGGTTTTCATAGATGGTCTGGCAGAGTTCGCCCAGACGCAGAAATTTGCCGGAATCACTGGGCTTATATTCGCCGTCCGCCGTGTATTGAGAAGGATGATTCAGAATCTGCTTCATGGATTGAATCGCAGATAAAATCAGGCCCCGCCTCTGCATGCCTTCGCTGCCTGCCAATGACTGTGCCATTGTTTTTAACACCCTGTTATAAAGAGCCAGTTGTTTTTGTGAAATATCGATGTACTCGATACTTTCGATTTTCTCCGGCAGATCCGACACAATGCTCGGATCTGTTTTCAAGCGGCGCAGCATGAAGGGGCGAACCATCGTTTTCAGGCGCTCGTAGCCTTCGGGTTTTTTATCCAGGTCTTTTGCCGCCTTTTTGAAATCATTCAAACGTCCGAAGATCCCCGGATTGATGAAGTCGAACAGCGAATACAGATCCAATAAATTATTCTCTATGGGGGTGCCGGTCATGGCGATCTTCATATCTGCGCTCAGCGACTTCACCGCCTGGGTCTGTTTTGTTGTCGGATTCTTTATCGCATGGGCCTCATCCAGTATGACGCCGTCCCATTTCTCCTCTTTCAGTCTGAGATCATTCCTGAGTGTGCCGTAGCTCGTGATGGTTAAGAAGTCGTCTATCTCTTTATTCAAGCCATGGTAGACACTGAACGTCACTTCAGGCGCAAAGCGTTCAAGTTCGCTTTCCCAGTTCCCTATCAGAGAGGTGGGGAGCACCAGAAGGTATTTTTTGTTCTGTTCTCTCTGTGCGTCCAGATAGGCAATGATCTGAACCGTCTTCCCCAGACCCATATCATCTGCCAGGCATACACCAAGCTTCAAATCATCCATTCGGTGCAGCCAGTTGCGGCCAAGCTCCTGATAGCTTCGCAGTTCGCCGTTAAACGAAGACGGCAACGGATAGAGCTTTTCGTCCTCCATGCGCTGCAGCCGTTTGGTGAGTTCTCTGGCAAAGGGAATGTAGACATTGCTCTCTGATTTCGCATTCGCGGATTCTTTTATCAGCTCGGTAATCGTGAGAGCCTCACTGTGACGATCGGCCAGCGCGTCAAAGTCCTCCAGTAAGGCCTTGAGCTTTTCGTGATTGATCTCTACCCATTTCCCCTTGATCATGCGGAGTCCTTCGCTTGATCTCAGGAAGTCTTCAATCTCTTCGCGGGTATAGTCCTGTACACCATCCGTGATGCCTGGCCTGAGATGAATCAGGTTCTGCGCCGATAAAAAGGACTTTTCGTTGTCTATTTTGAGGGAGACAAACAGAGCATTCTGTCTGGTTTTCCACCAGTTCGGGATGCGGCAGACGACACCGTTTTTCTCATATAACGGAATTTCCTTCAGGAACGTGTAAGCCTCTTCAACATCCAGGCCGATCGGGTGAAACAGTTCTCCGGATTCCATCAGCCCATGAATCAGGCTGCTTTCCTTTTCGATCTTTAAGATGGAAGCCATCAGCGATATCAGTTTTTCCCTGTCGTCCGCATAGCTTTTCAGCGCCTGGGTAAAGGGCTGATGGACGATTTGTCTGCCTTTTGCCTCGGAATAGGTCAGCAGAAAAGCAAAAGGATACTTTCCCTCCTTCGCCTCCACCAGGTGAAAAAAGAGGCGGTCCGGCACAGAAAGGTTTTGAATTTTATCCTCATAGTAGTGTTCAACTTTGCCGGAGAAGCCTTGGATTTCCTTCTGAAAAATCGGCGTCAGCCGGGCAACGATATTTTCAATCCATGTTTTTGTAACGTGTTCATGCCCGATGATGAAGGGGACGAGATTCAGAAAATCTTCGAGTTCCCTGTCATATTCCGCAGGCTCGGCACGCTCTCTCAGCAGCTCAATATCTGGAGTTGAGCTGATAATGCGGTGAAACAGCTCAGAGACATCAATTAAAAAGCGCTCGGACAGACTTGGCTGCTCGGAGTGATTCCAGGCAAGCTGATACAGCCATTCCCATTTATTTTTCTTATAGAGTTCCAGAAAGGCAGAAGTATCCGGCGCAGCGTCCAGTAAGCCATCAAGAAAGAAGCCTTCCGGTTTTATAATGAATTCCGTTTGCATAGACTTAACTCCAGATCCAGGATATTCGCAGAGTATGTATTCTCCTCTTATTCCGCCAGGCGCCAGACGCCACTATTCCATATACGAAGCAAGGCAATCACTTCATTTTGCCGTCCGCTGTCTGCATGCCATTGCAGCATCTTCGCCGCCGCCATTGTACATGGAAAAGGATAAGACACTTGATGGTCCAGGCCTGCCCTCTCGCGAAGAGGGTTCAGAGCGCAGCATCTTACACACTCGAAAACAACGATTCATATGTATCACGTGCTATGGCAAATGGCAATTCTGAGCAAGCAGCCAGGAGCTGTCATGAGGAAGCAAAATGAAACGGAAGTGTCTGGTGTGGATACTGACGCTGGTTTTTCCTGGCGTTCTGTTCTTCTTGATTTACGGTAGACATTTCAAATCTGTTGGTGGCAAAGAAACTCATGAATTCTCACAACATCCTGTCCATCGTCGTGATGATTCAAGCCATGGCAGATGTGCGGCCGGCTTGCAAGTCTGCTGGCCGATATTGGGATCGAAACACAGAACTATCCAGGCAAACCATAGTCGGGCGAGGATCTTAGCCGGATTACCGGCAATCTTACACAGGCCGTCCTGGCCACCCAGCCCGGCGTACTCATGTGTTTTCGTTAACTACTCTCCCCGCCGGCCGGCAAGCCTGACAGCGCAGTTGTATTTCCGTTTACAGCAAGCGGGGCAGCTTCATATGCTCACGCAGGCAACAGTATGCGAATACAGTTGAATCTGGACACCTTCAAGGGAAATCTTTTTACTATTTCTGTCCAAGTTCATCTGGATTCAGACGAAGCGTTACAGGCTGACCAAGTCTGACGCTGCTTCCTGGTCGGCCACGTTTACCTTTCTCAGCGGCCAGTCAGGCAGTACCCCCGGCCGCATCAAAGGCCTCAAAGCTGTCATATTCCTTGATCCTGCCGCCATGCATCATGATAAACTGCCTCAAATCCGCCTCAACCTGCTCTGTCCTCGCCGCCAGACAATCAAGCGCTTCGTAATGAAAGCCCTCCAGAAGCGGGTAGGACGGACCGCCAAGCGTCGTCCCCTCATCCAGAACATCCTGCAGACAAACCGCCGAGAGGAAGGCCAGTATGTGATTGCCAGCGGCACAGCTGCGCCGAACCTTGATAAAGGTCGAAGAAATCTCCTCATAAAGTCCGGCCAGAGCGGCGGCGTTGACCTCACCCGGCTCGGGATCCTGGCACTCGGCTGCTTCCGGCATGGTGCAGGAGAGCTCGAGATGGACGTGAACCTCTTTCAGAAGACGGATCGCCGCCCGGACTGCCGCTACTGGATCCGCGGCTTCCACCACAGCGCGGTAGCCGTCGGGGATCGCCGGGGGCAGACCGGGAATGAGGCCGAGATCCTCGTACTGCCGCTTGAGCCCGGAGTGGAAGTAATCATGATGGTGAAGCGCCACGGCCTCCGCCAGAGTCGCAATGATGAAACCAAGCAGCTTCCAGACTTCCGCAGCAGCCATGTCCGGCCTGAGCCCGGCAACGAGCCCGGCCGCCTCCAGCCACCTGCCTGCTGCTACCTTTCGCACACAGCCCTCATCAGCGAGCGATTCGCGCAGGGTCTGCTGCAGAGAGCGAAAGCGTTCTGCCGCAGCATCATCCCGTGCATAAAGAGCCCAGGCATCACCGACCAGTGGCTGCATGCTCCCCTGCAGCAGGGCAATCTCTTCCAGGTTTTTCCAGGGTCTGGGATAGATGTCGTAACCAACACCGGCCAGGATAAAGGTTCTGGCAAAATCCCGGCCACGCTCGGTCCGCGGCACGAAGTAGCAGTCCACATCCGACTGCGGGTTTGCCGTGCCGTCGAGATAGGATCCATAGACGACAACAAGATCAATGTCGTCGCGGTAGTCACGGTTGACGGTCTCCCGGATCCAGTTCACCAGCCGGTTGTTGATGGCTTTGCGTTCGTTCATGTGTCTCTCCCCCTCTGCCGCCGCTGCCTCTGCCGCTAGTAAGGTATTTTATCCTTTGTCCTCAGCACCGGCGGAATTTTTGAGCCATGGAGTGCAAAACGCTCGAAAGGGCTGAGACATATGAGTCCGTCCTTCAGCTGGTATTTCGCGGAATTCCAGGTGATCTGCGAAACTAAAGCCTGCTGTCTGAACACAGGAAGCGTCATTCCAAAACCTGAAGTTTCGACAGCTGTGCAGTGCCATGGCTTTCGGCAGCCCCCACAAACCGCCAGGATCAGACGGGTGACAGCTGCAGTGCCATGGTTATTGCTGCAGAACAAAACCGTATCCTATAAGCGTTCACAACACCTCGCGTGTTGAGGCATCTTCTCTTAATTCCTATACGACTGATTTTTAAAGTTTCATACTGGTTTCGGGGTAGGAACGAAAAAATTGACCACGGGTGGCCAAAAATTGCGCTGGTGCCCCGAAATCGGGGCAGGAGCAGAAAAACTTGGCCACAGCTGGCCAAAAAAGGCCGTTTGTGCCCCGAAATCTGGGCACAAACCCCGATTTCTGGCCACGGCTGGACAAAAATTGCGCTGGTGCCCCGAAATCCGGGCAGGAACGAAAAAATTGTCCACGGCTGGACAAAAAAGGCCGTTTGTGCCCCGAAACCTGGGCACAAACCCTGATTTCTGGCCAAGGGTGGACAAAAATTGCGCTGGTGCCCCGAAATCAGGGCAGGAACGAAAAAATTGTCCACAGCTGGCCAAAAATTGCGCTTCTGCCCCGAAATCGGGGCAGGAACGAAAAAATTGTCCACGGCTGGACAAAAAAG
>JASGUW010000212.1 GCA_030055235.1 Bacillota bacterium
GAGACCACTCCGACCTCGGCTGAACCTACCCAGAGCAGTTCATCTGAAACTACGCCAACCTCGGCCGAGCCGACCCAGAGCAGTTCCTCCGAGACCACGCCGACTTCAGCTGAGCCAACACAGAGCAGCTCCTCTGAGACCACACCGACTTCGGCTGAACCAACACAGAGCAGCTCCTCTGAGACAACACCGACTTCGGCCGAGCCGACCCAGAGCAGCTCCTCTGAGACAACACCGACTTCGGCCGAGCCAACCCAGAGCAGCTCCTCTGAGACAACACCGACTTCAGCCGAGCCGACTCAGAGCAGCTCCTCCGAGACCACACCGACTTCGGCCGAGCCGACACAGAGCAGTTCCTCTGAGACCACGCCGACCTCAGCCGAGCCGACTCAGAGCAGTTCCTCTGAGACCACGCCGACTTCGGCCGAGCCGACATAGAGCAGTTCCTCTGAGACCACGCCGACCTCAGCCGAGCCAACACAGAGCAGTTCCCCGGAAACCACACCGACTTCAGCTGAGCCGACACAAAGCAGTTCCTCTGAAACTACGCCAACCTCGGCCGAGCCGACCCAGAGCAGTTCCTCCGAGACCACTCTGACTTCAGATGAACCGACTCAGAGCAGTTCCTCGGAAACCACACCGACCTCAGCCGAGCCAACACAGAGCAGCTCCTCTGAGACAACACCGACTTCAGCCGAGCCAACCCAGAGCAGTTCCTCCGAGACCACACCGACCTCAGCCGAGCCGACTCAGACCGATGCCATCAGAATGATTCAACAGCCTCCGGTTTGGACCAAAGGATCGAACGCTTCTGCCAGCTTCACCTCAAATGCGGAGTTTGCTGACTTCCTGTATGTCATGGTTGACGGTGAAGTAGTCGATGAATCCAACTATGATGCCAAAGAAGGTTCGACGATTATTACCTTCAAGGCCAAGTTCCTGGAGTCTCTTGCGAAGGGCAAGCACCCGGTGGAAATCGTTTCTACAACGGGCATCGCCCACGGCATGATTGAAATCGAAGGACCGGCTGCCAAACCAGGTACAGAGGAAACGCAGCCAACAGGCACAGAAGAAACAAAGCCAAGCGAAAGCGACGCCGTACCGAGAACAGGAACGAACAGCGGATACTACCCCTGGCTGGCGCTGATCCTCCTGTCTGCAGGCGGACTGCTGTTGGTGCTTCGCAGAAAGAGAATGTTTGGGAAAAAATAAGCGATTAAGTCCGAGAATTAGGTAATTGACAAAGAGGAGCTGGATCTTACTCCAGCTCCTCTTCTTTTGTTGCCAATACAACGCTGCCGCTATTCTGCCCTGCCCCAGCCGAGACCTTCGAAGTCGTCGAAGAAATACTCAGCCGTTTTCTGGAGATCGATGGAAACACGCTCATCCTTGAAAGAAAGTGTCCAGGTCTGTGAACCAAGATGGATGCCGATGGACGCCACCAGGACGCGCAGCTTATGAGGCTCGATCCAGCCCGCATGCATCAGACAGTCGTAGGGCACGCCGGACGGACGGCCGATGACCATCCCGTGATAATTGGCTTCCGGGAAGGGGCCGCGCCGCGCATGGCCCAAGCCGGCATGCAGCGTCCGCCAGACGCCGTCTCGCTCGTAGGAGAGGGCGATGCCGTCTTCCTCCGGATCAACGCGCACGGCTGTGATGGTTCCGACCGGCCGTTCCAGACGGTAGACGCGCCCGGCAACACGGTTGAGCCAGGGACTTTCGCTTTCGCCTTCCGGCAACGGGGTCGGTCGCTCCATTGGCAGTGGGGCTGTCGTTGCGACCGGACGCACTCCGCCCGCCGTGCCCGGCACATCGAAGAGCCAGGTCCTGAGCGTCTGATGGATATAGGCCGATGCCTGTGCATTCGTCTGCGTGTCCCCGATCGTGCAGACCACGAGGTCGTGCTCCGGAAAGCAGTAGGCGTTTTGCGCGCCCATGCCGGAGAACATGAAGCCGTCCTTCAGGATCCAGATCTGGTAGCCGTAGCCGATCATGTGGAGGCGGTTGCCGAAGGCCTGTCCTGCCTCCCGGATCTGCACGGAGCGCCCCGCCGCGACGTATTCGGGCGGCAGCATGGCTTCGCCATCCAGCATCCCGCCCTGATTCCAGAGGATCGCGATGCGTGCCATGTCCCGCAGCGTGCAGAGCACGCCGCTCCCGCCAAAGGGGATGCCGCCGGGTCCGCGGATGATGTCCGCGTCCGCGGAGAAGCCCAGCCGGTCAAGGAGGCGTTCCCGCAGATAGTCCAGGAGGGGCTGAGCGCTCACGCGTTCTACGAGGTCGGCGAGCATGTTCGAACCCGACGTGTCATAGCGGAAGATAGTGCCGGGGATCGATTCCGGCTCCGCGGTGAAAAAGGCCGAGCGCCATTCGGGCCAGTCCGGCCGATATCCCGTGGTCGAGCGCCCTGTCGCCATGATCAGGAGGTCACGGAGCGTCATTTCTGTGATCAGGGGATGGACAGTGGCTGGCAGCAGGTCCGGATAGTATTTGATAATCGGATCGTCGAGCGCAAGACGCCCCTCGCCCAGCAGGCAGCCGATGGCGGTGGCCGTGATGGATTTGCTGGTGGAATACATGCGGTGGATCGAGCGCTCGTTAAAGGGTGCCCAGTACAGCTCCAGTTCCACATCCCAGCCCCGTGCGATCAGGAGGCCGTGGAGGTTGATCTTCGCCTCCTCCAGCTGCCCGACAATCCGGCCCAACGTCTCCGGCGGCAGGCGGCGCTCTTCAGGCGACAAGAATCGCAGTCGTTCGTTCATGGTTCCCTCCCGGCATGAGGCCGTCAGTCAGCAGTGTGCTTCGGCTACGAGTATAGTCGATCGTTTGAACTCAGGTGTGACTTCCGATAGAACTCCGGTGTGACTTCCGCTAGAACTCCGGTGTGCTTCGCTAGAACTCCGGTGTGCTTCGCTGTCACTTGCCGGAAGCGCATGCTTATGGTTCAGAGGGAGTGCCAGGAAGGCCACAGGCGACTTGAATCTCAGAAGCGTCGCCGATGAACGATGTCTTTCAGGTACTGAGGAATGTTAAGGGTCTTTGCTTTGAGATTCTCCTGACAGGTCCAGGATTTTCAAATGGCTATAGCGTTTGCTGCTTTTGCGTACTGCAATTCCTTTTTCTTTCAATGTATCCAAGTCTCTTTGAATGGTTCGCCTGTTCACAGCGAAATATTCTGCCATTTCCGTCGTTGTAATATCAGTGTTCGCTCTAATCAAAAACATGATTGCTTCTTCCATTGAGACATCCTTTGTGACATCCATTGTGACATTTGACCCTTTGGAATCTGTCACAATGGCACTTTGGAGGGCCTGGCCGGGCGGCGTGGCCCGGAGGAGCTGGCTTTTGGAATCTGTCACAATGGCACTGTGGATAGCCTTGAACTTGACCATAATTTATTCAGGGGTAGGACAAAAATTGCGCCGGTGCCCCGAAATTGGGGTAGGGTCAGAAAAACTTGTCCAGGGGTGGCCAAAAAAGACCGTTTGTGCCCCGAAATCGGGCACAAACCCCGATTTC
>JASGUW010000213.1 GCA_030055235.1 Bacillota bacterium
ATTGACTGCCGTCACCCGGACGACAGCTTCTTGATCTGCTTATATGCCCCTGCCAGCATGAACGTTTTTGGAGGCCGCAGTGACATCATGAGCCGAAGGCCTCCCTGAGGACGGCTCCAGGACGATCTGCAGAAGGGGCCTGAGCTTTGAGCCAAGTCCCAGTACCAATAGGTCTGATAGTGTATGGAAATAGTTGTCGTCGGAGCCGGAAGAGTAGGTGAAGCGCTTTGCTTTGATCTGATTCATGAAGGTCATGAGCTGACTCTCATTGATCAGAAGGCGAATCTTGTCCTCGCCATGACAGAAAAAATGGACCTCAAGGGCGTAGTCGGAAACGGTACTGTGCCGGAGATTCAGCGCGAGGCTGATGTCGCCTCCTGCGATGTCTTTATTTCCGCCACTCCTGTGGATGAGGTCAACATTGTGGCCTGTATTGTGGCTTCGCGCTTTGGTGCCAAACACTGTATTGCGCGTATCAGGAATCCTGAGTATACACGGGGCTTCGATTTTCGCTGGGAGTCAATTGGTATCGACCTAATGATGAACACCGAACAGCAGACGGCCAGAGAAATAGTTGAGGAATTTGACTTCCCAAATGCCAATTATGTCGAGCCGTCTACGGTAGAAGGGGTACAGATCATCAAGGTGCGCATCCTGCCGGGCAGTACACTTGCCGGCATGCCGGTGCTCAATCTGCGCCGCCATATTGCCGGTGTCCTGATCTGTGTACTGCAGAGAGGGGACCAGGCACCCATGATCCCGCGTGCCGACATGAGGCTTGAGGGCGGGGACCGGGTTCATGTGATCGGCACCAAGCATGACCTGGACCGTTTCCAAAATCTGGCCGGCCATAAGAATAAAGGTTTTCGTTCTGTCTTTATTATCGGGGGTGGTATTACAGCGCGCTATCTCATTCCGCTTCTACTCAAACGTGGCATCACGGTTCGTCTTATTGAACGCGATAGAAAAAAGGCGGAAAGGCTTGCGCTGGAGTTTCCCAAAGCCAACATTGTTTCGGGTGACGGGACCGATCAGGGCTTTCTTAATGAACAACGTCTGTCCCATTATGACGTTTCTGTGGCTCTGACCAGCGTTGATGAAGAGAACCTTCTCTTTTCGCTCTATGCGCACAGACAGGGTGTGAGAAAGACGATCACCAGAGTCACGCGCAGCAACCTCATCCCACTGCTGGATGCCGAGTGTCTGGATACGATCATTACACCTCAGCATCTGCTGGCCAGCAGCATTATCCGCTATGTGCGTTCGCTGGAGATTACGGCAGACTCTGAAATTGAGGATTATCACCGTCTGGAAAACGGGGTGGCCGAGGCCGTCACCTTCAAGGTCAAACGTGATGCCAGGATAGCCAGTAAGCCTCTTCGGACACTGCAGCTCAAAAAGAACACCATCATTGCCCTGATCAAGCGGGGTAAAAGGCTCATTGTACCGGCGGGTGACGATATGGTGCAGGAAGGCGACAGTGTCATTGTCCTGGGCGTAGGCCAGAGTGTCCGTACGCTGGACAGTGTTCTGACCGGGGAAGCGAAACCATGAACTGGCGCTTTTTACGTTATCTTTGGGGAAGAATACTCTCTACGGAAGGCCTGATGATGCTGCCCCCGCTCGTGGTGGCTGTCATCTACCGCGAAAGCTTCTCCATGATCATAAGTTTCGTCGTGTCGGCTCTCCTGTGTCTTGTTTCAGGTCTTTTACTGGCGGGGAAAAAGCCAGAGCAGCAGAACTTCTTTGCTTTGGAGGGCCTGGTCTTTGCTTCGGTGATCTGGATGCTGCTCTCCCTTTTCGGAGCCCTGCCCTTCCTGCTCAGTGGCCATGTCCATTCCTTTGTCGATGCCCTTTTTGAATCGACAAGCGGCTTTACGACCACGGGAGCCAGCGTTCTGGGCAATGTCGAAGACCTGCCCCACTCCCTGCTCTTCTGGCGCAGTTTCACCCTCCTGATAGGCGGCATGGGCATGCTGGTCTTCGTCCTTCGCTTTATGCCCCAGTTCGGCCATAAGGGACTGTACATCATGCGGGCGGAGCTGCCCGGCCCCTATTCCGGCAAAGTTGAGTCGCGTGTCAGTTCCTCCATCCATCTGCTCTACGTGATCTACCTTTCGATGACTGCGCTTCTGGTGATCTTTCTGGCTGCCGGCGGTATTCCTTTGTTTGAAGCTTTCCTGCTGGCCTTTGGTGCTGCTGGTACCGGAGGCTTTGGTATCAAGGAGAACAACCTGGCCCATTACGGCAGCAATTATGTCCAGATGGTGATGGGTATAGGCATGATGGTCTTCGGCATGAACTTCAACTTCTTCTATCTCATAGCGGTGGGCAAATGGCGTCAGGTTAAAAAGAGCGAGGAACTCAGGTGGTATCTTGGTATCATCGCAGTCGCAGTCGCTCTTATTTCTCTGCAGCTCTTTCCAAAGTACGGTAGTGTATCGCAAATGCTGCAGGACGTTTACTTTACCGTTACGTCCGTTATTTCAACCACCGCCTACATGACGGTGGACGTCAATGTCTGGCCTACCTTTTCCCGTGTCGTCCTGATGATTCTCATGTTCAGCGGTGCCATGTCCGGGTCTTCGACCTCAGGTTTTAAAGTGGCGCGCATGGCCGTCTTTGCCAAGACCGTACGGCAGGAGATACGCCATGCCATCAATCCCAGCCGCAATGTACCCATTCAGTTCGAGGGCCATGAGCTGGATAAAAACGCCCAGCGCAGTATCATTTACTATTTTGTGTGCTACTTCTCCGTTTTTATGGCCCTCCTGCTGCTCCTTAGTCCCTTTGCCAGGAATTTCAGTGGCGCCTTCAGTGCAGTGATCGCCACCCTTAATAACATTGGCCATGGTCTGGACCTGCTGGGGCCGTCGCTTGACTACAAGGAACTGCCTCAGGCTGCCAAGCTCATCATGACTCTGGCCATGCTCATGGGCAGGCTGGAAATCTTTCCCGTCCTCGTTCTTTTTTCACCCAGCACCTATCGCAAAACATAGGTGTTCCACTTGTAGCAGCTGTGCTGGCCGTCTGCTCCCTGGTATAAGATAGTGGAAGCCAGAGCTGCCCGACTGCCGGTGTCGTACCTGGATTTGCAGATATTCTTGATTTGACAAGACCCCCAAAGCCCGTCTATACTGTCCGACAGCAACCGGGAACCGGGGGCTTTATTTTTTGTGTAGATCCGGTTTGACGCCGGATCCTGGAAACGTAAACTCGGAGGAAGCGATTCATGGCCACAAAGGTAGGCGCACGCGACAAGATCACCCTCGCCTGTGAGGTGTGCAAGCAGCGCAATTACATTACCAAAAAGAACAAGCGGAATACCCCGGACCGCCTGCAGCTGAAGAAGTACTGCCGCTTCTGCCGCAGCCATACCTCGCATCGCGAAACCCGTTAAAGCAATGGCGCGCGAAAAGAGAACCATGCCGACGCGGCGTCGGTCCGACCGTCAGGCAAACCCGCCCAAGCACGGGCCCGGCCGTCCAACCGGCCCCCTGCGCCCACGGCGTAAGGGCCTTCTTGGCTACTGGGATCGCCTGCGCCATTTCATCGCGGACCTGCGCTCGGAACTCAAGCGCGTGGTCTGGCCGAACAAACAGCGCATGATCCAGTCGTCGGCGATTGTCTTCGCCATCGTGATAGCCAGTGTGCTCCTGATTGGCACCGTTGATTTCATCGTCCGCAACAGCCTGATTGCGGCCGGCTTCGACATGCCGCGCACGCTTGAGACAGAAGCTGAGACGCCCGCGACCACAGCCGCCCCGCCCGTCATGGAGACGGAGACAGAAGCGCCCGGCAGTGATGCAGCAGAGAACGATACAACGACCGCCGAGGGCACAGAGGGCAGCTGATGGCGGCCTGGATAAGGGCGGAGTAGACCCATGCTAGACGGAAGTAAAGAAAAAGAAACCGCACGCGCGATGAGCGATCCGGCCAGCTATGATCCGGATCTGTCTGTCAGCGAAGAGGAAAACGAAGCGACCGAAGCCGTTCGGGAGGCCGGTGATGACGCGCTCTGGTATGTCATCCACACTTATTCCGGCTATGAGAACAAGGTGAAGGCAACGCTCGAGCAGATTGTCGAGAATCGTCAGCTCCAGAATGAGATTCTGGAGGTGGAGGTTCCGATGGAAGAGGTCGTGGAGATCAAGGACGGGAAGAAAAAAACGTCCATGAAGAAGATCTACCCCGGCTATGTCCTCGTGCGCATGAAGCTTTCGGATCGCATCTGGTACATCGTCCGCAACACCCGCGGTGTCACCGGTTTTGTGGGGCCGAACTCCAAGCCGATCCCCCTGACCGATGAGGAGCTCGCGATTATGGGCATGGCCGGCGACTGGGAGCCGATTGTCGACTACGATGTCGGCGATTCGGTGAAGGTCATCAACGGTCCCCTGGAGTCCTTTGTCGGCGTTGTTGATGCGATTTCAAATGAGAAGAAGAAGGTCCGCGTTCTGGTTTCGATGTTCGGCCGGGAAACGCCCGTTGACCTTGACTTTACGCAGGTACTGCGCATATAATTTTCGCTTGTCTGCCGTTCGATAATTAAGAACGGTTGACGGAATATCCTGGGAGGTGGAAGACCACAATGGCAAAGAAAATCACCGGCTACGTCAGACTTCAGATACCGGCCGGTAAAGCAACGCCAGCTCCACCGGTGGGACCAGCCCTTGGCCAGCACGGAGTCAGCATTCCGCAGTTTGTCAAGGAATTTAATGAGAGAACCGCCAAGGATGTCGGCCTGGTTATTCCGGTCGTCATCACGGTCTTCGCAGACCGCTCGTTCTCCTTCATTACGAAGACCCCTCCGGTGCCCGTGCTGCTGAAAAAGGCCGCCAATCTGGACAAGGGATCGGGCCGCCCCAACCTGACCAAGGTGGCGCGCGTTCCGATGTCTGAGGTCAGGCGCATTGCAGAGATCAAGATGGTGGATACCAACGCCGGCGATCTCGAGGCCTGTGCCCGCATGGTGGCCGGTACGGCCCGCTCGATGGGCATCGTCGTCGTTGACGACTAGGGCTCGAAGGAGGGAAGAACTATGGCTCCAAAAGGAAAACGTTATAAAGAGGCCAAGGCGAAGCTCGAGCCCGGCGTCAGCTATGAGCCGCTCGAGGCGCTGAAGCTCGTCACCGAACTGGCTTCGGCCAAGTTTGATGAGACCGTGGAACTGCACGTCCGTCTCGGCGTTGACAGCCGCCATGCTGACCAGCAGGTCCGCGGCGCTGTTATCCTGCCGCACGGTACGGGTCGTCAGGTGCGCGTCCTCGTCTTCGCCAAGGGCCAGAAGGCTGATGAGGCCACGGCGGCCGGCGCTGATTTCGTCGGTGCGGACGACCTCATCCAGCGCATTACCAAAGAAAACTGGTTCGACTACGATGTCGTCATCGCCACGCCGGACATGATGGGAACCGTCGGCCGCCTGGGCCGCATTCTCGGTCCGAAGGGCCTGATGCCGAACCCCCGCGCCGGCACCGTTACGATGGATGTGGCGCAGGCGATTCAGGAGGTCAAGGCCGGTAAGATCGAATACCGTCTGGACCGCACGAACATCATGCACTGCCCGATTGGAAAGGTTTCGTTTGGCCCCGAAAAGCTTTACGAAAACTACCGCACGCTGATGGACGCCGTCGTGCGCGCACGTCCCGCTGCCGCGAAGGGTCAGTACATCAGGAAGGCTACCGTCGCTTCGACCATGGGCCCCGGAGTCCCGATTACAACGAAAACCTGATCCGGGTCTCAGGCAGAGCTTCGCATTCATTGACGTTCGCGAACTGTTCTGCTAAATTGATTAATTGAGCGCCAAAGACAGCAGGAGCCCCAGAGGCATAACGGATTCCATCCTGCCGAGGCTGCATCACCAGTGAGATGTGTGATTCTCTCCGTGTGTTTGTATGTCCTCCGCTGTCACCGGCCGGAGGACATTCTTTTGCATAAGAAGGAGGAAATAGATGGCCAGTCAAGCAATACTGGAACGTAAGGTGGCTCAGGCCGCCGCTCTGTGTGACGAAATCAAGTCCGCTCAGACCCTCGTTGTTGCCGATCACCGCGGCCTGACCGTAGCTCAGGATACCGAGATGCGTGCCGAACTGCGTAAAGCAGGTGTCGTCTACCGCGTCGTCAAGAATTCTCTGCTGCAGCGTGCCGCCAGGGATGCCGGCCTGGATAACATGGATGATCTCTTCATTGGCCCGTCCGCGATTGCCTACAGCGTCGATGATCCGATTGCCCCGGCGAAGGTGATCAAGCAGTTTGCCGATCGCTTCCAGGCATTCCAGATCAAGGGCGGTGCGACCGAAGGCAGGCGTGTCGAACTCGAGCGCATCCTGCAGTTGGCCACCATCCCGCCGGTTGAGGTGCTCCACGCCCAGCTGGTTGGGGGACTTGTGTCGCCCATCGCCGGTCTGGCGATGCTCCTGGATGCCATCCGCGAAAAGGCGGAGGAGACGGGGGCTGCCACCGCTGCTGAAGTTGCCGGAGCCAAGGCTGCCAAAGAGGGCGAAGAGCCTGCAACAGCCTGAAGACCAAGATCGTCAGAGACACCTGCCGCTGCCTGGGCTGAACCGGGCGAGCATTAAGTAGTAAAAACAAGCGAAACCATACAGGAGGAAAGAAAAATGGCCAGTGAGAAAGTGACCAAGTTCATTGAGGAAGTGAAGCAGCTGTCCGTGCTCGAGCTCTCCGAGCTCGTCAAGGCTCTGGAAGAAGAGTTCGGCGTCTCCGCCTCCGCCGTTGCCGTAGCCGCCCCGGGTGCCGGTGCTGCCGCCGCCGTCGAGGTTGAAGAGCAGACCGAATTCACCGTCATGCTGAAGGGCCCCGGCGCTCAGAAGATTCCCGTCATCAAGGCCGTCCGTGAGCTGACCGGTCTGGGCCTCAAGGAAGCCAAGGCTCTCGTCGATGAGGCGCCCTCTGTCGTCCGTGAGAATGTGTCGAAGGAAGAGGCCGAGGAGGCTTACAACAAGCTGAAGGATATCGGTGCCGACGTCGAGATGAAGTAAGCCAGGAGCGCGATAGGGGGGCGGGCTGAGCCGCACTCCGCACACCGCTACAACAGATAACCCCGGGAAACGAAATGTTTTCCCGGGGTTTTTGTTGTGCAAGTGAAAAACTCCGTCCATTATTCGGGCAGGCTTCTGCTTGAGAAATGTCCAATCATCCTCGTCGCCCGCTGTCCTATCGCATACCATTCATATTTCGGCAGATTCTCCAGATGATCGCACGCATGCAATTGGAGGAGCTAAGCTGCGCCAAAACGATGGACTTTCTGGTGCTTCAATGAAGGCTAAAAGACTTAGCAGGTCCCAACAGATTTGACGTACAGTCCTGACTGTTTCAGAAGAAACGGATTCTCCTTGGCAGCCAAGGCACTGTTCCATGTACCCTTTCATGAAGTTTCGTTGGAGAGAGATCGTATCAGATACTTTTTCCGATAAAACAAAACCGAACTGGCTACCAAATGGTGTAGAACAGTTCGGAATTGCATGGTGGGCGCTATAGGGCTCGAACCTACGACCTCTCGCGTGTGAAGCGAACGCTCTGACCAGCTGAGCTAAGCGCCCTTAGTTGGTGACCCGTAGGAGAATCGAACTCCTGTCTTCGCCGTGAAAGGGCGATGTCTTGACCGCTTGACTAACGGGCCGAATGGTAGCGGTAGTCGGATTCGAACCAACGACACTTCGGGTATGAACCGAATGCTCTAGCCAGCTGAGCTATACCGCCATATGGTCGCAGCACGTTCATGAGGAATTTTTCGTCATTTCCGTGACACGCCCGCTGATTCTATCAGTAGAACCTGAGGCTTGTCAATCTGTGAATGAGAGATTATAATAGCTTCTGTTCTGACTTCGGGCGGACCGATGCGGAATTAACTCAGTGGTAGAGTGTCACCTTGCCAAGGTGAAAGTCGCGAGTTCGAATCTCGTATTCCGCTCCACCCGATCCGCCCGCCGGAACACGGCACCATAGCCAAGTGGTAAGGCAGAGGTCTGCAAAACCTTTATGCCCCAGTTCAAATCTGGGTGGTGCCTCCATAAAAGGACAACAAAACGGATACAATCCGCCAGTTGTCTTTTTTTATGCCTAAAAGGTGCTTATACCGAGGCTTTCACGATAAGGCTAAATAAACGAAAAGGTGCAAAACGACCTGATTTTCCACTATTCGAGCGTTTTCTTACACCCTTTCATTCGCAGGTGAAACCCTCTACACGAAAGTCAGAGTTTCGTGTCGCTTGTTTAGTTTCGTGTGGATAGTCCACTCGAAAGAGAAAGTTTCGTGTCGC
>JASGUW010000214.1 GCA_030055235.1 Bacillota bacterium
TTTTTGTCAAAATCAAAGACGGCTTTGCCAACTTTTGGAGTTGTGTCAGCATTCCCTGACACAACTCGATTTTTTGTCAAATTCGAGGATCGCCGCCGTTTCGTGGATATCATTTTCTTTTTCACCCTGCACGACATAGCCAAGAGCTACGGCCCATTATGTAGATGCAGCCAGTAAAAAGACTTGAGTACCAGATCCAGCAGGCAAAAAAGCCTGCTAATGCAAGAGCATCTGCAAAATACCATCACTCACCAGGTCGCGGCGCCCGCCGGACTGCGGCGCCCGCCGGACCGCGGCGGCTGCCTCAGTCGTTCTGCGACTGACGCCACTTGCGCTGGTGCCGGCGCCAGTGCAGGTGCCGGGCCAGTCGGCGCAGCGGATGAAAGCTGCGGAGAACGGAGTCGCGCAGTTCGCCGCAGAAGGCAGGAAAGTCTGTCTTGTTGTCGGGCGCCAGTTTCGGGGCAATGCGCAGCACGGCAAAAGAGCGGATCGTGGCGGCCAGCAGCAGCAGAACATGCAGCGGCAGCAGATGCGTACCGCCAAACCAGGGAATGGCCAGGTTCTTCATCAGCGGCGACAGGACGTCCGACAGCAGACCGCCGAGCAGGATGGCCGGAGCAATGCCGAAGAGGTTGGCGCAGATGGCCTTGGCCGAGATGTAGACGGGACGCAGCTCGGACGGGGCCCGGAACACCGTGATACCAAAGACCGCCAGATCCGTCGCCACGCCGGTAATGCCCCAGACAAAGTTGATCAGGGCAATCAGCCACCAGGTCTGCGGCACAACGAAGAGCCAACAAAGGGGCGAGAGAGCGCTGATCAGGCCAAAGAACAAAAGCGAATTGCGATAGCCGTAGTAGTCGCTGAGCCGGCCAGTCCGCGTGATAAAGAGCACGGTGGCTATGCCCGGCATCAGAGTGGTCAAAAGTGTCTGGATTCCCAGCGGTATGCGCAGGTTTTCGAGCATGTAGACATTGAGGTAGGGCGAGTTGATTTGAATGCCAAAATAGTAGACCGCGCTGAAGAGAAGGATGGGACGATAGTTACGATCGCGGAAGGGTATGACAAGGTCACTGAAGAACTGGCGCAGGGCGTCGCCGCGTTTTGCCTTTGAGGTGTCGGCGGCATCCACATCTGCGGCGGCGTCTGCAGCCACGTCCACATCTGCAGCCACGTCCGCAGCCGCCTTGGGCTCCGCGGTTTCCGCCGGCTCCGGCGTCCTGATCTTCAGCAGAATCAGGATGTCACAGCAGCCAAAGAGGCCCGCCAGCACAAAGAGGATCGGGTACTGCAGCGGATGGCCGTCGAGCAGGCGCGTCAGCGGCATCACCAGCAGCGAATAGGCGAGCATCGCCAGAGTCAGCAGGCGCTGGCGGGTCGAAAAGAAGCGGCCCGTGATATGGGGCGGCACACAGACGCCGAGCCAGGTCTGGAAGGTGACATCAGAGAGCCAGAGCACGGTCGAAGACAGGGCCATCATCAGGAAGACGAAGCCCACCAGCAGCGTACGCTGCCCATCGCCTAGTACTGCGGCCGCCAGGCCCAGCACCACGAAGCTCAGCCGCACGAAGAGGCCCAGGCCAACAAAGAGCTGTTTCAGCGGCGGTTTGCGCTGCAGAAAGCGGGTAAACGGAATCTGAGCGATTGCCGTCACATAGGGCAGGGCCAGTAGCGTGCCAAAGAGGGAGTCGCTGAGGCCCAGTTCCTGCTTTAAAAAGGCTGCGAAGATCGGCGAGGCACCCGGAAAACCGGTAATGACGGTAAACATGATGCCCACGCAGACAGCAGCGGTGAATAGATAGAGGTTGCGTCTGGTATCGCCGTCGAGCAGGACACCATAGCTTTGTCGCGGGTGCTTGAAGTCCAGCGCTGAGCGCAGGCGCACCGATAGAGAGTCCAGAATCCGACCCATCCCCTTCCCTTTCCTTATTCGGATCCTTATTCCGATGAACGGCGCCGTGGATCTTCTGTCACACGGCGCCGCCAGACTTGTTTATTCAGGCTTGCTTGACGCTCTTAGAGATAGCCGTTCCCGAAGTCCTCCCAGATCGGCTGCGCCAGCTGGACACGCTCGGGCTCCGCCCGGCTCCAGGTCGGCTCGAACTCCTTCGCGTCGAGCGAATCCTCCACTTCCGCACGCAGGCTATGCGGCAGGCGGGCGTTATCGAGGATTTCGCGGTTGTCGTTGATTACCGGGACGGCGGTGGTGTTGCGGTAGGCTCTGAGGCCTGTGCCGGCCGGGATCAGGGTACCGATGATGACGTTCTCCTTCAGGCCCAGAAGCGGATCGATCTTGCCCTTGACGGCGGCGTCGGTCAGCACTCTGGTCGTCTCCTGGAAGGAGGCGGCGGAGAGGAAGCTTTCGGAGGCCAGGGAGGCCTTCGCAATACCGAGCAGGACGCGCTTGCCGCTGGCGGGAATGCGGCCCTCGTCCTCGGCCAGCTGGTTGGCATCCTCGTAGGTCAGGAGATCGCACATGGTGCCGGTCATCAGCTTGGTTTCGCCTGCATCATCGATACGCACCTTGCTCAGCATCTGCCGGGCAATGATCTCGACGTGCTTGTCGTTGATGTCAACACCGTTGTTGTTGTAGACCTTGATGACCTCTGAGATGATGTAGCGCTGCACGCCCTCCGGCCCGCGGATCTTCATGATGTCGTGGGGGTTGACGGAGCCGTCGGTGATCAGGTCGCCGGCCTCTATGCTGTCGCCGTCGCTGACCAGCAGCTGGGCACCCAGCGGGATCGGGTAGACGACCGCCTCGTTTTCGGTGTTGGTGACAATGATTTCGCGCTTGCGCCGGGCGCCTTCGACGAACTTCACCGTGCCGGCAAGCTCGCTCATGATGGCCTGGCCCTTGGGCTTGCGCGCCTCGAAGAGCTCCTCGACACGCGGCAGACCCTGGGTGATGTCGCTCGACGACGCGATACCGCCGGTGTGGAAGGTACGCATGGTCAGCTGCGTGCCCGGCTCGCCGATGGACTGCGCGGCCATGATGCCGACGGCCTCGCCGACCACGGTCGGCTCGCCGGTGGCCAGGTTCATGCCGTAGCAGGTGGCGCAGATGCCGTGGCGGGCGCGGCAGTTGAGCACAGTGCGGATCGGCACACGCTCGATGCCGGCTGCGTCGACCGTATTAGCCATCGCCTCGTTGATCGTTTCACCGCGCTTGATCAGGACCACGCCCGTCTGGGGGTGGATCACGTCACGGGCGGCGGTGCGCCCGACAATGCGGTCGTGCAGGGTCTTCACGATGCGGCGGCTGCCGTAGCCGGACACGTCCGCCAGCGGCTGCATCATCGTGAACTCCTCGGAGCCGCAGTCGTGCTCGCGGATGATGACATCCTGAGCGACGTCGACCAGGCGGCGCGTCAGATAGCCGGAGTCGGCGGTCTTGAGCGCGGTGTCGGAGAGGCTCTTGCGTGCACCGTGGCTGGAGATGAAGAACTCCAGCACGTTCATGCCTTCGCGCAGATTGGACTTGATCGGAATCTCCAGCGTCTGGCCGGAGGTGTCGTTGACGTTGCCGCGCATGCCCGCCAGCTGCTTGATCTGCGACAGGGAGCCGCGCGCGCCCGACTGCGACATCATCTGGATCGGATTGTCCGGCGGCAGCGAGCGGCGCAGGACATCGGTGATGGCGTCGGTGGTCTGCTGCCAGACCTTGATGGTGGCGTTCTTGCGCCCCTCTTCATTGGTCTTGCCGCGGTGGTGCATCTGGTTGATCATCTCAACCTTGCGCTCGGCTTCGCGCAGATGGGCCTCCTTGACATCCGGTACGATCATGTCAAAGACACCGATCGAAATGCCGCTGACGGTGGAATAGTGGAAGCCGATGTCCTTCAGGTCATCAAGGATCGACGCCGTGAACGGGATGCCGTTGCGGGTGATGCAGCGGTCGATGATCTGGCGCAGCTGCCTGGTGCCGACCTGGAAGTTGCA
The DNA here is from genome assembly GCA_030055235.1 of Bacillota bacterium. Taxonomy (GTDB): domain Bacteria; phylum Bacillota; class Clostridia; order Saccharofermentanales; family Fastidiosipilaceae; genus JAEZYR01. The sequence goes on from JASGUW010000214.1 coordinate 3,943, forward strand.
CTCGGGCTCGAGCGCCATGCCCGGCTTTGTGCGGTCGACGAAGCCCAGGTTCTGCGGCAGGATTTCGTTCAGGATCAGGCGGCCGAGCGTCGTCTTCACCGTCTGGGTCAGCTTGGCGCCCTTGGGGTCGCGGCCTTCGCGGCGCACCAGAATCGGGTCCTGCAGGGCGATATAGCCGCGGTCGTAGGCGATCCGGGCCTCATCAATGCTGACAAAGGCGCGCATTTCCTGGCCTTCAGGCAAAGCCTTCTCCGACGTCAGATAGTAGGTGCCAAGGATCATGTCCTGGGTCGGCACCGTGACGGGCTTGCCGTCCTGGGGCTTGAGCAGGTTGTTGGCCGACAGCATCAGGTAGCGCGACTCCGCCTGCGCCTCCGCCGACAGCGGGACGTGGACGGCCATCTGGTCGCCGTCAAAGTCGGCGTTGTAGGCCGTGCAGACGAGCGGATGGAGCTTGATGGCGCGGCCTTCGATCAGGACCGGCTCAAAGGCCTGGATGCCCAGGCGGTGCAGGGTCGGGGCGCGGTTGAGCAGGACCGGGTGGTCCTTGATCACTTCTTCCAGGATGTCCCAGACGATGTCACTGCCGCGCTCGACGAGCTTCTTCGCCGTCTTGATGTTGGAGACATAGCCGTCCTGCTCCAGGCGGCGCATGACGAAGGGCTTGAAGAGCTCGACGGCCATCTCCTTGGGCAGGCCGCACTGGTGCAGCTTGAGCTCCGGGCCGACGACGATAACGCTGCGGCCGGAGTAGTCGACGCGCTTGCCGAGCAGGTTCTGGCGGAAGCGGCCCTGCTTGCCCTTGAGCAGATCCGAAAGCGACTTCAGGGCGCGGTTGGAGGCGCCGGTGACCGGGCGGCCGCGGCGGCCGTTGTCGATCAGGGCGTCGACGGCCTTCTGGAGCATGCGCTTTTCGTTGCGCACGATGATCTGCGGCGCGCCCAGATCCAGGAGCTTCGAAAGGCGGTTGTTGCGGTTGATGACGCGGCGGTAAAGGTCGTTCAGGTCGCTGGTCGCGAAGCGGCCGCCGTCAAGCTGGACCATGGGGCGCAGCTCCGGGGGCAGCACCGGCAGGACGTCAAGGATCATCCACTCCGGGCGGTTGCCGGAATTGTTGAAGGCCTCGACGACTTCCAGACGCTTGACCAGGCGCACGCGCTTCTGGCCGGTGGCGGCCTGCAGCTCTTCGCGCAGTTCGGCGGCGAGCTCGGCCGGATTGATGGCTTCCAGCAGAACCTTCACCGCCTCCGCGCCCATCTGGGCGACAAAGGCCTGGCGGCCGAACTCCCGCTGGGCTTCGCGATATTCGCGGTCGGTCAACAGCTGCTTGTAGCGCAGGGTAGTCGTGCCCGGGTCGAGCACGATATAGCTGGCAAAGTACAGGACCTTCTCCAGATTCCTGGGGGACATGTCGAGAATCAGTCCCATGCGGCTCGGGATGCCCCGGAAGTACCAGATATGCGAAACCGGCGCGGCCAGCTGGATGTGGCCCATGCGCTCGCGGCGGACTTTTGCCTTCGTCACTTCCACGCCGCAGCGGTCGCAGAGTATGCCGCGGTAGCGGATCTTCTTATACTTCCCGCAGAAGCACTCCCAGTCCTTGGTCGGACCAAAGATACGCTCGCAGAAAAGGCCGTCACGCTCGGGTTTCAGGGTGCGGTAGTTGATGGTCTCGGGCTTTTTGACCTCGCCAAAGGACCATTCACGGATACGCGCGGGAGAGGCCAGGCTGATGCCGATCTCCTCGATATGGTTCATTTCCATGTTGCGCTGGTTGTCACGTTGGGCCATCTGTCATTCCCTCTATATATCAGTCGTTTATCAATCGTTGGCGAGGTCACCGGCAGAAGTCAGCCGGGCCATCTGATCATCGTCATCGTCGTCGAAATCATCGTCGAGATCATCGACATCCTCGTCGTCGTCGTCGAAGTTCCCGTCGAAATCTTCTTCCTCGTCGTCATCCTCATCGTCATCCAGGTCGTCGAGCGCCAGGCTGCGGATGGCGCCGGCGCGCGCCAGACGGCCCCCGCGGTTCAGGCGACCCTGATAGCCCTCAGATTCGAAGTCGGCGTCGTCATCACTGTTGAAGTCAATCGCATCGGCCAGACGCGGCGCCCGGCCGGGACGCTCGTCGCTGTCCGTATCTTCCTGGATCTCCAGCTGCTCGCGGTTGGTAGAGAAAATTCTGACGTCAAGCGCCAGCGACTGCATCTCCTTCACCAGCACCTTGAACGACTCG
>JASGUW010000215.1 GCA_030055235.1 Bacillota bacterium
CGCATTTTTTGTCCACCCCTGGACAGTTTTTTCGCTCCTGCCCCGGTTTCGGGGCACCAGCGCATTTTTTGTCCACCCCTGGACAGTTTTTTCGCTCCTGCCCCGGTTTCGGGGCACCAGCGCAATTTTTGTCCACCCTTTTCCGGGCACTGCAGCAGGTGTCGCCCGCACGACTGCTTCCTATCAATTCGTTTGCCGCCGCTTTGAGATAACGAATAAAAAAGAGAAAGCGGCGGTGCTGCACCGCCAATCGGCAGCAAGGGAGTGGATAAGTTTTTCTGTTTCTACTCCAGTTTCGGGGTGCCAACGCAATTTTGTCCGCCTCTGACCAGGTTTTCTGCCCCTGCCCCGATTTCCATGGCAGAAACAAACCCCATTGCACTTCGAGTGCAGGTCATGCCAAAGCTGAGATCCTGTCAGGTGTCATGAAACACATAATCAGCGAATTCCTTATAAAGGCTCTTTGACTGATAGATACCTCTCCACATGAGTTCTCTAATTGATGAAAATCTTTCCGCAAGGGCTTTTGGATAGATCGATGCTTGTTCATCAAGGATCTTAGGTGAATGGTAGGCGGTTCATAATCGAACGGGTGGCTTCTTCACCACCCGCTGAATATGCTGTTTACATGAAGATTCCATTTCTGGAAAACGTTCTTTCGCCTCAACAATATGCCGCGCACTCTGAAAGATTAAACGACGCACTCTGAAAGATTGAACGACGTCCGATTTGCCAGACTTTGCCTGAAACCGTATCCTTAGCACAGTGCAGCCCGCGTATTCCAGAGTGTGCATTCTGATCGACACTTCGGACGCCGGTGTTACCAAGAGGAGAATCAAATGCTAGATATTCAGCTGATACGCGATAACCATCTCGAAGTTCAGGCCGCCCTCGCCAAGCGTGGAGTGGAGGTCGATTTCACCGCCTTCCTGGCCCGCGACCGTGAGCGCCGCCGCCTGATCGGGGAGACAGAAGAACTCCGTGCCGAGCGCAATCGCACTTCGGCAGAAATCCCCCGCCGCAAACGCGCCGGCGAAGACGCGACGGAGCTGCTTGAGCGCATGCGCCTGGTCGCCGATCGCATCCGTGAGCTCGAAGCGAAGCTCGTCACCCTGGAAAACGAACAGCAGGCCTTCCTCGACGAACTGCCGAACCTGCCCGCCCCTGACGTCCAGGCCGGCGGGAAGGAAGCAAACCAGGTCGTCTCGGTCTGGGGCAGCCAGCCGGATTTCCCCTTTGAGCCACTCGACCACGTCGCCCTGGCCGAGCGCCTGCACCTCGTCGACTACGTACGCGGCGCCAAACTCGCCGGCGCCGGCAACTGGGTCTACACCGGACTCGGCGCCCGCCTCGAATGGGCCCTGCTGAATTACTTCATGGACGTCCACCTGAAGGACGGCTACCACATGCTGCTGCTGCCGCACCTTCTGATTGAAGAATGCGGCTACACCGCCGGCCAGTTCCCCAAGTTCCGCGACGATGTCTTCCGCATTGATGAAGGCGAAGACGGGGGTCGCGGCCGCTTCCTGCTGCCGACCGCCGAAACAGCCCTCGTCAACCTCCACCGCGACGAAATCCTGGAAGAGGACGAGCTGCCGCTGCGCTATTTCGCCTACACCCCCTGCTACCGTAAGGAAGCCGGCTCCTACCGCGCCGACGAGCGTGGCATGATCCGCGGCCACCAGTTCAACAAGGTCGAAATGTTCCAGTACACCACGCCCGAAGGCAGCGCTGCCGCCTATAAGGAGCTGGTGCGGAAGGCCGCTGCCCTGGTCGAGGGACTCGGCCTGCACCATCGCGTCAGCCGCCTGGCCGCCGGCGATGTCTCGGCCTCCATGTCCGAAACCAGCGACATTGAAGTCTGGCTGCCCAGCATGAACGACTATAAGGAAGTCTCTTCCGCCTCCAACGCCCGCGAATATCAGGCCCGCCGCGGCCGCATCCGCTACCGCGCCAAGGCCGACGGCAAGCCCCGCTTCGTTCATACCCTGAACGCCTCGGGTCTGGCGACGAGCCGCATTGTCCCGGCGATTCTGGAGCAGTTCCAGACCCGCGACGGCCGCGTTGCCGTGCCGGAAGTGCTCTACCCCTGGATGGGTGACGTCCGCTGGCTCGAACCCTGAGCACCGGGTCCCCTTCGTCGGCTGCCTCTAAAAACCGCGCACTGCCAAACGGCCGAAATGTCCCGCAGACGGGCATCTCGGCCGTTTTTCAATGCCTTGCCAGATGGGAAGCGACTTCTGTCTCAGATCTCCCGGGCAATCGCCGTCATGCGGTGGGCACGCTCCAGCGACGCATTGGCAGGATATTCACAGCCGGTCGCCAGAATAAAGCCACCGCCCCTGCCGAGCTCTTCAATCTGTCCGCGGCAGACCGCATCCCATTCGTCATCCGTCGCCGTCAGGACCAGGCTGGGCGGCACGGCCCCCATCAGGGTGATCTGATCCCCATAACGGGCTTTTGTTTCTGCGAAGTCCGCGCAGTCGTCCGGCGGATAGAGAAAAGAAATCGCTGCCGGTTTCATCCGCTCGATCTGGACATCGAAATAGCTCCCGTTGCCGCAGTTGTGAACCATGACCGGAACCTGGCGGGCGTGACAGACATCTGCCAGCTCCGCGGCCAGCGGCCCCTCGATCTCATCCCACATCGCCTTTGACATGATGGAGCGTGATGCGAAGAGAGTTGCAAACATGACCGCCGCGACACCGGTATCCAGCAGGGCGGCGACATAGGCCTTCAAAGTTTCGTTGACCCGGGCGGCAGCCGCGGCGACCACCTGAGGGCAGTCGATCAGATCCATGAACAGGTCCTGCTGGCCGCGCAGCATGGAGAGCACGCCCAGAGGGCCAAAGACAAAGGCAATCACGGGTTTTTCGCCGCCTGTTCCTGTCACCAGGCGGCGGCAGGCTTCCAGATGGAAGTTCATGCGCCGGGAGCGGTGCCAGTCCGCGACAATGACCTTTTCGTAGTCTTCCACTTCAGGGACCAGGCGGGCGCGGTAGTCGGGGTGGGCGGCTGCGTTTTCCGGATGAATGAGCCGGATGTCCCAGGCGTCGGCCTCCAGAGAGAGGTCGACCAGGGTGACCAGACAGTCCAGATCCAGCTCATGGGCGGCCTTCTCCATGGCGGCCGCGTAGACCGCAGGATCCGTCGCCCAGTCGTAATAGCTGGCACCGACCAGATGGCGGGTGACCCCGCTCAGAATCGGGCAGACCGGAGTCCGGTCGCTGGGGCGCTGGGCCAGCACGGCGCTGATACGTTCCATGGCATTCATGTCTCGGCTCCTCTCCAGGCTTCGCCTGTCTGCTGTCTCCCTCATCATGCGCGTGGTGACGGCGGAACTCTTGCCGGACTTTGCCTGAATTGGTATTTTTTTGTCATCATGAGAAAAGAACCAAATGAACTGTTGGAGCGCCTGACGGCGACCTTTGCGGAAGCCGGCCAGCTGGGCTGTCTGGTTCTGGACGAAGACATGGAGCCCCTGCTGCAGCATGGCCTGGCCTGTGACGCCTGCCCGCTCGCGCGCCTTTTGAAGCTGGCGCCCGAAGATTGCCGCCGGGCACGGCACTTTGGTCAGACGGAGGCGAAACGCTTCGGCGGCCGCTATATCTATCAGTGTCGGGCGGGCCTGACCGCGATCGCCAATCCCGTCGACCTGCCGCCGGGAAGCGGGGCGGCCGCCGTCGGCATCGTAGCGGGCCCCCTCCTTATGGTGGAGCGTGAGGATTTCCTGACGGCTGAACTCGGCGCCGTGGCGGATCAGGAGGCGGCCCGGGAGGCGGTCCGCCAGATTCCGGTACTGGCGCCGGAACGGGTCAACAGCCTCTCGACCCTGCTCTTTCTGGCCGCCGCCTTCATTCAGGATCGCTCTGTGGCCGACGCACGGCTGCGTGAGCAGGAGGTCCTGGAAAGCCAGGGCGAACTGGCCTGGCTGATCGGGATGCTCAAGCCCGACAGCCCGGTACCCTATCCGATCGCCACGGAACAGGCCCTGCTGCGTGCGATCACCAGGCGCGACCTGACCCAGGCCCGGCGCCTGCTGAACGAACTGCTCGGCGTCATCCTGCTGGAGGGCGGCTACGCCATGGACCAGGTGCACGCACGCATGCGGGAGCTGCTGGTGCTGGTTTCGCGGGCGGCGATCGCGGCCGGCGCACCGGTTGAGCGGACGCTCGCCCTCACCAAGCGCTGCATTGATCAGATGCCAGGATGGCCCACGGTAGAGGATGTCAGCCAGGGTGTTGCCGCCATGCTGCGGAGGACCATGGACCTGCTCTTTGAGCAGCGTGACGCCCGCCACGCCAGCGTGCTGCACCGCGTGACGCAGTATATAGAGGCCCACTGTCACGAAAACCCGGGGCTTTCTGATCTGGCCCGCCTCTGCCAGCTTTCGCCCTCCTATCTTTCGCGCATCTTCAAACAGGAGATGGGGATCACGCTGCAACGTTACATCAATCAGGTGCGCGTTGAGAAGGCCCGGCGCCTGCTGGGTCTAAGTGACATCCGCATCGTCGACATCGCCCTGGCTCTGGGCTATGAGGATCAATCCTATTTCACGAAGGTCTTCCGCCGCCATACCGGACAGACCCCGCTGCAATACCGCCGCAGTCTGCTGCAGCAGGATCCGGACAGAGAAAAGACTTGACAAGTCGGCGGCGCTTCACTTATAATATGAATGGTTAGCTATGACTAACAATGCAAAGCATGTGCCTGTCGTCCGTTGACAGGGCAAGCATGTGCGTGTCGAGGAGGGATTCATGATGCCACTTAGTCTCGCAAAAGCAGGTGACAAGGGCCTGGTCGACCGGGTCGGTGGACCCGGCGATCTCAGGAGACGCCTGGAGGAACTGGGATTTACCAGTGGTCAGCTTATTCATGTCCTGTCTACGCGTTCCGGGGACCTTATTGTCGATGTCCGTGGTTCGCGGATTGCGCTGGGGCGCGACCTGGCACGGCGCGTGCAGATCAGAATGGGGGAAACGGCATGAAAACATTGGCAGAAGTCCAGATCGGCGATCGGGTTCAGGTCCGCAGACTGCATGGTACGGATCAGGTGAAGCGGCGCCTGCTGAGCATGGGGATCACGAAGGGGACGCAAATCGAGCTGCGTAAGGTAGCGCCGCTCGGTGACCCGCTGGAACTGACCGTGCGTGGCTATGAGCTCTCTCTGCGCCGAGCCGACGCCGGCTGCGTGGAAGTGGATTAGCTTTTTTATTTAACAGTGTGTTAGCGGCAACTAACCATTTGCTGTCTCAGAGAAGGAAGAAGAATGCATGAGTAGAGAAATAGCGATTGCCCTGGCGGGCAACCCGAACAGCGGGAAGTCCACCCTCTTTAACGCCCTGACCGGCGCACGCCAGTCCGTCGGCAACTGGCCCGGCGTGACGGTGGAGAAGAAAACCGGACGCCTGAAGGCTCAGTCTGACTGTCAGCTGGTTGACCTGCCGGGCATCTATTCGCTGGCGGCCGGTTCCGTCGATGAGATAGTCGCCCGCGACTATCTGGTCAGCGGTGAACCTTCGCTGATCCTGAACATTGTCGACGGCACCAATCTGGAGCGCAATCTCTATCTGACGACGCAGCTCTGTGAACTGGGCCTGCCGGTGGTGGTCGCCGTCAACATGATGGATGTCGTCAAACGCACCGGTGACAGGATTGATCTGGAACGCCTGGCGGCGGAACTCTCCTGTCCGGTTCTGCCGGTTTCGGCTCTTCTGGGCGAAGGCCTGGACGCCCTGACCGCTGCCCTGCTGCAGGGGATCCGCGGCGAACTGCCTCTGCCGCAGCCGCGCACTTTCCCTGCTGCGATTGAGTCCGCTCTGGCCGACATCGCCGATCTGATCCGCCCTGTCGCACCGTCGGTTCCCGGGGAGCGCAGCCGCCTCATCGCCCTCTTTGAGCGCGACGCGCATGAGATGGAGCGCCTCCAGCTGCCGGCAGGCGTCTCTTCTGCCATCGAAGAGCGGATCAGCCGCGTCGAGGCGGAGTTCGACGACGACGCCGTCTCCCTCATCGGTCAGGAGCGCTATCAGGCGATCCAGCGCCTGCTCGCCAGCAGCCGCCTGGAGCACGGCCGCGGGCAGCTGACCGTTTCGGACCGCATCGACCTGGTGGTCACCAACCGCATTCTGGCGCTGCCGATCTTTGCCGTCGTCATGTTTCTGGTCTATTACCTCTCCGTGTCGACCGTCGGAGGCTGGTGGACAGACTGGGCGAATGACGGCCTCTTCGGCGACGGCTTCTTTTTCCTGGGCAGGGGACGGGAGGCCTATGATGAGAAGTTTGAGGAGTTCGAGCTCGCCGAGATGAGCATCGAATCCTTTGAGGAAGAGGCGGAGGCGGCCGGGCTTGAGGCGGAGGCGGCGACAGATCTCGTTTCCGAAGTGATTTTGTTTGGTGAAAGTGGCGAAGAGGAGGACCGCTTCCCGGTCACACATGCTGATTATCTTGCCGCCCTGGACGTAGAGGAACCCGACCCGGCTGCCTTTGGTCCCTGGGTGCCGGGCGTCCCGGTACTCGTCGAGCAGGCGCTGGAAGCCGGCAACGTCTCCGGCTGGCTCCATGACCTGGTACTCGACGGCATCGTCGCCGGTGTCGGCGCGGTGCTCGGCTTCGTGCCGCAGATGCTGGTGCTCTTCTTCTTCCTGGCCCTGCTCGAAGCCTGTGGCTACATGGCCCGTATCGCCTTTGTCATGGACCGCATCTTCCGCTCCTTCGGCTTGTCGGGCACTTCCTTCATCCCGATGCTGGTTTCGACCGGCTGTGCGGTGCCCGGTGTCATGGCGGCGCGAACGATTGAAAATGAACGTGATCGCCGGCTGACGGTTGCCACCGCACCGTTCATGCCCTGCGGCGCCAAACTGCCGGTGATCGCCCTGATCGCCGGAGCTCTCTTCGCCGATGCCTGGTGGGTGGCACCCTCTGCCTACTTCGCCAGCATCGCTGCCATCCTGATCTCCGGCATCGTCCTGAAGAAATTCCGTGCCTTTGCCGGCGACGCGGCTCCCTTCGTTCTGGAGCTGCCGTCCTATCGTCTGCCGCGCCCCGGGGATGTGCTGCGCTCCATGCTCGAACGCGCCTGGTCCTTTATCAAGCGCGCCGGCAGCATCATCCTGCTGGCCCAGGTCTTTGTCTGGTTTGCGACCAGCTACGGCTGGGCTGATGGCGCCGTGCGTGCCGTCGAACAGGATCAGAGTTTCCTGGCGGTTCTGGGCTCGGCGGTGAGCTGGATCTTTGCTCCGCTCGGCTGGGGGCACTGGCAGGCAGTGGTGGCCACCATCACCGGCCTGATCGCGAAAGAAAATGTTGTCGGCACCTTCGGCACACTCTACGGCGGCTTCGCCGAAGTCTCAGAGTCCGGCTGGGAGATCTGGGCGAACATGCGCGTGCATTTCACCGCGCTCAGTGCCTATTCCTTCCTGCTCTTCAACCTGCTCTGCCTGCCCTGTTTCGCCGCCATCGGTGCGATCCGCCGCGAAATGAACTCAGCCCGCTGGACGCTCTTTGCCATCGGGTATCAGACGGGCTTCGCCTATGTTGTCAGCCTGATCTTCTATCAGCTGGGTGCCATGTTCAGCGGCACGGGGTCTATCATTGGTTTTATTGTGGCTCTGGCTCTGCTGGGTGTGATGCTCTATCTGCTGCTGCGTCCGAATCCCAACCGCCGTCCGGCGCTCGCCACGGCCAGGTCTTAGAAGGGAGGGGATCAGATGCTGAAATGGCTGGCGGAACACTGGGGCAGTCTCATTATCATTGCTGCCCTGCTGGCGCTTTTTGTTGGCAGCTTGATCCGGCGCCTTAGTCCGAAATACCGCGGGCAGGGAGGCTGCGCCGGCTGCAGTGGCTGCCAGAACCTGACAGCCTGCCGGCCGGTCAGTGTTGAGGAGAGTCAAAGCCTGAAGCAAAGCCGCTAAAGGCGCAAATGAAAAATGCTGGCGGGTTTCCCGCTTAAGATAATGAAGAACGGCCGCAACGCTCAGAAATCAGGCGTTGCGGTCGTTCTTTGCTGCAGCGCCTATATCCCCAGATCCTCCTGTTCGGCAATCTTCTGATTGTGTGCTTACATTTCTGAAGCGGGACCCCAAAGCGGGGCTTCGCGTTGCACATATTTTTCGTGTACAAGCCCCATATAAGAACCAATGATGTTAACGTCACAGCAGCGGATCATTGCGAGCTTGAACCCACTCCACCGCCTGCTTATTGTGATAATTCAATATGTAGTCTATTAATTTTTAGGAAGCCAAAGGGTTCCTCTTATCCAGGTCCCGGTCTGGCATCGAAGCGATATCGATCATTTGCCCAGGGGGGAGAAATTGCGCTGGTGCCCCGAAATCGGGGCAGGAGCAGAAAAACTTGTCCAGGGGTGGACAAAAATTGCGCTGGTGCCCCGAAACCGGGGCAGGAACGAAAAAATTGACCACAGCTGGCCAAAAAAGGCCGTTTGTGCCCCGAAACCGGGCACAAACCCTGATTTCTGGCCACAGGTGGACAAAAATTGCGCTGGTGCCCCGAAATCGGGGCAGGAACGAAAAAATTGTCCACTCTCTTGTCTCTCGACTGGCGGTGCAGCACCGCCGCTTTCTCTTTCTCATTCGTTATTGCAAAGCGGCGGCAAACGAATTGATGGGGAGCAGTTGTACGGGCGGCACTTGCTGTGTTGCTCTGAAATAGGAACGTGAAAGACGACGAAGAGAGGTCAAAAACGTGTTTATGCCCGCAATACAGGGCACAGGCTCCGCTATTCCCTATCCACGGCTGGCCCCAAACTGCCGTAGATGCCCGAACACTAAAAGCAAGAAACTCCGCTTCCTTGCGTACCGCCTCGGTGCACTGTGCTCCGGTACCGGAGCACGGGCAAAATGAGACAGTGAATCTACGTCTATTACAAATAGGGATTCAACACCATGACATCGAGTCCTGTGAATCTGTCGTACCGGCGGCCGAATAGCTGAGAATTGTGATTCTCATGGCACGGCTCCTTTCAGGACGTAAAGCCACCGCCGAAGATTGTTTTCATTGAATGATGACGGAACTTCTAAGCGGATGCCATTCGAGAGAAGGACGGGGCATGAAATCAAAGGATCCCTGACCTGCGGCTCGTGGTCTTCCAGGTGCACAAAACCGGCGTCAATGCAAATGAAGCCCGAAGGTGTCTGACGCTTCTGGGGAAGAATACCCGCTGATCAAGTAAATGGATGTAGTATCTGTACGTCTGCTTCCACAACCTGATTCTCTGACTTCGTCACATCAAGGGGCCATGCCGTCTGCTCTGGACTCATGGGTGCGGACACCTCCAATGCGATGGGCTTGCCTGGGTCATTGAGCATGCGGTGCCAGGAATAGAAGAATTGCTCAGAGGGATTAGCTGAGAGATCCCAACACCTCTAATCTACTGGGTATGTCAACTTTTGGATTTGTGTCAGCTTCTCTTTTTTCACAGCCCCTTGCTCATCTATAAGCACAGCCAGCTGACATCTGCCATACGGGATGCTGCTCTCAAAAATCACTTTATGATTGCGGAACTTCCGGTCTGGATACTCCTCCGCAGCCTCGAGTCGTCAGCAGTTTTTCCATTCGTAATTACAGGTATAGAGCGGAAGTAAACGATTGCGCGAAAGTTCCTGCAATCATGATATTCCCGGCGTAGAGGATTGTGATGATATGTGCGGCAAAGGCTGCCGAAAGTGTGAATGTACACTTTTCAGAAGAGACTAAGCCAGATATCGAACGATTTGGGTTTGACATGCGTCACAATAGAAAGTAATGATGATTTTCCGATTGATACCATTCTCCGCGTACCACCGGCTTACAAGACGTTTGCTTTCATTCATTCATTCTATCTTTCTGCGTGTCCAGAACACCGCGACAATGTCGGAACTGATCTATCCGTGCCATCTCTACTACTCCTTCTGAGTTCTTGATGATGGCAGCTTATAAGTAAAGAGATAGATGTTACCCGCCCGGTTATAGATCGCTTCCTTCCCGGCGAGCTCGCCAGGCAGCCACTCCACATAAGCACGGGCGTCCTGGTTGTCAGGCCTGGCTGTCTTTATAGCCATGTAAAGCCTGAATGCGTCTTGGCTCCAGCGACCGTGTCGCAAACATCCCAAGTTCAACGGATGCCAGAATCCGGCTGTTATAATTTCGCTCACAGCTTGTGAGGCCAGATTTAGATTTTTCTAAAAATTTGCATTTTGCTCGACAAGGGCCTTTTTCGGTGATATGATGAGACGTCGTTGCCCCGGAACGGGGTGATTTTTTCTGTATGGAAGAATCAACCGTTGGCGGCCACGCAGAATCGAAGGAAGGAGGAGGATCGATGCCTACATTCAACCAGCTCGTGAGAAAGGGGCGCCAGTCGCGTACGGAGAAGTCAAAGTCCCCGGCCCTGCACGTCAACATGAATACGCTGACGCGTCGGGAAACCGAACTGCATTCGCCGCAGAGACGCGGTGTCTGCACGGTGGTGAAGACGATGACACCCAAGAAGCCGAACTCGGCCCTGCGTAAACTCGCGCGTGTGCGTCTGACATCCGGCATGGAAGTTTCGGCTTACATTCCCGGAATCGGACACAACCTGCAGGAGCACTCGGTGGTGCTGATCCGCGGCGGCCGCGTTAAGGACCTGCCCGGCGTGCGCTACCACATCGTGCGCGGAACGCTTGATACGGCAGGTGTGACGAACCGTTTGCAGAGCCGTTCCAAGTACGGTGCGAAACGGCCGCGCGCGGCACGTGTTCGCTGAGTATCGCGGTTGAAAGTGCTCGGGATCTCCTCGTTACACGAGTTTGGACCGGGCGCTGACAAGTATCCCCACGAAAACGCAAGGATGCCTGAGTACCTGTGATCCGGCCGCCCTTGATGGAAAAGACTCGCTAAAAAGCAGCTTTGCCGTCGCGGGAGGTTCCTGGGGTCACGAATTGATGAGAGGGAAGAAAAGTGCCAAGAAAAGGTCATGTACCAGTCAGGGACATTCTCCCCGACCCGATCTACCATGACATTCGGCTTAGTAAGCTGATCAACAACGTCATGCTGGACGGGAAAAAGGGACTGGCCCAGAAAATTGTCTACGGCGCCTTCGACCTGATTCGCGAACGCAGCGGTCAGGAACCGATGGATGTTTTTAACAAGGCCGTGGAAAACGTTATGCCGATGCTTGAGGTGAAAGCCCGTCGTGTCGGCGGTGCCAACTATCAGGTACCGATTGAGGTCCGCCCGGAGCGTCGTCAGACACTCGCCCTGCGCTGGCTCGTCAGCTACGCCCGTAACCGCGGCGAACGGACGATGAGAGAGCGCCTGGCCGGTGAACTGATGGATGCGGCCAACGAGACCGGCGGCGCCTACCGCCGCAAAGAAGAAATCCACCGCATGGCGGACGCGAACCGCGCGTTTGCCCACTACCGCTGGTAGGGAAGACGATTCCTCGAAAGCGGGAGAATATATCAAGGAGCCAGTAAGCAGCATGCCCAGAGCATTCACGCTTGAAAAGACGCGGAATATCGGCATCATGGCGCACATCGACGCCGGCAAGACCACGACGACCGAGCGCGTGCTCTACTACACGGGGCGTATCCATCGCCTGGGCGAAACCCATGAGGGTGCCGCCACCATGGACTGGATGGACCAGGAGCAGGAGCGCGGCATCACGATCACGTCGGCAGCGACCACCGCAGAGTGGAAGGGCTACCGCATCAACATCATTGACACCCCGGGCCACGTTGACTTCACGGTTGAAGTCGAGCGCAGCCTCAGGGTGCTCGACGGTGCGGTCACCCTGCTGGATGCCAAGAGCGGTGTCGAGCCGCAGACGGAGACGGTCTGGCGTCAGGCCGACCGCTATCATGTCCCGCGTCTTGTCTACATTAATAAGATGGACATCATCGGTGCGGACTTCCTCCGCTCGGTGGAGACCATCCGCGATCGCCTGAAGGCCAACCCGATTGCGATCCAGATCCCCATCGGGAGCGAGGATAACTTCGCAGGAATCATCGACCTGATGACAATGCGCGCCGAAGTCTATTCGGACGAGCTCGGCACCTGTTTTGACGAGTGCGACGTGCCGCCGGAGCTTCTGCCGGTCGCCGAAGCCCAGCGCGAACACATGGTCGAGCAGATTGTCGAGTTGGACGAAGAGCTGACGGAGAAGTACCTGCTCGGGGAGGAGATCACCGTGGAGGAGCTCAAGCGCGTGCTGCGCCAGGCTACCATCCAGGTCCAGGCCACGCCGGTGATCTGCGGTTCCTCGTACCGTAACAAGGGCGTTCAGATGATGCTGGATGCGGTCATCGACTACCTGCCCGACCCGACTGAGGTGCCCGATATCAGTGGCGTCAACCCGCGGACGGATGAGGATGAGACCCGCCCCTCGTCGGACGATGAGCCCTTCTCGGCGCTCGCGTTCAAGATCATGACCGATCCCTTCGTGGGACGTCTGGCCTTCTTCCGGGTCTACTCGGGGACGCTGGATTCGGGTTCCTATGTGCTCAACGCCACGAAGGGTCGCCGTGAGCGTATCGGACGCGTTCTGCAGATGCACGCGAACCACCGCGAAGAGATTGAGACGGTCTATGCCGGCAATATCGCTGCGGCCGTGGGTCTGCGGGAGACGACGACCGGTGACACGCTCTGCGCTGAAGATCATCCCATCATCCTGGAGTCGATGGATTTCCCGGACCCGGTGATTTCCGTCGCCATCGAGCCGCGCTCGAAGGCCAGTCAGGATAAGATGATCATCGCCCTGCAGAAGCTGGCCGAAGAGGATCCGACGTTCAGAACCTATACCGACGCCGACACCGGCCAGACCATTATCTCAGGCATGGGCGAGCTGCATCTGGATATCATTGTGGATCGCCTCCTGCGTGAGTTTAAGGTTGAGGCCAATGTCGGACAGCCGCAGGTCGCCTATAAGGAGACCATTAGCAAAGCGGCCAGGGCCGAAGGGCGCTTCATCCGCCAGACAGGCGGCCGCGGTCAGTACGGCCACGTCGTGATCGAGATTGAACCGCGCGAAGCCGGAGAAGGCTATCTCTTTGAGAATCGCATCATCGGGGGTGTCGTACCGCGCGAATACATCGCCCCGGTTGACAACGGCATCCAGGAAGCCATGCATGCCGGTATTCTGGGTGGCTATCCGGTGGTCGATATCAAGGTGGCTCTGCTCGACGGCTCCTATCACGAGGTGGACAGCTCGGAGCTGGCCTTCAAGATAGCCGGTTCCATGGCCTTTAAAAATGCCATGGAAAAAGCCGGTCCGACCCTGCTTGAGCCGGTGATGAAGGTCGATGTCACGGTGCCCGATGAGTACATGGGCGACGTGCTCGGCGACCTGGGTTCCCGGCGCGGGCGCATTGATGGCACGGAAGCCATCCCCGGCGCGCAGAAGATCTCCGCGCTGGTGCCATTGTCCATGATGTTCGGCTATGCCACGTCACTGCGCTCACGCACGCAGGGACGCGGGATTTTTGTCATGCAGATCAGTCACTTCGAGCCTGTGCCGAAGGGGCTGATGGATGAAATACTAAGACGTTAGTCAGACCGGATTCCTGATGGAGTTTCGGTACTTGCCCGAAGGGCCAAGAGACGGTAAAATGATCGTTAGGCTCTTGCCGACGAACAGTAAGCATCAGAGAGAGAACTGATGCACAAGGAGGATACCCAGGATGGGAAAAGCGAAATTTGAGAGAACCAAACCGCACGTCAACGTCGGGACCATCGGTCACGTTGACCACGGCAAGACGTCTCTGACCGCTGCGATCACGAAGGTGCTGGCCATGGACGGCACGTCCAAGTTCACCAGCTATGACCTGATTGACAAGGCTCCGGAGGAGCGCGCCCGCGGCATCACGATTAACTCGTCGCATGTCGAGTATGAGACGAAGAACCGCCACTACGCCCACGTCGACTGCCCCGGTCACGCTGACTATATCAAGAACATGATCACCGGTGCGGCTCAGATGGACGGCGCGATTCTGGTTGTTTCGGCCGCTGACGGCCCGATGCCCCAGACCCGTGAGCACATCCTGCTGGCCCGTCAGGTCGGCGTGCCCTCGATCGTCGTTTTCCTGAACAAGTGCGACGTGGCCGACCCCGAGCTGGTTGAGCTGACTGAGATGGAAGTCCGTGAGATGCTCAGTGAGTATGACTTCCCGGGCGACGACACCCCCTTCATTCAGGGTTCGGCCCTTGAGGTTCTTGAGAGCAGCGAAACGGATCAGAACGCCGACATTTATTCGGCCATCCA
Source organism: Bacillota bacterium (assembly GCA_030055235.1). Lineage (GTDB taxonomy): Bacteria > Bacillota > Clostridia > Saccharofermentanales > Fastidiosipilaceae > JAEZYR01. Next base: position 14,240 of record JASGUW010000215.1, read on the forward strand.
CGAGCTGATGGAAGCTGTCGACACCTGGATTCCGACGCCCGAGCGTCCCATCGACCGCCCCTTCGCCATGCCGGTTGAGGACGTCTTCACGATCTCCGGCCGCGGCACCGTGGCCACCGGTCGTGTTGAGCGCGGCACCGTCAAGGTTGGCGACCCCGTTGAGATCGTCGGTCTGATGGAAGAGAGCCGTTCGACCGTCGTCACCGGCGTTGAGATGTTCCACAAGTCGATGGATCGCGCCGAAGCCGGCGACAACATCGGTGCACTGCTGCGCGGCATCGCCCGCGACCAGGTCGAGCGCGGTCAGGTTCTGGCCAAGCCCGGCACGATCAAGCCCCACACGAAGTTTGCCGGTCAGGTCTACGTCCTGACGCAGTCTGAAGGTGGCCGTCACAAGCCCTTCTTCAGCGGCTATCGTCCCCAGTTCTTCTTCCGCACCACGGACGTCACCGGCGTGGCCAACCTGCCGGAGGGTGTTGAGATGTGCATGCCCGGCGACCACGTCACCATCAACGTCGAGCTGATCACGCCGATCGCTCTGGAGGCGGGTGACAAGTTCGCTATCCGCGAAGGCGGAAAGACGGTCGGTTCCGGCACGGTTTCGGACGTCATCGAGTAAGCTTCGGAGAAACGGCCCAGGGCCACGAGCGACGCGGCGATCGTCGCCACGTTTGCTCCGAACGGAACACCAGACACCAAACAGAGCCTCGTCAGCCGACGGGGCTCTATGTTTCTGTCGCCGCCCGGGTGGCAGCAAAGACCGTCCCGACAGCAAAGACGGACCCGGCAGTGAAATAGAGGAGCGAAAACCTCATGCCCAAAAAGAAGGATGACAGCAAGCCCAGGCCGGAGCGGGATCAGCAGCTTGATGCCGCCTCCGACGCCGAAAAGACGACTGCGGAAAATCCGGATGCCGAGTCGGAGGAACTGCGCCACATGGTGACGCGGGCGCTGCAGCATGCCCTGGAGCGAAAACTCGACCGCAGTCGTTCTGCTGCCCGTGAGCCCGGCCAGCATGACCTGCAGCCGGAGGGAGAGGTACAGGAATATGCCCTCATGCCTCTGCGTGGCATCGTTCTCCTGCCCGGCACCAGCATGACCTTTGAGGTCATGCGCCCCGGCTCACTGGCGGCTGTTCATCATGCCATGGAAAAGGACCGGCTCCTCATCACCATCCCCCAGCCTGAACCTGATATGGAGTGGCCTGAACCGGATGAGCTCGGACGCATCGGCTGTCTCAGCCGCATCCGTGAAGTCTATGAGTTCGACGACCGGCCCGGCTGCCGCATCCGTATCGAAGGGCAGGAGCGCGCCCAGATAGAAGCCTTCACCGCCTCTGATCCCTGCTATCTTGTCGAAGCCACGAGAGTCAGGCCGCCCAGGGAGCAGGACTATCACGGCAGGCGTCGTGAGGAAGCCTACCGCCGCCAGCTGCTCGCCGCCTATCAGGCCTACTCGCTGGCGACCGGGCGCTCGCCGGTAGAGGCACTGCCCCTGTTAGGCGAAATCCGCGACCCGGGCCGCCTGACCGACCTCATCATCTCCAATCTGGACTTCCCCTATGATGTCCTGATCGAGTTGCTGGAAGAGCTCGATGTCGAAGAGCGCATGCTCAATGTCCTGGTCGGCATCCGTGCAGAAATCGACGTTACCGGGATCGAGCGCCAGCTTGAGGAGCGTGTCCGTGCCGAGATTGACAAGGACCAGCGCGACTACTACCTGCGCGAGCAGCTGAAGATCATCCGCGACGAACTGGGCGAAAGTGACAACCCAGAGGATGAAGAGGCCGGTTATCTGGAGCGTCTGGAGAAGATGCAGATGACTGACCGCGACCGCGAACAGCTGGTCAAGGAAATCCGCCGTCTCTCCAAGTATCCGGCCCACACTCCCGATGCTTCGGTGCTGCGTACCTACCTGGAACTTGTCTTCGACCTGCCCTGGGGGAAACTTGTCAGTGAGCAGCTCGACATCCGACGCTGCCGTGCCCAGCTTGAGCGCGACCACTACGGGCTCAAGCAGGTGAAAGAGCGTATCCTGGAACACATCGCCGTCATGCAGCGCCGCCGCGAACGCACGGGAGGCCCTCCCAAGGCCCCGATTCTCTGTCTGGTCGGCCCGCCCGGCGTGGGGAAGACCTCTGTCGGCCAGTCGATCGCCAAGGCCCTGGGCCGCCCCTTCGTCCGCATGTCGCTCGGCGGCGTTCATGATGAGGCCGAAATCCGCGGCCACCGCCGCACCTATATCGGCGCCATGCCCGGCCGCATCATCAACGCCATTCGCCAGGCCCGCGCCGACAACCCTCTGATCCTGATGGATGAAGTCGACAAGCTCGGCCGTGACTTCCGCGGCGACCCCTCATCGGCCCTGCTTGAGGTCCTGGACCCGGAGCAGAATGTCGCCTTCCGCGACCACTATCTGGAGCTCGACTACAACCTTTCACGGGTGTTCTTCGTCACCACGGCGAACAGCACCGACACCATCCCCCAGCCCCTGCTCGACCGCATGGAGCTCATTGAACTGGGCGGCTATACGGAGGAGGAGAAGCTGCACATAGCCCGACTCCATCTCTGGCCCAAGCAGATGGAGCTGAATGCGATCAGCGGCCGCGAAATCCGCCTGCGCCAGGACGCCATCCTGCGCATCATCCGTGGCTGGACCCGGGAGGCCGGTGTCCGCCAGCTGGAGCAGGCACTGGCCCGCCTCTGCCGCCGCCTGGCCCTGCAGCTGGCCGAAAACCCTGATCCGGAGGGGGAGCAGCGCATCCGCGTGATCCGCGCCCGTGATCTGGAAGATTATCTGGAAAAGCCGCTCTACAAGTATGACGAGGCAGGCAGTGAAGACCTCATCGGCGTTGTCAACGGCCTGGCCTGGACGGCAGCCGGCGGCGACACCCTGGTCGTCGAGGTGGCGGTTGTCCCCGGCAGCGGCCGCGTCGAACTGACCGGCCGCCTGGGCGATGTCATGCAGGAATCGGCGAAGGTCGCGCTCGCCTGGGTGCGCGGCCATGCGAAGGAATGGCGGATTCCGAATGACTTCGCAAAAACACACGACATCCATGTCCACGTCCCTGAGGGGGCGATCCCGAAGGATGGCCCCTCTGCCGGCATCACGCTGGTGACGGCGCTCTGCTCGGCTCTGGCCGGCCGCCCGGCCCGCCATGATGTGGCCATGACCGGAGAGGTCACCATCCGCGGCCGCGTGCTTGCCATCGGCGGGCTGAAAGAGAAGATCATCGCCGCCCACCGCGCCGGTATCCGCACCGTGCTGATCCCGGAGGAGAACCGCCGCGATCTGGACGACATCCCGGCATCGGTTCTGGAAAAGGTCGAGGTGATCCCGATCAGCTCCGTGACCGAAGCCCTGGAGATCACCCTGCTAGCTGCCGCTGCTGAAAACAGCGTCGTCCAGCCGGACTCCGGGACCTGACTGGGCCAGATAGAGGCGGCTATAGGGGCCGCCTTTTTCCATCAGCTCCTGATGGCTGCCCTGTTCGCGGATGCCCTCCGCATCAATGTAGATGATCTGATCGGCGTTGCGCACGGTTGAGAGACGGTGGGCGATGACGAGGGAGGTGCGTCCATGGGCCAGCTTGTCCAGAGCACTCTGGATGCGAAGCTCGGTCTGGGTATCGAGGGCACTGGTGGCCTCGTCCAGGATCAGGATGGCCGGGTTTTTGAGGAAGAGGCGGGCGATTGCCACGCGCTGTTTCTGGCCGCCGGAGAGACGGGCGCCGCGCTCCCCGACTTCCGTGTCGTAGCCGTTCGGCAGACTCATGATGAAGTCGTGGATTTCGGCCTGCTTCGCCGCCTCCACCACCGCTTCGTCGTCGGCCGTCAGGTCGCCGTAGCGGATGTTTTCGCGGATCGATGCGGCGAAGAGAAAGACCTCCTGCTGCACAATGCCGATCGCACGCCGCAGTGAGCCCAGGGTCAGGTCGCGGATCTCCTGACCGTCGATCGTGATGCGGCCCGCATCGATTTCGTAGAAGCGCGGAATGAGCTGGCAGAGCGTTGTCTTCCCGCCGCCGGAGGGGCCGACCAGGGCGACTTTCTGCCCTGGCTTGATATTGAGATTCACCTGCCCCAGAACCACTTCGTTCTCCTGATAGGAGAAGCTGACGTCTTCGAAGCGGATGGCGCCGCCGTCGAGCTCGAGCGGTTTCGCGTCGGGGGCGTCGACAATGTCAGGATCCATTGCCATCAGTTCGACATAGCGCTCAAAGCCGGCCATGCCGTTCGAATACTGCTCGAAGAAGGCGACGAGCTTGCGGATCGGTACCAGGAAAGCATTGACATAGAGCGTGAAGGTCAGCATGTCGGTTACCGTCATGCCGCCCTGAACGATATAGTAGCCGCCGACGCCGATGACCAGGATGTGAAGCAGGGAGGTGGCGTAGTCCATGGAGCTCGAAAACCAGGCCATGGCGCGGTAGAAGCCACCCCTGGCTTTACGGAATTCCGCATTGCGGCGATCGAACTTTTCGATCTCATAGCCCTCGTTGGTAAAGGCTTTGGCGACGCGGATGCCGGAAATCGCGTTTTCCAGGTCGGCGTTGATTTCAGCGGTCCGCTGCTTGACATGGGCGGAGGCGTAGGCCATGCGGCGTCTGGCAACCACCGTCAGCACCACGATGACCGGAATCATGACGAGGAGCATCAGTGTCAGCTGCCAGCGGATCATGAGCATGGCGATGAAGGAGCCCGTCAGTGTGATGGCCGAGATGAAGAGGTCCTCAGGACCATGATGAGCGAGCTCGACGATCTCAAAGAGATCCGACAGCACGCGGCTCATCAGTTTGCCGGTCCGGGTGCGGTCATAGAAGGAGAAGGGCATGGTCTGCAGATGGGTGAAGAGATTGCGTCTGAGATCTGCCTCCATGAGCACGCCGAGCAGATGGCCCCAGTAGGTGACGACATACTGCAGCAGGCCGCGGATGGCGAAGAAGGCGGCAATCATGATCATGAGCCAGGCGAAGCTCTGATAGCGACCGTCAGGCAGCAGAGTGTTGAGACCGTAGCGGGTCAGCAGCGGGAAGGAGAGGTCGATGAGGGCGATGCCGAGGGCCGCAGCCAGGTCGACAATGAAGAGTTTGAGATGGGGTCGGAAGCCGCGGGCGAAGAGGATGAGTTTGGGTGTTGTCTGATAGGGGTTCTGCATGAGACGTCTATACCTCCGACAAAACACCTTATCACAGGCTGGAGGCGCGTGAAGGTGGCTTATGTCACGAGGGGGGTGCACGTCTTTGATGTTGGAACGGATGAGCCTTCATTCTGGTATTCATCGAAGCGCTGAAACAGCTCGAATTTTGCGTGATCTGTCTGCAGGAGTTTTTCATGATTGCACTTCCGCCTGCAGTCGTGTCCCAGGCTTCTGAGATGGAGGCAGGAATGAAAACGATGCATATGAAAGCGGCGGCGGGCGGTGAGGGCGGCGTTCGTCAGGGTGTGTCTTGTATTTTTGAGTAGAAAAAAGGACCGGGATACGCCCTGTAGCCCAGGATATGTACGAATATGATGATTCATGCTCTGTGACACTGGTCTCAGCTCTGCATCCTGTGGTCAAGACAATATGTAGTGACCCCACTTTGCCAGTTCGCGGGTCTACCCTTATGGTGAATGTGGATAAACAGCGGGCAATCCGCAACCCAAGGAGGTCACTACAATGAAGAGCGTAATCTATGTGGGAATCGATGTCCATCTGAAGAGCTACAGCCTTTGCTGCTTTGAGCCGACGTTTACAAGCAAGTGCAAGGCCTTTGGCCATATGCGTGTGAACCCTAACGTAAAGAGCATTGAGAAGTACCTGGCAACGATCACGGAGCGCTTTACGGGAAAAGGCGATTCGGTTCGCTTCGTCTGCGGCTATGAGG
>JASGUW010000216.1 GCA_030055235.1 Bacillota bacterium
TGTCGCAAAGCTCGGCGATCTCAGGAACAGAGAGCCTGTCGAGCAGGGCGCCAATACTTGCCTCTTCGTTGTATGCCGGAATAATCAGCAGAACGTCCTTCATTTTTCCTCCTTTATTCTGCCGCGCGGGCAGCGGATCCAGCCAGGGACAGCAGCGCTTCCATGTCCTCAGGGTGCTCCATTCGCTTTTGCAGCACGTTTTCATGCAGCATGTTTCTCAGCTCGGGCCGGTCGATCATATCCTCAAGCGCCCGGGTCACGCTGTCCACCGTCAGCTCGCACAATATACCGTCATACCCATCCGCGATCTGCTCCCTGTTTCCCGTACAGTCGGATGCGAGGATGGGCCTTCCAAGGATCTGAGCTTCTTCGATGGCGATGCTTTTTCCCTCAAACCGCGTGACGTGCACATAAATATCCGCGGCGGCGATAAAGGGATAGGGGTTTTCAACGGCGCCCATCAGATGAAAGCTGTCCCGGACCTGACATTCATCGATCAACCTCTCAAGGCCGGTTCTTTCGCTTCCGTCTCCCAGCACATACCAGTTCACAGGATAGCCGTCCGCCTTTAGCCGGCTGCAGACGGCGATAGCGATATCATAGGCCTTTTGATAGTGCAGCCTTCCCACGGTCACAAGCAGCGTGCCGGCCGGCCTGGCCTCAAAGGCCTTCTCCTGCGCCTTGCGAAGGATATCCTCCCGATCCAGCAGATTGCGAAACAGGTATACCTTATCCCTGCAGCCGGGATAAACGTCCAGGAAGCGGTCCGCCACCTCGCCGGATACAGTGAAGATCCTGTCGATCCTGTCATAGCACCCCTCATCCATTTCCGGGGTATATCCCGCCCTGCCGTAGTCAATATGGATAAAGGCTGCCTTGCGCCGGGCGCGCACCCTGTCGGCGACAAAATAGGTGGCGCTGCCTTCAAGATAAGCAACCGCCAGATCGAAATCCTCCTTTGGCGCCGGGACGCTCTCGGAGAACAGCCGCCACATCGCCTTATCCAGCTGGATGCGCCCGGTGTCCTTCTTTTGCCGCAGCAGGTTTTTGACGATGGACGGCAGCATTCGAAAGCCGGCCCCCCTGCGGAAGAAAGCGCAAAGGGCCTGACGCGCGATGAACAGCCTGCCCGAGGCGCTGAGGACGGAGCCCCGGGAGACGCGCCGGTTGAGGATGCGGACGCCCTCGGGCACCCCGGCAAAAAGCTCTCCCCTTGGGATCATCACGTACAGGCTCAGGCTGTACTCAGGCATCCCGCTCAGGCGCTTCAGCAGGTTGTTCAGCGCGCTCTCCGCGCCCGCGCGCCCCATCGTATTGATGACGAACAGTATTTTCTTCACTGCCTGCCCTCGCTCCTCAGCCGTATGTTTTCGTAGTTCAGCATGGATACCTGCGTGGCCAGCTCGCTCACCCGCTGCTCAAGCTCCGCGTTTGCCCTGTAGCAGCGGTAGATCCCGTATATGGACATGACGGATGTGGCGAAGAAAACTATGCTGGGCGCATACTCGACGCCGAAAAGCCCTGCGAACCATCCGGTAACCCCGGGAAAAAGGCCGAGGAGAATCAAGACCGCCGCTGTCGCCAGCCAAAACAAAGACTGTATCTCTTTCAGCTTCTTTTGAACGAGATCGCGGATAACCGTGAGGATCAGGACAACCCCGGACAGACAGACAACCATTCTCAACAAGCTGGACATTCGTTTTCCTCACTTTCAATGCGCTTTATAGACCAGGGAGGAGGGCTTTGCCCCCTTTCCCTTTTCCATGACAGACCCTCGGCAATAAATGAAGTAATCCAGGTTCCGCTCCAGCCACCTCAATCTGAAAAAGCTGAACGTGAACGCGGCGAAGCCCGCCAGCGTGAACCCGGTGCCAAACCACGCCGGGGGGAGCGCGCGGGACAGGAGGCTCGCGCCGAGGCTCACCGCGGCGAAGATCAGCGCCGACAGGGCGGCGCCGCTCAGGTCGTTGAAGTAATACAGGAAAAGCAGATTGGAATAGTACAGAAAGCTGATAAAATATCCGACGGCCAGCAGAGGGTAGATCCGCATCGTCATGCCGGAACCGCCCAGAAGGGGCATGAGGATCATGACAAAGGGATAAACGGCCACGGAAACGGTGAACTGCATCCTGGCGAGGCTCAGCAGCTGGGCGCCGAGGCTCTGAAACATCCTGTCCTTGTTTTTCTCAATGGTGTCCAGCTTGCCGCCGATGATGGACTGCATGTAATCGGCGTATCGATCCCGGAAATGCATTTCCACGCGCGTGATAAAGAAGGTTGTGGCCGAGAGATTGGTGAACATCGCGATGCAGGAGGCCATGTCGTATGGCTGATTGCACACATAGGTATTCGCCACAACCAGGCGCCAGGGATGGCCCCAGAACACGAAGTTATGGGCAAACAGGCCAAAGGTATATAGAAAGTTGGCCGCGATCAGGGATCTGTATCGCCTGAAATAAAGCATGACAGAACGGTAATCGTAGCTGTTGCTTTTGAACGGCGCCAGCGCGTTGACGATCTCGGCGATCGCGATCAACAGAAATCCTATGCTGAGCGCCAGCAGCATACTGTAGATGATGCTGAAGCGGAACGCGTATCTGAACAGAAGGGAGCTGAGGAAGGCGACCGCCATCCCAAGGATGAAGTACGCCGAGATTTTTCTGTACGCCTTCAGGATATTGTTAAATATCATGCTGCAGAACACAAGGGAAAGGCTGATATAGCCTATGAAGCTGGTCAATACGAAGTAGGCGGGGATGCGCCCCGCAAAGAAGGCGTACAGGCAGAAGGGGATGCCCAGGGCCGCCGAAAACAGTATGTTCACAATGATCCCGAAATAGATGCAGGGGCGCACATCCTCAAAACGCTCCAGATATATCCTGTCCGTCATGTACTTGCTGAGCACGCTGTTGAAGGGGCTGGATGTGAGCAGGGAGAAAATGAAAATGTAGAGGATCGTGCAGCTGAACAGTTCCCTCTCCATGCCGCCGACCGTATCGAAGCCCAGCGCCTTATACATGCCAAGCAGACACCCGATGATGATCAGCATGGGCGCGATCGTGAAGGTGATCGAGCAGAAAACGCCGTACAGCGCGGCGGCGACGGATCGTTTGCTGAAGATCTTATTCAGTTGGATCCCTATTCCTGCCATTTCTGTCCTCCTGACGGCGCAAGTTCATTATACAGATCACGATACTGCCGCTTCATGTAGCTGATAAGGTACTTATCGTACAGGCGCCTGTAGCCGATCTCTCCCATCCTGCGCCGCAGCTTTTCATCCTCCGCCAGAGTCAGAATCGCGTCGGCGATCGTGCTGATATTCATGACGGGCACGACGATCCCCGCGGCGCCCAGGCCGTCATGATCCTCTCCGTTGATCAGCCCGTAGCAGTTTCCCACGTTTGTGGCAATCACGGGCTTTTTTACGGCGAAGCTCTCCAGGATGGTCAGGGGCTGCCCTTC
>JASGUW010000217.1 GCA_030055235.1 Bacillota bacterium
TGATAGCTCCTCGAATATCGCTTCCCAAACGCCATTCTTTGTCCACTTGTTAAATCGGCCGTATACCGTACTCCATGGCCCATAGTGTTCCGGCAGGTCTCGCCAGGGTGCACCGGTCTTCAAAATCCAAATAATCGCGTTAATGATCAGTCGGCGACACTTCGATGGTCGCCCTCTCCTGCCCGCGCGCTCAGGCGGAAGGTAGCGCTGAATTCTGGCTCATTGTCTGTCTGTTAATTCATGTTGTCGTTCTATACTCACAAGCATGAACTACTTAGGGATCGCTTAGGTTTCAGGAAGTTTGCCAGTTTATTACAATTTCAAAACACGTCCTAAAGATGTTTCTGACTATTTTTGAATAAAGTAGTACAAGTCTCCCATTCGCACTGATCTCGCGCTAAAATGCATTTGAGTCTTTAGTGCTTAGGCTTACCGCCTGAGTACGCCCAGTGATGTGGAGGAAAAACCATGCGTGTCCCTTATGAAACGATATGTACCGAACTGGTACGCGTTCTGAGAGAGATCGGCTTTACGCCAGAGCGAGCGGACAAGGCTGCCCGACTCTTTGTCGACGCGAGCCGCGACGGAGTTTACAGCCATGGCCTGAATCGCTTTCCACGCTTTGTGCGAAATGTAGGTGAGGGCATGATTGATGTTAATGCTGAGCCAGAACTCATCGCGGCCATGGGGGCCGTCGAACGCTGGGATGGACGGCGGGGCCCAGGTATGCTGAACGCGGCTGCGATGACCGATCGGGCCATCCAGCTCGCACGGGAGCACACTGTCGGCGTCGTTGGACTTGCCAACACCAACCACTGGATGCGGCCCGGAAATTACGGCCTGCAGGCGATCGACGCCAACATGATCGGCATCTTCTGGACCAACACCATCCCGAACATGCCGCCCTGGGGCGGAAAAGAGGCGCGCCTTGGTAACAATCCTCTCGTCATCGCAATTCCGGGTCCCGAGCCAGTGCTGCTGGACATCGCCATGTCAATGTACTCATACGGCAGACTCGAAGGTGCAGCGCGAGCCGGTCGCCAGATGGATGTCGCGGGCGGCTATACTACTGAAGGCGAACTGACGTGTGATCCTGAAGCTATTCTCGCGTCGGGGCGGACGCTGCCAATCGGCTTCTGGAAGGGCAGCGGACTTTCGCTGGCTCTTGACCTCGTCGCATCCGCGCTCTCAGGTGGTCTGACCTCCCATGAGGTAGGTCTGGTTGGCCAGGAAACCCTGCTCTCCCAAGTCTTCATTCTCCTTGATTACACGGCTCTTCCTGAGCCTGAGGCTTTTCGGGAGCGCATGGCCGCAACACTGAAAGATCTCACGACGGTCACACCGGCGGAAGGTTCAAGAGGATCACGTCATCCTGGCGCCGGCATGCTGGAGACCAGGGCACGCAACCTGGCTGAGGGTATCCCGGTTGAAGAAGCCATCTGGAACGGCATCGTCGGCGGCAGCCCTGAAGTCATCGCTAGATTGGTGAACTGATTAAGGCCAGCTCACTGTTTGCCTGACCTTTGTGCCTGCCGGCTTATTCTGATACGCTGGCAGGCACGTGTCTGCTAAGAGAGCAGAAGGGAATCTAACGAGGGGAGAAAAGGAGACAGGTGAAGCGACTGGTGCCACCGGGAGATTATGCGGTCATTGACCTTGAGACCACGGGCTTCAGCGCCCAGTATCACGAGATTATCGAGGTCGCTGCGATCCGCGTTGAAGCAGGCAAGGTGACAGGAGCCTTCAATGAACTCGTGCGCCCAAAGCGCTCCATCAGCCGCGAGATCACACGCCTGACGGGAATCACGACAGAGATGGTGGTGCGGGCCAGAACACTCGCGGAGGTACTGCCGGACTTCCTTACCTTCCTTGGTGGTTCGGACCTGCTCGGTCACAACATTGCCTTCGATCTCCTATTCCTGCGTGCCGGTTGTGGCGAACTGCAGCTCACAGTACCTGATTTAGACAGTTACTGCACCATGCGTCTGGCGCGACGCCTGCATCCGGAGTGGCCGCACCACCGTTTGGACGACCTTATCCGCTTCTATGAGATCCGACGCCGCAGGGCTCACCGCGCTCTTGACGACTGTTTCGCGACGCAGCAGGCTTTCATTTGCATGCTCGCAGAGGACCGTCGCCAGCAGACAGGCTCACCCGCGGAAATGGTAGCCCGCGAAGAAGAGCGCTCTCACCCACGCTACGGTTCATGGTAAAAGGCAGCTCTAACCCCTTCTCCCGGCAGCGGCCAATTGAGCTCGCTACCCTCGGTATCAGCGGCCAGGGTCTGAAGTGGATCGCGATCTGCACTATGTTTATCGACCACATCGGTGCCATGATTCTTGAACCCTTGCTTCGGCGTCAGGGCATCCGCTTTCATGGTAGCCTGCTGCTCGATCCTGCCAAGCGAGAAGCCATAGGCGCACTTGCGAACGGCGTCTACCTTGATCTTGTACTGCGCCTCATCGGGCGCCTTGCTTTGCCGATTTTCTGTTTTCTTATTGTCGAAGGCTTTCGTCATACCTCAAATGTCAGGCGCTATTGTCTCCGCTTGACCACCTTCGCCCTGATTTCTGAACTTCCCTTTAACCTCGCCCTCTGCGGCCGGCTCTGGGCGCCGCGACATCAGAATGTCTTCTTCACGTTGCTGCTGGGCCTTTTGCTCATCGTGGCTCTTGATCGCTTTGGACTAAATTGGCGTAGCTTGGTCGCCGCCGCCCTCTGTCTGGGGGCTGCCCGTTACGGACGAACGGACTACGGTTACTTTGGCGTTCTCTTCATTGCTGTTCTCTACCTGCTTAGAGAATATCGCGTCTGGCGCAGTCTGGGATTCGTTCTCATGGCTGCCCGAAGCATAACAGCTCCGCTCGCCGCCCTGCCTGTTTTTTTCTATGACGGTCGCCGCGACAGCGGCAAGCGTGCCGCACCGCGCTGGTTTTTCTATGTCTTTTATCCGGCCCACCTGCTGCTGCTCGCCTTCCTCGCCCGTCTGCTGGGTGCTTGGGGCTGAAGGAGGATGACAATATGAGTGAGAAGAAGAGGGGTTGGACACTGCGCAGCTTCTGTGTCCGCCTTGGTCATCTGGCCCTGGCCGTCAGTTTGCCGCCGGCCACGACGGAGGCGGAGCTGTTGAGCTCAGTCGCTGAGCTGCCGCTCGAGGTCGATGTTGTCGAATGGCGCATTGATCTCTTCGCACCGAAACCTCCACTGTTTTGTCAGCCGCTGTCCCCGCAGCCACTGAAGAAGATTGTTGAATTGGCCCGTGCTCTGCGGCAGACTGCAGGGCGCCCACTGCTTGTGACCGTGCGCAGCCGGGCGGAAGGTGGCCGCTGGCCCGATGAGGACAGGGAGGGGCAGGCAGCGATCCTCGCCACCCTGATCAAGGCACGGGCAGCGGAGCTCATCGATATAGAAGCGGTCCTGCCAGTGGCGGAGGAGCTTATTGCTGCGGCGCATGAGGCTGGGATGGATGTCGTGCTCTCGCGCCACATCCTTGGAGCCATGCCGACCTTCGCTGAGCTCAAAGTGCTCTTTTTGGAGTTGCGGCAACAGGGTGCTGATCTGCCCAAGCTAGCGGCCCGTGCCGCCAGCCCCGAGGAGACACTGCGTCTGCTGGCAGCAGCTGCTGCATCCGGAGCCGCGCCGCTGATTGCCATCGCAATGGGGGAGGCGGGACGCCTCTCAAGGGTGGCAGCGGCGGGTGTCGGGGGGGCACTCGGCTTCGCGGCTCACGGGGTGGAGAGCGCCCCGGGACAGCTCGATGTCCATACTACAAGCGGGCTTACAGCGGCTCTGGCAGCACTATTTCAGCCTGTTGATGAGGGGGACTGGAATTGACAGTGACCCCGGCTATAGTATGATTCTCGTAACATATGTTTCAGAAGCCTGATATTTGAGAATGGAGGCGACCGCGATGAAAAAGCTCTGTGAAGCGCTCGCTCAGAACGAACTGTTCGCCGGCCTCGATCATGATACGTTTAGCCATTTTTGTGCCCGCGTCAATATGCGTCTGGCGTGGAAGGGCGAAGTGGTCGCCAACGAAGGCGACGAAAGCAACGGTATCGGCCTGGTGGTAACCGGGCAGCTTGCGATGCAGAAATATGCCAGCAACGGCGACTATGTCACGTTGGCCCTGCTGGGGCCTGGCGATGTCTTTGGCGAAGACCTGCTCTTCGCTCCCGATCGTAGCTGGCCGCTGACGATTGAAGCCATATCAAACGCCCGCATCATCATGTTGACGCGGGATATCCTGCTGCCCCTGATCCGCGAAAACACTGAGCTGATGGAGAACTTTTCAAGCTTTCTCTCCCAGCGTATCCATGAACAAAACCGGCGCATCACGATACTTTCGCAGCGCAATCTGCGCCAGAAGATCACTGTCTATCTTCTGGATCTGCTCGACAAGCAGACGGAGGAAGAAGAGCGGGAGGCGCCCCATGTGCGACGCAAATCTTATGTCTCAACACCCGCCGTCGAACTGCCTGTTTCGAAGGAAGTGGCAGCCCGCCTGCTTGCCATGCCGCGGCCCTCGTTTTCGCGTGAACTTGTGCGCATGGAAAAGGACGGCCTGATTAGAGTCAGCGGCCGCGTCATCTGGCTTACAGACCTGGAGCGTCTGGAGCAGGGTGACGCAGATGAGGATCTCTGATGCCCGCCTCTCTCGTTCTTATCCTGAGGATGCTGCCCTTTGCCTCAAGCTCCCTGATGGAGGCCTTTCGTTCGCTTGTCGTTGACTTCGAACAGAACCTGAGGCTCGGCTGGCTGCTCTTTGGCTCGCCGCTTGATATCGTGCGCATGATCCTCGACATTCTGGTGACAAGCTTCGTCATCTATTTCATCCTCAAGGTGATGGCGGACACCAGGGCCTGGCAGCTCTTCAAGGGCATCCTCTTCATCCTGATCTTTGCCGCCCTCTCCGACCTTATAGGCCTGCAGACGATCAACTACCTGTTGGTGAACTCTATCTCCGTGCTGGCCATCGGCTTTGTCGTCATCTTCCAGCCCGAACTGCGCCGCGCACTGGAGACGGTCGGCCGCAATTCCCTGCGCCTTTTGTTTACGAGTGTGCCGGAATACGATAATGAGTCGCGCTCTCTGCATAACATCATTGAGTCCATTGTCATTGCCTGCGAGCATATGGCACTGACCTACACCGGTGCCCTGATCCTCATTGAGCGTGAGACCAAGCTCGGAGAACTGGTGCAGGGAACGGCGGTGGTACTCGATTCGGCGCTCTCTTCCACGCTTTTAGAACAGATCTTCTACAAGGGCGCCCCGCTGCATGACGGCGCCGTGCTGGTACGCGGTGATCGCGTTCATGCCGCCCGCGTCCACGTGCCGCTGTCGGACAACTACCACCTGCGCCGCGACTACGGCACCCGCCACCGCGCCGCCGTTGGAGCCAGTGAGATTGGCGACACCATCTCCGTCGTGGTCTCCGAGGAGCGGGGCACGATCTCTCTCGCCATGGCCGGCCGCCTCTATCCGATGCGTGACGGCGATGCCCTGCGTTCGCTGCTGCATCGTGTACTTGCGCCTTCAGAGAAGGCGAGCGGCAAGCGGCGCGGAGTGGGTCTGCGCAACATGTTCTCTGGCGTGCAGAGTGTGGTCAGCCTGGACGACGAGCTGGAGGATGCCACCCCCCAGGTTCATGACCGCCGTGCTGAGCGGCGCAGCCGTATCTTGCTGCGGCTCGGTTCTGTAGGCCTGGCGGTCGCTCTCTGGATCGTGGTTCAGGTCAACGTCAACCCGATCGAGGAGCTGACCCTGCAGCAGGTGCCGATTCAGGTCCTGCATTCGCAGAGTTTGATGGACGAACTCAATGTGAACTACAGTCGCGATGTCAATGTGGCCAATCTGCGTATCCGCGTGCGTCAGCGCTACAGCGGCAAGGTGACGCGTGACAATGTTGTCGCAAGCATCGACTTTGACGATCTCGATCGCGCCAGCATCCGGGTTGGGCTCAAAGAGAGCCCAACTGATACGCGCACGTTGCCCGTACGGATTGAGATCGCCGATCTGAGCGACTATGCCTATCAGGTGATCCTGCGCTATCCGACCGAGCAGCTCATTACCTTCTATAAGGCAAATCCAGAGCCGGCGACGGTGCCCGGCGGAGGTTAATTCCAATGACACGGAAGTTTGGTACAGATGGGGTTCGCGGGATCGCGAATCTGGGGCTTAGTGCGGAACTGGCGCTGGGTCTTGGACGTGCGGGGGCACGTGTGCTGGCCGGTGCCGGCCACAGGCGGCCGCGCATTTTGCTGGGGCGGGATACCCGCCTTTCCGGCGATATGCTTGAGGCCGCACTGACGGCGGGACTGGAAAGCGCCGGCGCTGATGTCGTAACGGCCGGTGTCCTGCCAACGCCGGCTGTGGCCGTGCTGACGGTGCAGGGTGGCTTTGATGCCGGGATCGTGATTTCGGCCTCCCACAACCCTTTCGCCTACAACGGCATCAAGTTCTTCTCCGCCGACGGCTCCAAGCTGCCGGACGCGGTCGAGGATCAGATTGAGAGCGAACTGCTGGGCTTGGAAACGGTAGAACCTCCGACGGGCTTAGCACTCGGCCGCCACCGGCACTGGCCTGAAGCAGCTGCTGCCTACCGTGACTGGCTGCTGGCACAGTTCACACCTGACCTGAAGGGCTTGCGCATTGGCTTGGACATGGCCCACGGCGCAGCTGCGGAGATTGCCCCGCCGGTGTTCCGTGCACTGGGAGCCGAGATCGTCTGCATTGGAGACGCGCCTGATGGCGCCAACATCAACGCCGGCTGTGGCTCGACCGCGCTGGATCCGCTGCGGACGCTGGTGCTGGAGCGGGGGCTTGATATTGGCTTTGCCTATGACGGCGATGCCGACCGCTGTCTGGCGATTGATCGGACGGGCCGTGTCGCTGACGGCGACCACATCCTTGCCGTTCTAGCCCGCTGGCTTGAGAGCCGGGGCTGCCTCCCCGCCGACACGGTCGTCGCCACGGTGATGAGCAACATGGGTTTGGAGCGCGCCCTGGCGGAGCGCGGTGTCCGCCTGGTTCGCAGCAGGGTAGGGGATCGCTATGTGCTTGAGGATATGCGTCGGACGGGCGCACGGCTCGGCGGCGAGCAGTCGGGCCATGTCATTCTGCTGGACTGGGCGCCGGGAGGCGATGGTGTTTTGACGTCCCTGGCACTGCTCACAGCGCTTCTGGACCTGGGCGAGACGCTGGAAACGGCTACCAGTGACTTTGTCTCCTACCCGCAGGTCCAGCGCCAGGCAGCCGTGAGCGCAGGCCTGCGCGAGCGCGTCCTGCGTACCCCCGAGCGTCTGGCTCTGGAACGGCGCCATCTGCAGGAGCTGGGCGACACGGGACGCCTGCTGCTGCGGCCGTCGGGGACCGAGCCCGTGCTGCGTATCATGTATGAGGGGCAGGATCTGTATCAGATTACCGCCATGGCCGATGAGATGCTGGCCCTGATTAATGCGCTCGCCGCCCGCGATGCCCGTGATGGGACAGTTGCTGCGTCTGAAGCGACAGGTTGGCATGGTGCCGGAAGAGCGGAGAGCTTGAGAACGTTTTTAGAATAGAGAGGGCTTGAGACAAAAGATGTCGAAACGCTATGACTACAGCCTCTATGGGAAGGAGCCGTCGAAGGGCGGCGGCAGTGGCATGCTGCTGCCGGCCATCCTTTTTGTCATTGTCCTGCTGCTGGCCCTGATCCTCTACAAGGTGGCGACGCGCGAGCCGGACGAGACGCCGTCGACCATACGCCGCACGACGACGGTGCGTGGGACGGATATGGACGGCACAGGCTCCGAAGCTTCTGGCAAGCATGTGTACGATGAGGAACCCACGACCACAGAGGACCCGAACCGCATCCAGATTCTGAACGACGAGCCCGAGCCGACACGCGTGGGCGAGTTTCTCAAGCGCTGGCCGGCGGACTCCGCGATCGAGAACCTGCATGATGCCCGGGGTCTGATGGAGTCATTGGGGGGGCGGCCTGATGGCCCGACGGCCCTGCAGGGTGTCACCGTCATCCTAGATCCCGGTCATGGCGGTATTGACGGCGGCACGGTCTATCCCGCGAGCCCGCCCCACACGCATATTGAAAAGGATATCGTCCTGGATCTGGCCCGCCGGACCCGCGCTGTGCTTGAAGGCCGCGGGGCCGAGGTTGTCATGACCCGTGACAGCGACGAATGGTTTTCGATCTACCACCGTGCCGCCCAGGCCGGTCAGCTGATTCTGGACCGCACCCGCGCCGCCCTGGCCGGTACCCCAAAGACGACGGACTGGCTCGATGAGATGGACCAGTACATGGCGCATATCCGCAGCCTGAATCAGGACCGCGGCGGCGGCTCGGTCATCGGTGGCGCTGGTACTCAGCGCCAGGCTCGCGAGCTCTACGACCTGCAGCGCCAGTATCCGGAAGTGATCTTCCTGTCCCTGCACATCAACTCCTTTACCGATCCGGCTGTTGGGGGTCTACAGGTCTACTACCTGACCAATGAGAGCTACTATAACTACGAGGCTGTGACGGTGGGAGGTCCGGATCCCAACATGAAGCCGGTCTATCAGAACTATGACAGCGATGCGCGCTACAACCTGGCCATGGCCGTCGTCAACACCCTGTCGATTGACGTGCCCGAGACGAAGACCGTCGGCGGCCCCCAGCCTTTGATCTCCGACCGCGGCTTTGTCGTCCTCAAGTGCATGGGCCTCAACACGGTTCTGGTCGAGGTAGGCTACATGACAAATCCTGATGACCGGGTCAGGCTGCAGGATCCGGCGTATCTTGACCGCCTGGCCGCTGCTCTGGGCCGCTCGGTCTACCAGTACTTCTGTCAGTGAGAGAGCCTGTTTCTGTGAGTGAGAGCTTGGGGGTGTCTGCTGCTTTTGGTGGTTCCCGTGTTTTGGTCATTGGTCTTTCGCTCACGATTGACCGTCTGCTGGATCTGAAGACACTGGAACTGGGCCGCAGCAATCGCTACCACAGCCGAAGTGTCAGCTGGGGCGGGAAGGGGTTGAATGTCGTCCGTGGCCTCACAGCCCGTGGTGTTGGCTGTGCTTTGCTGACGTTGGACCCCGAGGGCCGGGTGAGTGTGCCTCCTGCTGATCTGCCGCATCTTGACTGGCCACCCGCGGATTCGGGTTCTGAATTCTGTGCCATCCCTGCGGACTTCCCCCTGCGCCAGAATCTAAAGCTTCATGTCTCCGGGACGGACGCGAGTCTAGAGCTGACCGAACTCAACGATGCCGGCCAGGCGCCTGCGGAGGCGGACAGGATTGTGGAGGAGCTCAAGGGTTTTGTTGCCCGGAGTTTTGGTGGTTTTGATTTGAAGGAATCCCCGCGCGTGATGGTTTGCTCTGGATCACTGCCAGTTGGTCTTCCCGATGAGCTTTATGCCGATCTGCTGGAGACCGCCACCGGGAACGGAGCCCTGACGATTTTGGATGCCCGGAGCCGTCCGGCTGCCCTCGCCCTTGAGAGGGGTGTTGTCCACATCGTCAAGCCGAACCGTGAAGAGCTTGCGGCGTTCACGGAGAGTGACTGCTCCGACCTGGAGGGGGCGTTTCGAGCAGCCTGGCAGCTGGCGGAGCGTTCTGGTGCCTGGGTTCTGGCTTCGCTCGGTGCATCGGGGGCGGCTCTGATTCTGCCGGGCAGTTCGGAGGTCTTCTATGCCCCTGCGCCTGTTCAGGGTGTGATCCCCGGACTGGGCGTGCCACAACGCCTTATCGGGGCCGGTGATGCCATGACAGCGAGCCTGGCCCGTCAGGCGCAACGAGCCTGCGAGCGGGGGCGTGTCGATGGCCTGGCTTTGCGCGATTCACTGGATCCGGCGGAGTTGCTTGCCGATGCGATTGCAGCGGCGACCGTCACTATTTCTCTGCCGCCCGACCTCGACCCAGATCCCGGGATGATTGATGCCGTTAGTGCAAAGATTAGCGTCGAGCGGCGTCTGGTCTAGCGTGGTTTTCGGGGTTAACGCTGGCGAATGTGATTACTCAACTTTACGATGGATGCATAATCATTTGTACTGGGATGAGCTTCGTCGTCTGGCGGGAGTTTTTGGGTTGGCTGCTGTGAAAAAGGCACACAGTTCATTCTTCTTAACTGTATACTTCGCTATCCGGCCGGGAGCAGAAGGTTGCACAGTTTACGGAGTTCCCTGGGATAGAAAGGAACAATTATTTTGTAATGTAGAACGCCCACTTCATGTTATTCTGGAGGTGAGATGCGCGTCTTTTACCCGCTTGCGCAGGCTGAGTGCCGATCAGGCTTACCGTATTCTGATCCACCAGTGTTTTGTTCCTATGTGGGATGAGGATACGGCGGTGCTGGCCATGAGCAATGGCTGGAGGTTGTGCAGTACCGTGCCAATCTATCGACTGTTCTGTGGCTCGGGTGCCAAAGCAGCATTGAAATACACAAGGCGCTTTCCCACAGCCTTGAAGAAATACAGGAGGATTTAGCCGACGTGAAAATTAGAGAAGGATTTAAGTTGCGCAACGTGGCGG
Source organism: Bacillota bacterium (assembly GCA_030055235.1). Lineage (GTDB taxonomy): Bacteria > Bacillota > Clostridia > Saccharofermentanales > Fastidiosipilaceae > JAEZYR01. The sequence continues at coordinate 10,498 of JASGUW010000217.1, forward strand.
ACGAACACATGGTGATACCCACAGGTAAGAATATCAGTAAATATGGCGGAGCCGTTGTACTTAGCGATGTAGCCGCATTTGTTTTTGAACAACTTAAGCAGCACATTTCTCGGGAAGACCTTTTGACATTGATTTTGGCAGAATATGATGTGGACGAAGCTACTGCCGCTTCCGATCTGGATATCCTGCTTGTGCAGTTAGACGAGCTGGAGCTGTTGGAGCAGTAAGTCCTGAATGAAACTGCTGTTGCAGGAAGTCTGGAAAAGAGACCGGCGTTCCTTTTTGACGATTCTTGTGTGGAATATCGGCATATCCATACTTGGCGGAATAGGCATTGTCATGCTTATTCCGCTTTTGAACATGCTGCAAATTGGCGACAGCCGTCTGCCGGGCTGGTTTATTGCGCTGCCATATTCTCTACGAGTGGGGCTGCTGCTTACATCGTATGTGTTACTGGTGACGGTGAAGGCGCTGCTTTCGCGTTCCCTCGCCATTCGTGAGACTCACTTTCTAGAAGAGACAGGGCTACAGATACGGGAGAGGCTGTATCAATCGGTGTCTGGCGCAAGCTGGGAAAGTCTGACTGCCCAGAAGGACAGTGATCTTATTAATCTATTCACCTCTCAGTGCGGGCAGGTAAGCTACGGAATAGGAGATGTGATTCATCTCCTGGCCAGTCTGGTCAATGCTGGCATTCAGTTGGGCATTGCTCTGATGATGAGCGCTCCTGTGACAGTGCTAGCATGCGTGCTGGGGGTGTTCATGCTGACGGTGTTCAGCCCACTGCGCAAAAAATCCCGGGAATACGGAGACGAAATGATCCGTATCAGCAGGGAATTTTACGGAGAGCTTTACAACCAGCTGGCCAGCGTCAAGGAGGTTCGCGCCTACGGTGTAGAGCAGGAGCATGCAGAACTGTTTGATAGGATCAGCACCTCCTTTAAGACAGCGCGAATGCGATATGTGCGGCAGAGTTCTGTGCCCGGTGTATTGTATTCCGTGGCTGCCGCGCTGCTCGTCGCAGGAATCTATTTGGTTAGCTCGCTCGGGCTGCGGGTGGAAATCGATCGTCTGGTAGTACTTGTGTACGTGTTCGCACGGCTATGGCCGATTTTCTCAAGCTTTCAGGGTCGCATACAGGGGATCAACAGCTATGTGCCTGCTGTTGAGAAAGTGAATGAAGCCCTTTCCAAGCTTCAACCGGAAAATGAGGCTCCTGATACTGAAGCAGATTTCTCAGAATGGCAGAAGGCGGCTTTTTGCGATGTGCATTTTGCTTATCAGGATTCGGACGGGGAGACGCTTCAGGGCGTGAGCTTTGCCGTGAAGCGCGGAGAAACGCTGGCGCTGCTCGGGCGCAACGGTGCAGGAAAAACCACAGCAGTGAATCTTCTACTGGGCTTTTTACTGCCCAATTCCGGGACCATTCAGGTAGATGGCGAGGTCCTGACCGCAGCGAACATCCGTGTCTGGCGTCGACAGGCGGGCTATGTGCCTCAGGATCCGCTGATCCTGAATGCCTCTGTGCGGGAAAACCTGACCCGTTTTCACCCGGCAGCAACTGAAGATGAACTAATCGCTGCTCTGAAAGCAGCCATGGCGTGGACATTCGTTTCCAATCTGTCTCAAGGTCTGGACACCCCGCTGGGAGACAGAGGCATCCGCCTGTCTGGCGGGGAGCGGCAGCGCCTTGTACTGGCTCGGGTTCTGCTGGGACAACCCAGCCTGATTGTGCTGGATGAGGCCACCAGTGCACTGGATTATGAAAGTGAGACAGCATTTCAGCAAGTTATTCAAAACATGCGCGGAAGCGCTGCTGTGGTACTGATCGCCCACAGACTGAGCACCGTCCGCATGGCGGACCGCGCAGTTGTGCTGGAGGACGGTTTGGTGGTCGAACAGGGAACATTTCTTGAGTTGACCAGAAAAAAGGACGGTTATCTGGCAGGCATGCTTGAAGTAACGTGATTTCTCAGCTGATCAGAGCGTGATTTCAAAGAGTTCATGTAAGCGGGTGGCATAAACGGCTGACGAATTATGCGGAGATAATTGATGAGTGTCTTTACATAGCGCGTTGTGACATGACGATTGTTCTTCAGCCTGAGGAAGAGATCTTCGACCAGGTACCGATCTTAGTATATGTGTTTATCTGGTCGGAGATTCTTGGCGTTCTTGTGTCTGGGGATTACAGGAACCCTACCCTTGGCGTCGATGGGCACTTACAAATGCCTGGAAAACGGGTGTTTTGAGAGGCTTCGCCAGAATGTGTGGTAGGAGTCATGCCGCCTGACACCTCCCTGGCAGCTGCGGCTTCAAGTCGGAGCACCTGAGCATCACCAGCGCGATGAGGTTGTCGATGTTGCGAAAACCATAACCCATCCTTATTGTCAGCTTGATTTTGTTGTTGATGGCCTCGATGCGTGCGTTGGAAATCCTAAGCGCGACTGCACGGACGATGTCATCTTTCCTTTTCCTCACCTTTCTCGACAGCTCGACGAATT
>JASGUW010000218.1 GCA_030055235.1 Bacillota bacterium
CAGCTGGCCAAAAAAGGCCGTTTGTGCCCCGAAATCGGGCACAAACCCCGATTTCTGGCCAAGGGTGGCCAAAAATTGCGCTGGTGCCCCGGACTCGGGGCAGGAACGAAAAAATTGTCCACAGCTGGCCAAAAAAGGCCGTTTGTGCCCCGAAATCGGGCACAAACCCCGATTTCTGGCCAAGGGTGGCCCAAAATTGCGCTGGTGCCCCGAAATCGGGGCAGGAGCCTAAAAACTTGACCACACCCATTGACCCCAACTGGCGGTGCAGCACCGCCGCGTTTTCTTTTTTTCTTCTTTCTCGCAAAGCGGCGGCAAACGAATTGATCGAAAGCAGTTGTGCGGGCGACAATTGCTGTGTTGCCCTGAAATGGGAACGTGAAGACCGACTAAGACGGGTGGCCGGATAGAGCGGATGACTGGGATTCATGATTCTCATAACACGAACCCTTTCTGAACATAAAGTTGCCGCTGAAGATCGTTTTCATTGAATGAAGGCGAAACATCCACGCGGATGTCATTCGAGAGATGAACAGGGTAGTGAGTCAAAGGATTTATGAGCTGTTGCACATGGCGTTCCAGGTGCACAAAACCGGTGTCAATGCGAATGAAGCCTGGAGACGTCTGTCGCTTCAGGGGAAGAATACCCGTTGAGCAAGATAGCTGAGCAAGATAATGGATGAAGTATTCGTGCTTCTGCTGCCTCAGCCTTGTTCTCACCCGCCTCATCAAGGGAGCATGATGCCCACTCTGGATGCATAGGCCTGGATGCCTCCCATATGATGGACTTACCCGGGTCATTGAAATCGCGGCGCCAATAATAGAAGGTTTTCCGATTCATACCATTCTCAGCACACCACCGATTTAGGGTGGGTTTGCTTTCTTTCTTCTGCCTGTACAAGACACCCGCGCCAATGTCGGAGCCGATCTCTTCGTGTCGTCTCTACTGCTCCATCCGAGTTCTTGATGATGACGCCTTATATCAATAGAAAGACAGCTGTTACCCGCCCTGTTATGAGTCGTTTATAAATCGCGTGTAATGGCAAATCTGATTGCCATTTCGGGCTTTCTTGACCACGGAAAACCAGCGGCACGCCGACCCACCAGCCCGCCTACAGCCGTCCCGTCAGCCCGTCAGCCCGCCAGCCCGCCAGCCGGCCAGCCGGCCACCCGCCAGCCCGTCGGGGCTCAGCCCACGTAGGTCCGCCCCTCCGGCCGCACGATGCTGCTGTGCTGCGGGCGGCGCTGGGCGAGCCCCATTGCGAATGACGCGGGACCCACACGCCCCAGAAACATGCAGGCAATCAGCACGATATGCGAAAGCGGCTGCAGGGCGGAGGTTGGCGCCGATGTCACGCCAACCGTGCCAAAGGCCGAAGCTACCTCATAGAGCAGATCAATCACACGGAAGCGGTCGGCCCGGATCGAAGGCTCCTCGATGACGGCCAGCAGAAAACTCGAAACACTGCAAATCGTAATCCCCAGCAGGAAAATCACGAGAGCCCGCAGCACCACCGCCCGCGGAATCGTGCGCCGCCGCAGCACTGTTTCTTCACGGCCCCGCGCATTGGCGATGGCGGCGGCAACGATGACGGCGAGAGTCGTGTGCTTGATGCCGCCACCCGTAGATGCCGGCCCTGCACCAATGAACATCAGCATGACACCCAGCAGCTTCGACGCATCGGTCAGCCCCGCCTGATCAATGGAATTGAAGCCGGCTGTGCGCAGCGTGACCGACTGGAACCAGGCGGCAAAAGGCTGCTGCCAGAAGGGCAGCGTCCCAAGTCCCTGGGTACCGTGATTGTCATGTTCCAGAAGCCAGAAACAAACGAGTCCAAACAGCGTCAGAAACAGCGTCAGGCCCAGCACCAGCCGCGTATGGAAGTGCAGCCCGCCTGGATCCCCGCCACTGTCAGTCCGCCGCTGCTGTCCTCGCAGCTGTCGCCAGAGCCGCCGCAGCCGCCCAAGCAAATCCTCCCAGACCACGAAACCAAGTCCCCCGGTGGCCAGCAGCAGACCAGTAGTAAGCAGCACAATCGGGTCGTCGTTCCAGGTAGTCAGTGAACTGAAAGGACCGGAATAATCCCCCATCAGGTCAAAACCCGCATTACAGAAGGCGGAAACGCTCTGAAAAGTCCCGCGCCTGAGCGCAGACAGAAAGGGCATGCGCAGCGAAAAGCGCCAGACCAGCAGGATCGCACCCAGAAGCTCCGTCCCGGCTGTGAACTGCACGATGCGCCAGACAAGCTGGCGGCTGTCCACAAATCGCTCTGAACCCATTGATTCCTGTACTGCCAGCATGGAGCGCATGCCCAGGCGCCGCCCCGTCGCCAGCAGAAAAAATGACGTGATCGTCACCAGCCCCAGCCCGCCGGCCTGAATCAGCATGATGATCACGAGCTGTCCGAAACCCGTCCAGTGCGTTGCCGTATCAACCACGATCAGGCCCGTCACACAGACACAGGAGGTCGCGGTAAACAGCGCCGGCAGGTAGCCCACGGAGAGGCCATTGCGGGAAGCCAAAGGCAAAGTCAGAAGCAGGCTCCCGACCAGAATCAATAGCGCGAAGCTGAGCACAATGGTCCGGGTAGAACTGCCCACGATCCACTGCAGCAGACGGTGCAGCCCGCCCCGCAGCCCGCCCGCCGGCGCACCCTGTTTTATCATCATCAGCTGTGCCGCCCGCCGCGCCCGCGGCCCTTCGGCCGGATCAGCTGGGCCATGATGGCCTCGTAGTCCGTCTCATCGCAGACCATCAGCATGCGATCCCCGGCCGCCATCACCAGATCACCCGTCGGCATCTCAACGCGCCCGTCCGTCCGCGTCACCAGCACCACCCGGCTCTCGGCCGGGAAGCTGTGCTCGCTGAGACTGCGCCCCACCGCCTCCGAATCCGCAGACAGCACGAACTCCACGATGGTCTTTGTGTTCTCCGGGATGCTGTAGGTCACCCGCAGCCCCTCATGCTCGATTTCCTGGTCAATGGCCGCCGCGATAATCTCGGCACTGGAAAAGACCTTCGCAATTCCCAGCCGCTCGAAGACCCCACGGTTCTTCGGGTTATTGATCTTGGCCATGATGGTTTTCACACCAAAGACATGGCGCGCCAGCTGACAGGCCATCAGATTGTGCTCGTCACGCCCGGTCAGCGCCACGAAAAGATCCACCCCTTTACAGCCCGCCTCCTCAAGTACCAGACGATTTGTGCCATCGCCCAGCACGACACTGACGCCCAGCTCATCCGCCAGACGCTGCGCCACAGAGGCGTCCTGCTCAATGACCGTGACCTTGTCATGGACAATCGGGTTCGCCGACTGGATCAGCTGGCGGACCAGGTAATAGGCGACTTTATCGCCGCCGATCAACATCAGACGCATGGTCTAATACTCCCCCGCCGCAATATGCATCAGAATCAGGCGGTCCCCCGCTTTGACCTGGGCCTGGTCAAAGGCGTCCGGCGACAGCAGCACGCCGGTACGCACACAGCCAAGCAGCACGGCCGTTCCCTGACGCACGGCGCCGAGAGTCTCTTTCAACTCCCTGGGATTCGTCACCTCCAGCTCCTGGAAGCGCACCGCATGCCCAAAGAGCGTATAGGCCACACTGTCCGGCAGTGCATGCAGTTCCTGCAACATGCGCTCGACGACGATCTCTGTCCCGGATACGGTGTCGAAGTTCAGCTCCCGCAGCGTCGCGGCATTCCAGGGCGTAAACGAACGCACCAGCACCCGCGGCACCTGAAAAATCGATCTGGCGATCTCCGCCGCCATGACGTTCATGTTTTCGCTTCCCGTACAGCAGCAGACCGCATCCGCCGTCTCAATACCGCCCCGGCGCAGCACTTCCTGATCAATGGGTACCCCGGCGATCGCCAGACAATCCAGGTCCGCGACGGCCTCCAGCAGCCTGGCATCCTCGTCGATCACAACGACATCATGCTCGAGCCGCACCAGCTCATGGGCCAGCGTGGCACCGACCCTGCCGCTGCCAATTACGATGACCTGCATCTTTTATCCTCCGCGCCTTAAGCGCAGTTCCCAAATTAAAATAGCCCCGGCAAGCGCCACATTGAGTGACTCCGCTCCGCCGGGCATCGGTATTGTAATCCTGCGCCGGGCGGCGTCAAGTGTCTTGGACTTAAGACCGTTCGCCTCATTTCCCAACAATACGGCAAGAGCTTCATTTTTTGCGAAGCCCATCTCCCCACCGAGCAGCTCCCCTCCCTCCGGCACCGTGGCCACCGTTGTCCAGCCAAGCTCCTCCAGTAACGGGCAGACCTCAGCCCGCAGCCGGACGACCGGCAGCTGCCAGAGCGCGCCCATCGACGCCCGCACCGCCTTCGCTGACCAGGGATCCGCCGAATCCCCGACGACCAGGACGCCCGTACAGGCGAGCGCCGCCGCCAGCCGGATCAGGGTGCCGACATTGCCCGGATCCTGAACATCCTCCAGCACCAGCAGGCAGGGCGCCTCTTGATCTTCAGGCGCCCCCAGCCCCGCTGCCCGCAGTCCGGCGGCCGTGGCCTCCGGCTCCTGTGCCCGATCGAGCACCAGCAGGACGCCCTGGCTCGTCTCCGTCGTCGAAATGGCCGCGAAGACATCGTCCGCAAGCACCGTTGCACGGGGAAGAAAATCCCGCCAGCGCGGCTCCTGAGTCGCCGTCTCAGAAAGCAGCATGAGGCGCGGCCTGGTCAGCGGCAGCACTGTCTCCACCAGACGCAGTCCTTCAGCAGGGAAGGAAGAGGCGAAGCTCCCGCTGCGCCCCATGCGCAGCAGCTCGCGCACCAGCGGATTGCGCCGCGAACGGATAACGGCATCGGAATATCTTTTGTCCATACCTGTCATGATAGCCGAAAGCACCCTGAAATAAGCACCTTACCGGCGCCGGACGGCAAAGCGGTCAAGAAAGCGTCAGCTGTCAGGTCGCGGGCGAACTTGACGCCATGCCGCCAGGAAACGGATAATAATACGTTCATATAACCGAAATTAGGAGAAAAGACATGGGCCTGACTCTGAGCCAGAAAATCATCCGCGACCATCTGCTGACCGGTGACATGATCCCGGGACAGGAGATCGGCATCCGCATAGACCAGACCCTGACACAGGATTCGACCGGTACGATGGCCTATCTGCAGTTTGAGGCACTGGGCCTTGACCGCGTGCAGACCGAGCTCTCGGTTGCATATGTGGACCACAACATGCTGCAGGCAAGCTTTGAGTCCGCCGACGATCACCTGTATCTGCAGTCGGTGGCCGCGCGCTACGGCATTCGCTTCTCGCGCCCCGGCAACGGCATCTGCCATCAGGTGCACTATGAGCGCTTTGCCGTTCCTGGCAAAACACTGCTCGGTTCCGACAGTCACACCCCGACCGCGGGGGGACTTGGCATGCTGGCGATCGGCGCCGGTGGCCTGGATGTCGCCGTCGCGATGGGCGGCGGCGCCTACTACACCGCCATGCCGCGCATGATCCGCGTCCGGCTGGAAGGACGGCTTACGGGCTGGGCCTCGGCAAAGGACATCATCCTTGAGCTGCTGCGCCGCCTGTCGGTGAAGGGCGGAGTGGGGAAGATCGTTGAATATGACGGCCCGGGCCTGGCTTATCTTTCGATCCCCGAGCGTGCCACGATTACGAATATGGGCGCGGAGCTTGGCGCCACCACCTCCATTTTCCCCAGTGACGAAGTCACCCGGGATTTCATGACCGCTCAGGGGCGGGGAGAGGACTGGGTGGCACTGGCGGCTGATCCCGACGCCGTCTATGACGAGGAATATGTGATTCAGCTCGATGAGCTCGAACCGCTGGTGGCCTGGCCGCACAGTCCCGACAGTGTGCACACGGTAGCCGAGACGGCCCGGAAGCGGATCCGTGTCGACCAGGTGACGATCGGCTCCTGCACCAACTCCTCCTTCGTGGACATGATGAAGGTGGCCCGGATGCTGCGTGGCCGCACCGTTGCGCCACATGTTTCGCTGGTTATCGGACCCGGCTCAAAGCAGGTCCTCAACATGATTGCCCGGAACGGCGCCCTGGCCGACATCATCGCCGCCGGCGCCCGCATTCTGGAGGCGGGCTGCGGCCCCTGCATCGGCATGGGACAGGCGCCGCCGACCAACGGCATATCGGTGCGTACGATCAACCGCAACTTCCAGGGCCGCAGCGGTACGGCTTCGGCCTCTGTCTACCTGGTCAGCCCGGAGACGGCGGTGGCTACGGCGCTCATGGGCTACATCGCCGATCCGGCTGAGCTGGACATGGATGTTCCCGTGGTGGAGCAGCCCGAAGCCTATCAGGTGAACGACAACATGATTATCATGCCGCCGGAGGATGGTGCCGGGGTCGAAATTCTGCGTGGCCCCAACATCAAGCCGCTGCCGCCGCGTGAAGCGATGACCGATCCGCTCGCGGGTGAGGTCCTGATCAAGGTCGGTGACAATATCACCACCGACCACATCATGCCCTCGAACGCCAGTCTGCTGCCCTACCGCTCGAACGTCCCCCATCTGGCGAACTACTGCCTGACCCCCTGTGATCCGGAATTCCCGGCCAGGGCGCGGGCGAAGGGCGGCGGCATTATCGTCGCCGGCCAGAACTACGGCCAGGGGTCCAGTCGCGAGCATGCCGCGCTGGCTCCGGTGGAGCTGGGAGTGAGGGCGGTCGTGGCGCAGGGCTTCGCACGCATTCATAAAGCCAATCTCATCAATAACGGCATTCTGCCGCTGACGCTGGCCAATGCAGCGGACTATGAGGATATTGAATTGGGTGATGAGCTCGAGCTTGCTGACAGCCATGAGCAGGTGGGGCGCGCCGTCGACGGCGGGGAGCTCGTCCTGCGCAATCTGACCCGCGGGCGCGATTATCTCTGTACGCTTGAAATCAGTCCGCGCCAGCGCGATATGCTGCTGGCCGGCGGGCTGCTGGCGGATCTGGCGCGGAAGCGGCGCTGATAGGAGGCACTACAATGCTGCATTTTCATGAGAGCGAAGAGCGCACGCTGCGCATTTACCGTCATGCGAAGAGCCGTAATCCGATTCCGCCGGAGGTTTTTCAGCGCTACGGCGTGAAGCGCGGCCTGCGCAACGAAAACGGTACGGGCGTGCTGGTCGGCATGACCGAAATCGGCGAAGTCTATTCCTATGTGCTCGACGACAACGAGCGCCTGCCGGTGGAGGGGCGCCTCTACTACTACGGCATTGATGTCGCCGATCTGGTCCACGGCTTTTTTGAGGAGAAGCGTTTCGGCTTTGAAGAGACGGCCTACCTGCTGCTCTTCGGTGAGCTGCCGAGCAAGCCGGAGCTGGATGAGTTTTCTACCTGCCTGGCCCTGCATCATGACCTGCCGCCCAACTTTATTGAGGACATGATTCTGAAGCACCCGAGCCGTGACATCATGAACAAGATGGCCCGTTCCGTGCTCAACCTCTATGCCCACGACGATGCGCCCGACGACATTTCACCGGACAATGTCTTTATTCAGTGCATCAAGCTGATTGCGCGCTTCCCGGCAATTGCGGCCTATGGCTATATGGCGAAGTCGCACTATATCGACAAGAAGTCGCTCTTTATTCATGCGCCGCGGGTGGACTACTCGACGGCTGAGAATCTGCTCTACCTGATGCGGCCGGACGGCCAGTTCACGGAGCTGGAGGCGCGGATTCTGGACCTGGCGCTGGTGCTGCATGCTGACCACGGCGGCGGCAACAACTCGACCTTTGTGACGCGGGCGGTGACTTCGACGGGAACGGATACCTATTCGGCAATCGCGGCTGCGCTGGGTTCGCTGAAGGGCCCGCAGCACGGCGGTGCGGCGGGCAAGGCCTGGCTGATGATGCAGGACATGCAGAAAACGGTGAAGAACTGGCGGAATGAGATCGAGATTGAGAAGTATCTCTTTGACCTGCTGAACAAACAGGCTTTTGACCGCTCCGGCCTGATCTACGGTATCGGGCACGCAGTCTACACGCTTTCGGATCCGCGTACCAAGCTGCTGCGCGACTATGCCCGACAGCTGGCCTATGAGAGCGGTAAGGAGGAGGAGTACGAGTTCTACCTGCTCGTCGAGCGCCTGGCGCCGCATGTGTTCCGTGCGCATAAGAAGCGCGATCAGGTGATCTGTGCCAACGTCGACTTCTATTCGGGCTTTGTCTACAACATGCTTGGTATTCCGCCCGAGCTGTTTACCCCGGTCTTTGCCGTGGCGCGTATCGCCGGCTGGTCGGCGCACCGCCTGGAGGAGCTGATCTCCGGCGGCCGTATCATGCGTCCGGCCTATAAGAACATCGCTCAGCGCCGGCGCTACAAGCCGATGTCCGAGCGTGACCCGCGCATCGGCGTCGAGTAGGGGGCAGGGGCTGCGGGCCGGCGGCCAGGCTGCGCGGCAACCCGGGCGACCGGGCAAGCAGGCGGCCAGATAACCAGGCGGAAATGGGTTGAAAGGGGCGGTGCTGCGGCGCCGCTCCTTTTGTGTATCGGGCAGAGCGCTTCAAAAGAATGGATGGGCATTGCCGAGCGGGTGCTGGGAGCGGCTTACGAGTGCTATGTGCATGATGCTTTTAATCTTCCGCATATGTAGACTCACGGAAACTCGAGGTTCCCAACGGTAGGATTTAGCAGGAGCAGTATTGCATTTTGGACAGCATAGCTGTCTAAGTCTAAGGTAGATGGATTTTGGCATCTCTGATCGGGCTGCGCTTGTCTCTTTGTCCAGTTGCGCTGTACAAAGGCGTAAGTATTACTTGAGAAACCGGCTTCGTGTGAGTAATTTTTATGCTTTGGCTGCTTCCTGAGCAGCATAACCACTCAGGAAGCGGAATTCTGCGCCTCCGAAGGGGCTGTGCCTGTCCAGCCCGTAAAATTGCTGAGTGTACGTCTGAAATGTTGGGACGCGGGTGAGCTTAGCAGGAGGACGGCTGGCAGGAGTCGCGCACGCCGCGCAGAGCCAAAACAAAGAGAATCCATGAAAGGTTTTGTAATTCTATTCATCTTGACCACGAAAACCCAGATTCTGGTCAGGATCGCGTGAAATGGCAAAACCGATTGCCATTTCAGCCTATCTTGACCATGAAAACCCTGATTCTGGTCAAAACAGCGTGAAATGGCAAAACCGATTGCCATTTCAGCCTATCTTGACCACGGAAGGCCTGATTCTGGTCAAAACAACGTGAAATGGCAAATTCGATTGCCATTTGAGCTCATCTTGACCACGGAAGGCCTGATTCTGGTCAAAACAGCGTGAAATGGCAAATTCGATTGCCATTTGAGCCCATCTTGACCACGGAAGCCCAGATTCTGGTCAAAACAGCGTGAAATGGCAAATTCGATTGCCATTTGAGCCCATCTTGACCACGGAAGCCCAGATTCTGGCCAAAACAGCGTGAAATGGCAAATTCGATTGCCATTTCAGCCTATCTTGACCATAGAGAGTCGCGTGCGCCGCTATGCAGCGTGCAGGCCGCTGTACAGCGCGCAGATATCAGGACAGGAGTACTTGAATCAGCAGGATTTGCTTCTCTTTGGCAACGAAAGGCAAAGATCCATTCTCTTGCCTCTTCGAAACGTACCAGCTTTATGCGGATAAGCCTCGCCGATCGCCGCCGTTTTTCATTTCTATCATTTTAAATCTGCGCCCAGTACCCAGCACCCTGGGTTCTGTATCCAGCGTCAATAACTATGATTTCTGTGGAAGAGAATATCTATAAACCCAGATCATGCACCGTGTTCAATCTGCGCAAAAAACTGCGGTGTTGCAGGTGTTTCTGAGAAAAGTTCGGAAAAGATTTACTCGTTCCGACAAATATGACGTGCATCCAATTTTGCTCGAGAAACCGTTTCTAGTGAGCAATTCCATGCTCTGCCAGTTTCCTGAGCAGCATAGCTACTCAGGAAGCAGAAGGGTGTCTGGCAAATCTGTAGGGACTGTGGTAAATAATTTTGCCTTTTTTGAGATGCTCGAGACACCACTGCTTTAGCGTAGCATACGTTCAAGTATTCTAAGATCGTCCCCCAATTGCTTGCGCGCGGTCAGCTTTATGAATTGCCGGAATGTGAATGGAGTGCGATTGAAAGTGAGCGACGAGGAAGACACGTTTTTCAAAGGTGTGGGGTGAGCCGGGCTCGCTTTGACCTGAACAAGTAAGATGAAAGGTAATCATACCCTGCACGCCGCGTCGAGGCGTGCGCGACTCTCTCGTGGTCAAAGTAGCCTGTAATCCAAATCGTTTTTTGGATTACGCGCTGTTTTGACCAGAAACAGGCCCTTCGTGGTCAAAGTAGCCTGTAATCCAAATGGTTTTTTGGATTACGCGCTGTTTTGACCCTGCGCGCCGTGCAGCGGCGCGCGCGGCCCTTTGTGGTCAAAGTAGCCTGGTATCCAAATGGTTTTTGGGATTACACGTCGTTTTGACCAGAATCAGGCCTTTCGTGGTCAAAGTAGCCTGGTATCCAAATCATTTTTTGGATTACACGCTGTTTTGACCAGAAACAGGTCATCCGTGGTCAAAGTAGCCTGGTATCCAAATCATTTTTTGGATTACACGTTGTTTTGACCAGAAACAGGTCATCCGTGGTCAAAGTATCCTGGTATCCAAATCGTTTTTTTGATTACACGCTGTTTTGACCACTTCGTCTGGCTCTCAAACCCGTTCCGGCCGCTGAGTCCCGTTCCGCCGAACCACGTCCGGCTCCGGCGCCTGGTTCAGCCCGTCCCCAGATGCCGATCGCGGGCCAGGCGCAGGGCGTCGCGCATACGGAGGGCCTCGTCACGGGTGGCGGCGGCGAAGTCCGCCTCCCTCCCCTCCTTCTGCCAGGCGTACATCAGGCTACGCGACGCGTTCACCAGCGCGCCCTCGCCCCGCTCATCGAAGCTCGCCGCACAGTCGTCCGCCGTCGCTCCCTGGGCGCCGTAGCCCGGCACCAGAATCAGGCTGCCGGGGAGGCGCTGCCGCAGCTTCCGCGCCTGCTCCGGCCAGGTGGCGCCGACCACCGCGCCGACCGGACCATAACCAGAGCCGCCGACACCAGAACCGCCGACACCAGAGCCGCCGACATGCGGAGCGTTCCAGGCGGCGACCAGATCGCCCATGGCCTCGTAGACCCGACGGCCATCGCCAAGCTCCAGATCCTGCAGCTCTGTCGCCGAAGGATTCGAAGTGCGCACCAGGACGAAGATACCGCGGCCGCGGGCGACACAGGCATCGACAAAGGGCTTGATACCGTCCCACCCAAGATAGGCGTTGACAGTCAGAGCGTCAGCGTCGAAGTCACCCGCGCCCCCGAGCCAGGCAGCGGCATAGGCGGCGCTGGAGCTGCCTATGTCATTGCGCTTGCCGTCGGCGATAACCAGGAAACCGCGCTCGCGGGCAGCGCGGATGGTGGCGGCGAGGGCCTCCATACCGGCCAGTCCATGGCGCTCGTAGCAGGCGACCTGCGGTTTCACGAAGCCGACAATATCCTGCACGGCGTCCAGCAGGGCCAGGTTGTAGTCCAGGATCACGCGGCCAGCAGCCTCAGGACCCGCCGCCGCGGCCGCCCGCAGCGCAGCGGGCATCCGCCCCAGATCCGGATCGAGCCCCAGCACGGTCGGATTATCCAGTGTACGCAAACGCTCAAAAACCCGCTGGGCAAAACTCCGCTCAGCCACGATAGACCTCCCGTCCTCCGACATAGGTGCGCACCACGTCGCTCTGCAGCGTCATCCCGTGATAGGGAGAATTGTGCGAACGCGAAAGCATCTTAAAACGATCCACCGTCACTTCGCGCTCAGGATCGACCAGGATCAGGTCGGCCGGCCGCCCGGGCTCAAAGCCGCCGCGCCCCAGCCCGAAGCGCTCCGACGGCGCCCGGCTCATCAGGCGGGCCAGATCACCTATTTCCAGATACCCCGGCAGCACGAGCCGCGTCCAGGCCAGCTGCCAGGCAGTCTCCAGACCCGTCATGCCGTTCAGCGCGTGAGCGAATTCGATGTCCTTCTCATCGTCGTGGTGCGGGGCGTGGTCGGTCGCGATCATGTCGATGGTGCCGTCAACCAGCCCCTCTATGATGGCGGCGACATCCTCCGGCCGGCGCAGCGGCGGGTTGACGCGGGCCAGCGTGTTAAAGCCCAGACAGTGGTCGTCGGTCAGCGTGAAGTAGTGGGGGCAGGTCTCACAGGTCACCTGGATGCCGCGGGCCTTCGCCTGGCGGATCATGGCGACGGCGCCTGCCGTTGAGATATGGGCCAGATGAATCGACAGGCCCAGATAGCCGGCGAGCTCGATGTCACGGGCGACAATGATGTCCTCGGCCGCGGACGGAATGCCCTGCACGCCCATGACGGTGGAGTTCAGGCCCTCGTTCATGACACCGCCGGCCGCCAGGCTCAGATCCTCGCAGTGGTCGATGACCGGAATGCCAAAGTCGGCGGCATAGAGCAGGGCGCGCTGCAGCATGGCGGCGGTCGACACCGGAACGCCATCGTCGGAGACGGCCACCGCGCCGGCCTCCTGCATCAGGCCGATCTCGGCGATCTCGACGCCCTTCTGCCCCTTCGTCACGGCCCCGATCGGGAAGACGTTGACCGCAGCCTCCCGCCGGGCCTTGTCGATGACATAGCGCACCACAGCGGCGTTGTCGATGACGGGTTTGGTATTCGGCATGCAAAGCACGCTCGTAAAGCCGCCGCGCGCCGCCGCCCGTGTCCCCGTGGCGATCGTCTCCTTGTACTCCTGGCCGGGATCGCGCAGATGGGTGTGGGCGTCGATCAGGCCGGGCAGGGCGTAGAGGCCCGTCGCATCGACGACGGCTGTGCCCTCCCGCGGCGTCCCGTCGGCTGTGACGAGTCCGGCCGCCAGAGCCCCTTCGCATGTGGCAAACGCACCATCCACGACATAAATCGTGCCAAGCTCGGGCTTGGTGTGCGCCGCGCCGAGCGGACGGGGGTGGACGATCTTCGCATTAGTAATAATCAAATTCATGCGGACAGGACTCCTCTCTGACGGCGATTGCGGTAAAGGTTCAGCAGGTACAAAACCGCCATGCGCACCGCCACACCGTTGGTCACCTGCTCATGGATGACCGAGCGCTCGTGCTCGACAATGGAGGTCTCCATCTCGACACCGTGGTTGGTCGGTCCCGGGTGCATGATCAGGGCGTGCGGGGCGGCGTGGGCGAGTACCTCCTCCGTGATCGAGTAGTAGCGGACATATTCCGGCACGGAGGGAAAGAGCCCGGCAGTCTGGCGCTCGAGCTGAATGCGCAGGCCCATGACGACGTCAGCGCCGTCAGCGGCTTCCTCTACACTGCGACAGCGCGTGGCACCGGTCTGCTCGATGAAGCGCGGCATCATGGTGCCGGGGCCGGCAAATCGTACGTCGCATCCCAATTTCTGCAAAGCCCACAAATTCGACCGCGCCACCCGTGAATGCGAGATGTCACCGATGATGGCGACGCGCAGGCCGTCGAGCCGGCCAAGCTTGTCGCGCATGGTGTAGAGATCGAGCAGGGCCTGGGTGGGGTGTTCGTTGCAGCCATCACCAGCGTTGATGACAGAGGCCTGGACCCGTGGCGCCAGGTAGTGCGGCGACCCCGAAACCTGATGGCGCAGGATCAGGAAGTCCGTCGCCATGTGGTCGATGGTGATGGCGGTGTCGAGCAGGGATTCGCCCTTGGCCGTCGCCGAGCCCGAGTTTGAGAGGGCGCCCGAGCTGGCACCCAGGTACTTCGCCGCAAAATCGAAGCTCGCCCGTGTCCGGGTGGAGTTTTCAAAGAAGAGGGTGACGACGCTCTTTCCTGCCAGATAGGCGGTGCGCTTGTTGCCGGACTCCATGACCTGCTTCATGTTGCGTGCGGTGTTCAGGATCGCATAGATTTCGTCGACATCGAGCTGCTGGATGCCAAGCAGGTCCTTTCTCCGCAGCCCTTCGTCGCGGCTCACAGGGCACTTCCTTCCGCGCCGTTGTGGGCGGCGACATATTCTTCGCGATCATAGAGGCGGACGGCGTCGTGCCCGTCGATTTCGACAACGGAGACCTCAATCTGCTCGGAGCGGCTGGTCGGGACGTTTTTGCCGACAAAATCGGGCCGCAGCGGCAGCTCGCGATGGCCGCGGTCGATCATGACGGCGAGCTGGATGCGGGCCGGGCGGCCCATGTCAAAGATGGCCTCTATCGCCGCGCGCACCGTGCGGCCGGTGTAGATGACGTCATCGACCAGGACGATAATGTAGTCGTAGATGGCGCAGGAGATTTCGGTGGCATTGACGACCGGGTTCTGATTCAGCAGCGACAGATCGTCGCGGTAGAAGGTGATGTCCAGGATGCCGACGCCGGGGCGCTCGCCTTCAATTTTGGCGATGCGGTCGGCGATGCGCATGGCGAGCGGGACGCCGCGGCGCTGAATGCCGACCAGATAGAGTTTTTCGATGCCGCGATTGCGCTCCACGATCTCATGGGCAATGCGGGTCAGGGCGCGATCCATGGCGGTGGCGTCCATCAAATGTGCTTTGGCGGGTTCTTGCATGAAATTATCTCCCTAATATATCGCCGTGATGGAACGCGCAGGGAGGATTTATCCGGGACAGCGGCAGGCAGAACTCGAAGCGCTTTTACGCGCTCTGTTGCCGGACAGCCACATACCGGGTCTTGACTCCTTGACGTCTCACGGGACGGCCTTAAAGGATCTTTTTGCGGCAGCAGTGTACGGGAAACATCCGTCAAGAGCAAGAGGTCATTCGTTAGAAATCTGAAATTTCCGCACGGCGCTGGTGACGTTTACGATGAACTTCTATAGCTGCTGCTGTTCAGGGGGCAGCCGAAAAACGCCATCACCTTTACAAATAACAACGTCCTTTTTGCTGTAACGCATGTCAAATTCGAATTGTTTGTGGTCCGATTAACCCCCTCTGAAGAGGGAGCAAGGGGCGGTGAAAAGAAGAGGATCGGCACAACTCCAAAAGTTGACCATTTGGATGGGGAAATGGACAAAAAAGCGAGTTGTGTCAGCAATTATCCGAGAAGTTTCATTATCCGAGAAGAATCCTCAAATGCCTCGCAGACAATCGTTTCAGCAATTCTTCTCGGATAATGATGACCGGCTTTTGAGGTTTGGAATCGAATCTCCCCTTTTCTCCACCTCTTGGGAACTCTCTAAAGTTCTCATGTCAAACCTCTTGCTGCGCCACTCTTTGAGGTGTTTATCTGCCATGTTCTAGTGAACTCCGGCATCAAAGTGTGTCGTTGAGTACAGAAAGTAGCTTTCTGTCAGGAGTATGCCGGGATTATCCTTGCGGCAAGCAACGATATGCTACTTGAAGAGTTCCTCAATGCATGGGATGCACATCA
>JASGUW010000219.1 GCA_030055235.1 Bacillota bacterium
ATGTGTGTGCTTTTCGCACGTTTAGTCACTGTTCAATTGTCAAGGTCCGGAGGGCCCCGTTCGCGAGGCGCTCGACCACTCTATCACCCGCCCTGCCCCATGTCAAATGTTTTTTCCGGGATTTTGCCCCTATCGTGGGCTCCGCTACCGGGCGTTCCATTTTTCAGACTCCACCAGGCTCCGATATGCCGGATGCATTCAGAAACTTGCACGGATTCATCATGCAAAACTGCGAACTCAGGAAACAAAGGATACGCAAACACCCGCACCCCCTCCTGGGGGATGCGGGCGTGGGGCGCGAACTTCGCGTAAATTCTTAGCCTAATTGCTGCCGTACTCGATGACAGCCTGTGCCGCAGCCAGACGGGCAATCGGCACACGGTAGGGCGAGCAGGAGACGTAGTTGAGGCCGAGCCTGTGGCAGAAGCGGATCGAGGAGGGGTCGCCACCGTGCTCGCCGCAGATGCCGAGCTTGATGTCGGGACGGGCGCGGCGGCCGCGCTCGACGGCGATCTGCATCAGTTCGCCGACGCCCTCTTCGTCCAGGCGGGCGGTCGGGTCGGTGTCAAAGATGCCGGCGGCGTAGTAGTCGTCAAGGATGCGGCCGGCGTCGTCACGGGAGAGACCGTAGCCCATCTGGGTCAGGTCGTTGGTGCCGAAGCTGAAGAAGGAGACCTGCTCGGCAATCTTGTCGGCGATGATGCAGGCACGCGGGATCTCGATCATGGTACCGACGAGGTAGTCGAGCTCTCTGCCGCTGGCGGCGATCAGGCGGTCGGCAGTCGTGACGATGATGTCCTTGACAAAGGCCGTCTCCTTCGCGTCGGAGACCAGCGGGATCATGATTTCGGGAACGACGGTGTAGCCCTTCGCACTCTGCGCCAGCGCCGCCTGGATGATGGCCGTCGTCTGCATTTCGGCAATCTCCGGATAGGAGACGGCCAGGCGGCAGCCGCGGTGGCCCATCATGGGGTTGAGCTCATGCAGGGACTTGATCTTATCCTCCAGCTGGGCGGCGGGGACATTAAGTGCCTGGGCCAGCTCGGCGATTTCGTCATCACGCGTCGGCAGGAACTCATGCAGGGGCGGGTCAAGCAGGCGGATCGTCACCGGCAGGCCGGCCATGGCCTCAAAGATGCCCTCAAAGTCGGCCTGCTGCATCGGCAGGATCTCAGCCAAAGCCTGGCGGCGGACCTCTTCATTCTCCGCCACGATCATGCGGCGGAAGGCGAAGATGCGCTCTTTTTCAAAGAACATGTGCTCGGTGCGGGTCAGGCCGATGCCCTGGGCGCCGAGACGCAGAGCAGTGGCGGCGTCATGGGGCGTGTCGGCGTTTGTCCGGATCTGCAGCGTGCGCACTTCATCCGCCCAGTCCATGATGGTGGCGAAGTCGCCGGTCAGTTCAGCGTCAACAGTGGGCAGCTCCTGACCATAGATGTTGCCGGTCGAGCCGTTCAGGGAGATCCATTCGCCTTCTTCGTAACGGCGGCCGTGGGCGTCGATCATGAAGCGCCCGTCGACGTCGATCGTGATCTCCGAGCAGCCGGAGATGCAGCAGCGGCCCATGCCGCGGGCGACGACGGCGGCGTGGGAGGTCATGCCGCCGCGGCCGGTCAGGATGCCGGAAGCAACACTCATTCCCACGATATCGTCGGGGTTGGTCTCCAGGCGCACCAGAATGGCACGCTCACCGCGCTCCATAACGGCCGCTTCGGCGTCGGCGGCGTGGAAATAAATACGACCGCTGGCGGCACCGGGAGAGGCCGGCAGGCCGCGGCCGACGACCTTCGCCTTGGCCAGCGCCTGCGGCTCGAAGGTGGGATGGAGAAGGGCATCAAGGGAGGAGGCGTCGATCTTCTGCAGCGCTTCTTCGCGCGTGAGCAGGCCTTCCTGGACCATGTCAACCGCGATTTTCAGAGCGGCGGCGGCGGTGCGCTTGCCGTTGCGCGTCTGCAGCAGGTAGAGCTTGCCGCGCTCAATGGTGAACTCCATGTCCTGCATGTCGTGATAGTGGTTTTCGAGCAGGCGGGCGGTGGCGACAAACTGCTCATAGGCCTCCGGCAGGATGTCGGCGAGTTCGGCGATGGGATTCGGGGTGCGGGTGCCGGCAACGACGTCCTCACCCTGGGCGTTGATCAGGAATTCACCGAAGAGAACATTCTCACCGGTGGCCGGGTCGCGGGAGAAGGCAACGCCCGTGCCGGAAGTGTCACCCATGTTGCCGTAGACCATCTCCTGGACGTTGACGGCGGTGCCCCAGCTGGCGGGGATGCCGTGCTGGCGGCGGTAGAAGATGGCGCGATCGTTGTTCCAGGAGCGGAAGACGGCGGAGATGGCCAGCAGCAGCTGCTCATGGGGATCCTGCGGGAAGCTTTCGCCTTTATTCTCTTCATAGATAGCCAGATAGCGGTCGACGAGCTCGCCCATGGAGTCGGCATCCAGTTCGTTGTCGAGCTCGACGCCCTTCGCCTGCTTCATCTCCTCAAGAGCTTCCTCAAAGAGGCGGCGCGGAATGTCCATCACCACGTCGGAGAACATCATGATGAAGCGGCGGTAGCTGTCGCGGGCGAAGCGCGGATTGCCGGTCAGTTTGGCCAGACCGACGACGACTTCATCATTGAGACCCAGGTTCAGGATGGTGTCCATCATGCCCGGCATGGAGGCGCGGGCGCCGGAGCGCACGGAGACCAGGAAGGGATTGTCCGGATCGCCGAGCTTCTTCCCCACGTGTTCCTCAACACCGGCGAGGGTCTCCCTGATCTGGGCGCGGATGTCAGGGGCCAGGGTCTCACCGTCTTCGTAGTAGCGCGTGCAGGCCTCCGTGGTGATTGTGAAACCACGCGGAACCGGCAGTCCGAGGCGCATCATCTCGGCCAGGTTGGCACCCTTTCCGCCGAGGAGGTTGCGCATGCTGGCGTCGCCTTCTCTGAAGGCATAGACATACTTGGTGCTCATAAATCACTCTCCATCTTCTACGGCTCCGGCTGCGTCAGGCAGCGCGGGCACCGGCATATCAAAATCAAAGCGACCGGTAAACCAGGCGCGAAGGTCCTGGATGGGGATGCGCTCCTGCTGCATCGTGTCGCGGTCGCGCACGGTCACACATTGATCTTCGCGCGAATCAAAGTCGTAGGTGACACACCAGGGGGTGCCGATCTCATCCTGACGACGATAGCGGCGGCCGATGGCCTGGCGGTCGTCGAACTCGACGCTGTAGTCGCGGGAGAGCAGGTCGGCGACGGCGGCCGCCTCCTCTGAAAGCTTGGCCGACAGCGGCAGCACGGCGATCTGGACCGGCGCCAGAGCGGGCCGGAAGCGCAGAACGGTGCGCGTCTCCCCGTCGGCCAGCGTTTCCTCATCATAGGCGGCGGCGAGCACGGCCAGGAAGGTGCGGTCGGCGCCGAGCGAGGGCTCGACGACATAGGGGATGTACTTTTCGTTCGTCGTCGGATCGAAGTAGCTGAGATCCTGGCGGCTGTGCTCGATGTGGCGGCCCAGGTCGTAGTCGGTACGGTCGGCGATGCCCCAGACTTCGCCCCAGCCAAAGGGGAAGAGATACTCCAGATCGGTCGTCGCCCGCGAATAGAAGGACAGCTCCTCCGGCGTATGGTCGCGGAAGCGCACGTCCTGGGCCGGCAGGCCGAGGGCGATCAGGAAGTTGTAGCAGAATTCGCGCCAGTAATCGAACCAGGCCGGGTTGGTGCCGGGCTGGCAGAAGAACTCTAGCTCCATCTGCTCAAATTCGCGGGTACGGAAGATGAAGTTGCCGGGCGTGATTTCGTTGCGGAAGCTCTTCCCGATCTGGGCAATGCCGAAGGGGAGCTTCCTGCGGGTGCTGCGCTGGACGTTGCGGAAATTGACGAAAATGCCCTGAGCCGTCTCCGGGCGCAGATAGATTTCGGCGGCTGAATCTTCCGTCACACCCTGATAGGTGCGAAACATCATGTTGAAGTGGCGGATCGGGGTGAAGTTGCGGGCGCCGCACTTGGGACAGGCGATCTCATGCTCGGCAATATAGGCTTCCAGCTCCTCATTCGGCCAGCCGTCAACCGCCTGCACCACACCGTTCTCCGCATTCCAGTCGCCGATCAGCTGGTCGGCGCGGTAGCGGCTGCGGCATTCACGGCAGTCGATCAGGGGATCGCTGAAGGAAGAGACATGGCCTGAGGCCTCCCAGACACGGCGGTTCATCAGGATGGCGCAGTCGACGCCGACATTGAGGCGCGAGCGCTGCACAAAGGCCTGCCACCAGAGCTGCTTGATGCGGTTCTTCAGCTCAACACCGAGCGGGCCGTAGTCCCAGGCATTGGCCAGTCCGCCGTAAATGTCAGAACCGGGATAGACAAAGCCGCGGTTGCGTGCCAGGGCAACCAGGCGGTCCATGGTCAGCTGGCTGCTCACTCATCATCCTCCTCATTATCCGCCTCAACCGTGTCGAGTTCGCGCATCTGGGCCTGGGCCTCCGCCCGAGCCGCCTCTTCGGCTTCACGGGACAGCTGGTCTTCCAGACGGGTCAGGAAGGTCTGCTGCGGGCGGCTGCGCAGCTCCTCTTCATCAAAGCCAAAGTTGCTGCGAATGACATCCAGAGCCTGCTGCTCCTCTTCCTGGATGCGCTGCTGTTCGCGGGCTTCCAGCACTTCCGGGCGCAGCGGCACTTCCGGTTTCAGTTCGCCGTCGACACCCACCACGGCGCCGGCCAGCACTTCTTCACTGGCCAGGCTGACATAATTGTCCTGATTCGCATCGATCAGCGGCTGGGCACCGCTGACGAGCTGGCGCGCGCGTTTGGCGACCAGCA
Source organism: Bacillota bacterium (assembly GCA_030055235.1). Classification (GTDB taxonomy): domain Bacteria; phylum Bacillota; class Clostridia; order Saccharofermentanales; family Fastidiosipilaceae; genus JAEZYR01. The sequence continues at coordinate 4,799 of JASGUW010000219.1, forward strand.
CGGCGAGTGTATAGCGGTTATGGGTCTTCGGCAGAAGTTCATCGATTGAGGGTTTGACGAGCATGTTTCCTCCCGTGCTTACATTGACATAAGCTGACAGCGGCGGCCGGACGGGCGCCAAGCTGTCATGTACAATTTTTACTCACAAATTGGCATATCCGATACATTTTAGCGATTCATGATCAGTTCAGCAATCCCCGTCAGGCGCTCCGAACGCGAACGCTCCGCCTCCATGATCGCCCGGATCTGCTCGGCGCAGCGCCCGACTTCGTGGTTGACGACGTTATAGGTGAAGCGGGGGGCTTCCAGAATCTCCTTGCGCGCGACATCAAGGCGGGCCTGGATCACCGCGGCAGTCTCCGTGCCGCGCCCCTCCAGGCGGCGGCGCAGTTCGCTCAGAGAGGGCGGCAGCAGGAAGATGCTGACGGCTTCCGGGAAGCGCTCCAGGGTGACGAGCGAGCCCGGTACCGTGATGTCCAGGATGATATCGCGTCCCTGAGCGGTTTTTTCCTGCAAAGGCCCAAGCGGCGTCCCGTAATAGTGACCGCAGTACTCGTCGTGCTCCAGAATCTCTCCGGCCGCCAACATGGCTTCGAAGTCCTGACGGCTGCGAAAGTAGTACTCCACCCCGTCACGTTCGCCGGGGCGCGGCGGCCTGGTCGTCACCGAAACCGAGTGGTCGAGATTGCCGTCAAGCTGGCGCAGGGCCCGGATCACGGTGCCCTTCCCTACCCCCGACGGTCCCGACAGACAGAACAGAATGCCTTTGGCCCTGAGTCCGATTTCCATCAGTCCCCTCCTTCCGCCGGTTCGTCGGCCGGTGCCGTGGCCGGCAGCTGGCGGGCAATCTCCTCCGCACTGAGCGCGGAAAGCAGCAGGTGCTCGGAGTCCATGACGAGCACCGTACGGGTTTTGCGTCCCGAAGAGGCATCGACCACCATGAGGCGGTCGCGGGCATCCTGAATCATGCGCCTGGCCGGTGCCGAATCGGCATGGACGATGGCCACGCAGCGGCTGAGATTGGCCAGATTGCCATGCCCGATACGGATAAAGTGTTCGTTAGACAAGGTTCTGCACCTGCTCGCGGATTTTTTCCAGCAAAGCTTTCACCTCTATGACCGCCGAACTGACAGCAATTTCCTGCACCTTCGAGCCGATCGTGTTGATTTCCCGGTTCATCTCCTGAATCAGGAAGTCGAGCTTCTTCCCCACCTGTTCTTCATCAGCGTCAAGAATCGCCGTGAACTGCTCCAGATGACTCTGGAGGCGAACCAGCTCTTCGTCAATCGCGGAGCGTTCGGCGAGCACGGCGACCTCTGTGGCAATGCGCTCGGGGCCCAGGCGCGCCCAGGCTTCCGGCGTCAGCAGCCGCTCCAGGCGCTGCTCCAGGCGCTCGCGGTAGCGCGTCTCGATGTCGGGCAGAGCCGCCTCTATCAGGGCGAGCTGGCTGCGGATTGAGACAAGCTTCTCCCGGATGTCGTCAGCCAGGCGCTCCCCTTCGGCACGGCGCATGGCCTCCAGCTCGTCAAGAGCCGTCATCAGGGCGTCATCAAGAAGGGCGGTCACTTCGGAGTCAGGCTCATCATCGTCCGCGGCGGCTACGATGACATCCGGCAGGCGAAGTATGGCCATGGGGTCCGGGCGCCAGTTGGGCGTGGCGCCCACGGTTTCGGCGATGGCACGGGCGGCTGTGGCATAGGCCGCAGCACGGGGCAGGTCCGCGCGGATGAGATGGCGGTCGGGGCGCTCGTCGCGGCAGCTCAGCGTCAGATCGACCTTTCCCCGCACGACGGCATCACTTACCCTGCGGCGCAGTTCGGCATCCAGAGACTGAAAGCCCGGTGGCAGGCGCAGACTGACTTCGCAATAACGGCTGTTGATGCCGCGCAGCTCGACAGTCACGGAAAGCTCCTGTGAACTTGCCTGGCCGCGGCCATATCCGGTCATGCTAAGGGGCATCGGAACCTCCTGAAAGAGAAGCGGGAATCGTACGGGTCAGTGTAGCACAGCCCGGATCGATGCGTATGGGGGCAAAGCCCAGGTAGTCGGACGCGGTCAGCAGGCAGCGGATGCCGTCGACGTCGGCCTGGGGAATGCGGCGGCCGGCCAGGCCGTGGAGGTGGCCGTAGAGGCAGAGGCGGATACCGGCGGCGGCCAGGATCTCTGTGAAGCAGGACGATTCGGCATTTGCGCGGAAAGGCGGGAAGTGCATGACGGCGACCAGGGGCAGGTCGGGGTGGGTCTGGCGCAGTTTTTCCGCCTGCTCCAGGCTCAGGCGGAGGCGGCCACATTCTTTGCTGCGAATGGCGGCATCGGCGGCCGTTTCCCCGTCGTCGCCGGGCTGCAGCCAGCCGCGGCTGCCGCAGAGGATGGCCTCCGGGCAGGCAAGGGCTGAATTGAAGAGGAAGTCGATCGTGTCAAAGCCCTGCTCGGCGAGCAGGCGGCCGAAGCGCGCCGTCGACGGCCACCAGTAGTCGTGGTTGCCCTTGAGCAGGACCTTTCGCCCCGGACGGGCATGGATCCAGGCCAGGTCGGCAATGGCCTCTTCCGGTTTCATGGCCCAGGAGATGTCGCCGCCGATGATGACGGTGTCGTCCGCGGCAACGCTGCTGTCCCAGTTGGCGGCCATGCGCTCGACATGGCCGGCCCAGGCGGGGCCGAAGACGTCCATCGGCTTGTCCAGGCCATGGGCCAGGTGGAGATCGGAGAGTGCCCAGAGTGCCATCAGTCCTCCTTGGCCGCTTCCGGTGCGGCATCCGTTTCGAGGGCGGTTTCTGCTTCCGGGGTGGCATCCGCTTCCGGGTGAAAGTGCCGATAGACGGCGGCCGCCGGCTTCGTGCCCAGGCCGGGGCAGGCCTCCAGCGCGGCCAGGTCGGCGGCGGCGATCGCCTTCAGCGAGCCAAAGTGTTTCAGCAGGGCGCGGCGGCGGGCGGGACCAATGCCGGGGATGCTTTCGAGTTTATAGTGCAGCTGGCGGCTGCGGCTGAGCTTCTGGCCGCCGCTCCGGGCGCGGCGGTGGGCCTCGTCCTGGATCGCCGTCAACAGGCGCAGCAGGCGGAACTGCTCCTCACGCTCCAGGTCGTCGAGGCTCAGAGCGTCTTCGGGGGCACGGACGGGGGTTGGGGGCTTCGCATCCATCTCCTCATCCTTACTGATGCCCAGTGCCCTGGCCAGTTCGATGATGCGTCCGTCGACCAGGGCCAGGCCGCGGGTGCGGTGGCGGCCATCCTTGACGATGCCGGCAACGGGAATTGCCGCGCCGTGCTCGTGGATGAGTTTGGCGATGATGCTTACGTGGGTCAGGCCGCCGTCGACCAGGATGAGGTCGGGGCGCTGCCCGAAGGAGGGGTCGTCGAGGCGGGCCAGGCGCCTGCTGACGGCCTCCGCCATGGCGCGGTAGTCGTCGATGCCTTCGAAGCCGCGGATGTGAAACTGGCGGTAGGCCTGGCGACGGGCGCGGCCGTGGATGAAGACCACCATGGAGCAGCTGCGGTCGGCGTCGCCCAGGTTGGTGACGTCGAAGGCTTCGATGCGGGCGGGCGGGGCAGCCAGGCCGGTGAAAGCTGCCAGCAGCTGCAGGGCGGTGTCGAGCGCCTCCTGGGTGGAGCCGGTCATCAGGCTGCGGCGGCGCAGGGTTTCGGCGGCGTTGCGGGTGGCCATCTCGGCGATCTGGCGGCGGGCGCCGCGGGCGGGATGGTGGACGCGCACTCGGCGGCCGGCCAGTTCGCTGAGGATGCGGCCGAGCTCTTCGCGCTCGTGGTCGGGCAGCGCGATGGGGCTGATGATCATGGGCGGGACGCGGCGGGCCTGGGCATAGTACTGGCGGATGAAGGCGTCGAGGAGTTCGGTGTCTTCTTCGCCTGCGTCGCTGAGGAAGTGGGTTGTGGTGCCGATGATCTTCCCGCCGCGGACTTCCAGGCGGAGGATCGCGGTTTCTACGGGATTGCGGGCCAGGCCCAGGGCATCGGCGTCAAAGCGGCTGCCGCTGACGGCGGTCTGCCGGACCAGCAGGCGGTCGAGGGCGGCGAGGCGATCGCGGAGGACGGCGGCCTGCTCGAAGCGCAGGGCTTCGGCGGCTTCTTCCATGTCGGCGCGCAGGCGGCTGCGGACGGTGTCGCCGCGGCCTTCGAGGAAGTCCTGCACCTGTTCGAGGACGGCGCGGTACTGCTCAGCTGTGACCTCCCCCAGACAGGGGGCGATGCAGCGGTTGATGTGGTAGTTGAGGCAGGGGCGTTCCTTGCCTATGTCGCGGGGGAAGACGCGGTTGCAGGTCTTCATGGGGAATATTTCGTGCAGGGTCTGGATGGCGCGGTTGACGTCGCCGTTGAGGTAGGGTCCATAGTAGCGCGCCCCCTCCTCCTGATCCGCCTCTATGCGCCAGGCCTTCTGTATGCGCGGGTAGGTTTCCTGCATGGTCAGTTTGATGTAGGGATAGTCGTGGTCGTCCTTCAGCAGGATGTTGTAGAAGGGCTGATAGCGCTTGATGAGATTGGATTCGAGAATGAAGGCCTCTACTTCGTTCTGACAGACAAGGTAGGAGAAGTCGGCGATCTGGCGGATCATGGCGAGGGTGCGGGCCGGGCCGCGTGGATTGGGGGTGAAGTAGGAACCCAGACGCTGTCTGAGGGAGACGGCCTTGCCGACATAGATGACCTGGCCCGTTGCATCGCGCATCAGGTAGACGCCGGGTTCGCGCGGAACGAGATCGAGACGGGCACGGGCGCTCGTCCAGACGGTCCCGGTCTCCGCATCCAACTGTGGTGGTGGCTGGGATGGCGGCTGCGGTGATGGCTGTGGTGATGGCTGTGGTGATGGCTGTGGTGGTGGCTGGGGTGGTTTGGCTCCGGGCATCAGGTTCCTCTTGGCTGGGGCAGGCTGGGGGCATCAAGTAAAAGGAGCCGCTGCCTGCGGCTCCCTTTCGTTATTACATCAACTGCTGTTGGGTCTCTCCGGCGGCGGCATTCGCGGCAACGGTGGACAGTCTAGAAGCTTGGCTGCTTAAGGTAATTGTACACATCCTGGAGAGCGGCATCCTCGTCGGGTCCTTCCGCAACAATTTCGACCACTGTACCATTTTCAATTCCAAGAGACATGACGCCAAGCAGACTCTTGGCATTCGCGCGGCGATCGCCACGGATTAACCAGATGCTGGACTTATACACCGACGCCCTCTGGATCAGGACAGCAATGGCTTTCATGTGAAGCGCATCTTCACACTGAAAGGTAACAGTACTGGTCTTCATCCTCTTATGTCCTCCATTTAGAGCCCTGTCCGGCGCTCTTTGGTCGTAGTGAAACAGGCCTGACGCCGCATTCTTGAGAGGTTTCAGATAGTATATCAGCTGCTGGGCGGCTGTCAATCTACACAAGAAATGCGAATCAATCTTGGCAGTAATGACATGGGTGCTTTGCAAGTGTTTTTTCAATGTGTAAATGAGGGTTGGGAATTGTTTTCTTGTGGTGATGGATCCACTTTTCGTATGGTAAATGAGATTCAATAGAGCGGCGGATGGTGGGTGGATCCTGTACTGTCCTGACGGTGAAGGAGAAAGGAAGTCCCGGTGGTCAAGATGGGCTGTAATGGCAATTGTTTTTGCCATTTCACGCGAAGTTGACCAGAAACAGGGTGTTCGTGGTCAAGATAGGCTGTAATGGCAATCGTTTTTGCCATTACACGCAAAGTTGACCAGAACCAGGCCGTTTGTGGTCAAGATAGGCTGTAATGGCAATCGTTTTTGCCATTTCACGCTGTTTTGACCAGAATCAGGGCTTTCGTGGTCAAGATAGGCTGTAATGGCAATCGTTTTTGCCATTTCACGCAAAGTTGACCAGAACCAGGCCGTTTGTGGTCAAGATAGGCTGTAATGGCAATCGTTTTTGCCATTTCACGC
>JASGUW010000220.1 GCA_030055235.1 Bacillota bacterium
ACTATCAAATTGGAGTGCAAAATCAATGTTGATTGGATCATCAAGGCTGCTGCTTTCGCGTTGCATTGTTGCTTGCAAGAGAGGATGAATTTTGCCAGTTAGCGAATGTGAGCGAGTTCAGAACGAAGGCAGACAACAAATATTGCGCTTGTTTTGAGAGCGGAAAGCGTATTCGCCCTCTGCAAAAGAGATTTCCGGCCTGCGCTATAACGGCCTACCTGATCTGTTCGAAAGCGAAGCTCGAGATATCGTGCGAGCTGCTTACCAAACAAATCCATGATCCGAAGCACGCAGATTGCTTTTGCCTAAGCAGATTGCGGTAGTCAGACATGCCTTTGCCTGAATGTGTTAGCGATTTACTCGAGCCAAAGTGTATCCTGTGATATGTACTATCCTGAAAAGGGGTGACCACAAGATGCTGATCAAGACGCTGGTGGAAAATACCAGCATATCGGAAAGTTTTGCCTCAGAGCATGGCCTCAGTCTTTATGTGGAGACGAAAGCGGAGAAACTGCTCTTTGACGTGGGCGCCAGCGATCTGTTTCGGCGGAATGCGAAAAAACTCGATGTCGATATAGCCGATGTGGATGCTCTCGTCATCTCCCATGGACACTTCGATCATGGAGGAGGCCTGGCGACCTTTCTTAAGAAGAATAAGACGGCGAAGGTCTATCTGCATCCGCTCGCTTTCGAACAATACTATGCCAGCCGTCCGAATGACCGCCTGGACTACATAGGTCTGGATACTGAGCTCCGTGATCATGAGCAGGTCGTCTATACCTCAGAGCGATTCTCCATTACCGACAACATCTACGTATTCTCCAACGTTCCTCAGAGAGAAGCGCTGCCTAAATCAAACCGTGGTCTCTTCATAGAGGAAAAAGGACAGAAAATCGCGGATCGCTTCGCCCATGAGCAGAGCCTCGTGGTCAAGGAGGACGGCAGGTTCCTGTTAATCACAGGCTGCGCGCATAATGGCATTCTTAACATTCTCTGGCATTTTCAGTCGCTTGAAGGCCGTATGCCCGACTTTGTTGTTGGTGGCTTTCATCTTTCCAGTCGTTCCGGCGGCCAGGAAAGCCCTGAAGAGATCGACAAGATCGCTACCACTCTGATCGGTACGGGGGCGAAATTCTACACCTGCCACTGCACGGGTCTTGATGTGTACAAAAGGATGAAGAGCGCGATGGGTTCCCAGATCGAGTACCTGTCTGCCGGCAGCGAAGTGACGCTTTGAATGCAGTGAAGACCTGATACGGTCTGTGATGCAGATGAGCGAGGAGGACAAACAAATGCAGTCATGGAATCTCATCTACCCGGAAGCCTGGCAGGTGGAGCTGCGGCGTGAAACGGCTGGCGATCCGGCACCGGACCAGGTGCTGGTGGCGATGACCCGTTCACTGGTCAGCCCCGGCACCGAGTTGACCTGCTACCGCGGTGTATTTGACCCCGGCACCAATTGGGCCGCCTGGGTACAGTATCCTTTTTATCCGGGCTACAGCAGTGCAGGGCGGGTTGTTGCCGTCGGCTCAGAGGTCACGGGGTTTAAAGTGGGCGACCGTGTCTCATCAGCCATGGCGCATCAGCAGTACTATTGTCTGCCCGCTTCCGCGGTGGAAAGCATCCCGGATGAGATCAGCGATGAAGAGGCGGTCTGGCTTTCGCTTTTGAAGGTGACACAGAATGTTGTACGCAAGTGCGAGGTCAGGCTGGGCGACACCGTCGTTGTGATCGGACTGGGACCGGTAGGCCAGCTGGTGGCTCAGCTCGCCCGCCTCAGCGGCGCCGGGCAGGTGATCGGTATCGATCCGCTAGGCTACCGCTGTGAGGCAGCTCGACGCTGCGGTACGACTGCGACTCTGGCGCTTGAGGTGGCCAGGGCAGAGGGGCCGCTGCGCGATCTCACGGGTGGAGAGCTGGCCGATATCGTCTTCGACGCGACAGGCGCCGCCGATGTCTTTGCCACCGCCTGTACATTGGCCCGTGACTATGGCCGGATCGGCCTGGTGGGCGATTCCCCGACACCGTCGCAGCAGCGCCTGGGTCCCGGTGTTGTCAGTCGGTACCTCAGTATCCTGGGTGCCCACGGCAACATGACGGCGCCGGGCGACAGTCCTTTCTATCCCTGGACTGAAAAGCGGGTGAATGAGATCTCCCGTCTCCTTATCCGGCAGCGGAGGCTGGAGCTTGACGGCCTCATTACTCATCGTATTTCTCCTGATGAGGCACCGGAACTCTATCGACAGCTCGAGTGCCGCGGAGTTGAGAGCATCGGGGTTATTCTGGATTGGGAACGTCTCAATTAACGAGAATTTTTAGACTGATACTTAACAGATGCCTGCAGGTAAGATGCCTGCAGGCCTTCTGTTTTTATTGCCTTTACCGAGAGCTGGGCAAACGGTCAGGAGACCGCGGCATCTTTTGGTTTATTGACTTCACTCATGCACTTTAATCGAAATGCATACCCTCACATTATTCGTCTTTTGTGTGGGTTTGAAGTTAGTTGCCCGGCGGCAGGCCTGACCGCTTCCGGTGATCATCGAGGTCTCTGAATGTCAGCTTTTGGGGTTGTGTCAATTTTACAGGCCATACCTTTCGCTTCGCTCAAGGCACAAACGGTATGAGTCGCTGGCTCTGAGCGTATATAAATCCATTTTTGGTGCATTTTTTTACTCCACACAACTCAAGGTGATGTCAATTTGAGAGCCGCTCTCTTTGAGCTGGGTCACGATGACAAAATGTTGCTCGGAGTTTTGTCGTTTGACGGGTTCAAAGCGCCTGTAATCAGCATCTGCTTTTGATCCCAGCACGGCTGTTATTAATAGTTCCTGTCCCCTGCCCGGGAAGGGACAGCTTCTTTGGCCAGGGGGTGGACAAAAATTGCGCTGGTGCCCCGAAATTGGGGCGGGAGCGAAAAAATTGTCCAGGGGGTGGACAAAAAATGCGCTGGTGCCCCGAAATCGGGGCAGGAACAGAAAAACTTGTCCAGGGGTGGACAAAAATTGCGCTGGTGCCCCGAAATTGGGGCAGGAGCGAAAAAATTGTCCAGGGGTGGCCAAAAAAGGGCGTTTGTGCCCCGAAATCGGGGCAGGAACGAAAAAATTGTCCAGGGGTGGACAAAAAATGCGCTGGTGCCCCGAAA
>JASGUW010000221.1 GCA_030055235.1 Bacillota bacterium
GTTGCGACCGGTGCCCCCTCCTGGGCCACCCCCCTACATTTTGTCCAGCTGTGGCCAATTTTTTCGTTCCTGCCCGGATTTCGGGGCACCAGCGCAATTTTTGTCCGCCTGTGGACAATTTTTTCGCTCCTGCCCTGATTTGGGGGCACCAGCGCAATTTTTGTCCAGCTGTGGACAATTTTTTCGCTCCTGCCCCGATTTGGGGGCACCAGCGCATTTTTTGTCCACCCCTGGACACTGCAGCAAGCGTCGCCCGCACGACTGCTTCCTATCATTTCGTTTGCCGCCGCTTTGGAGAAAGAATGAAAAAAAGAAAGCGGCGGTGCAGACCGCCAGGTGGCATAAATAGCTGTGGTCAATTTTTTCGTTCCTGCCCTGATTTGGGGGCACCAGCGCATTTTATCCGCTTCCTGTGTAAATCTTCGATATTGCCTGATCTGCAGGGCAATCTCGGCTTTTTTGCACACTCCCTGACACTCCCTGTACGTATTCTTCGATAATGCCCGATCTGCAGTGCAATACCGTCAGCTTTCAATTATTGGTGCCATCGTCATGGAGAACGACTACGGTATCTAACCCGTTTTGGATTCATTTTTGCCGCGACCGGGATGCCAGGGAGATGGATGTCGTCAAGGAGAACGGCGAAAATGTTCTCCCCCGGCAGCCAGAAAGACGACCATGCCAGACAAATGTTACAAACTTTGAGACTGTGTTCATGCCAATCGAAACCCGCCGCCGCCGCTGCTGTCATATCGTTTGATACTTCACCCAAACACCCACGCTCCAGCCATGCTGCTCAGAACTCCACCAAAGCGCTCACAGCACAATTCCCGGCGCTCCCCCCATCCGGCGCTCCCTCCATCCGGCGCTCCCTCCGCCCGACACTCCTTCCGCCCGACGCGTGTCTTCGCACAGCGCTTCCTTGTCGCACCTCGACAGCTCGCCGATAATGGGACGGAAGACTTGCCCAGAAGCGAAAGGAGCCCGGCGCCCCATGAATTCATCAGAAAAGACCTCCCAGAGTGCTAACACCAGTGCCGAAACAGCGCCAGCGAGCATACCAGCCAGCGCAGCTGCCAGCGCGCCAGCGAGCGTGCCAGCCAGCGCGCCAGCCAATCTGCCAGCCAGCGTAGCTGCCAATCTGCCAGCGAGCGCAGCTGCCAATGCGCCTGCGATCACGCCAGCAAACACGCGGGAACCGGTCGCGATCGTGCTCGCGGCCGGCCGCGGCAGCCGCATGGGCGCCCGGCATACTCACAAGGTCTGCTATGAAATCGTGGGCGTGCCCGCCATTCGCCGTCTGACCGCCGCGCTGCGCGAAGGCGGCATCCACCGCTTCATCGTTGTCGTCGGTCATCAGGCCGAACAGGTCATGCACTGTCTGGACGGGGAAGAGGGCATCACCTACGCCTTCCAGGCCCAGGCACGGGGGACGGCGGATGCCGCCCGCATCGGGCTCCGGGTTGCGCAATATTTCGCCCCGGGCTCCGACCTCCTGATCGCGAACGGCGACAAGCTCCTGCATCCCCGGCTGGTACAGGAGCTGCTGACAACGAAGGCCCAGGACCCCGATGCCAAAGTGGTCTTTGCGGTGCAGAGCGAAGCGACAAATCCCGACGGTGCCCGGATCGCCGTCAGTAAAGACGGACGCCCGCTCGGCATAGTCGAGCGCAGCGATCTGGCGCTGCAGCGGCTCGCCGTGGAGGCCCGGGCCGGACTTGATCCCACAGACGAAGAAGCCGTGCGCCGGATCCTGGCGGACGAAGGCCTGCATCCGCGTAAATGCGACAGCATCTGGAAGCGCCTGGCCGCAGGTTTTCCGCTGCCACCGCCGGAGCGAGAACTCGCCGGTGAACAGCTCAAGCCCGACGCCATCCGCGCCTCAGGGCTCGTCAATGCCGCCCTCTATCTCTTCGATCCGGAAGCGCTGTCCACGACGCTCGGCGCTACCAACACCGACAATGCCCAGGGCGAGCTCTATCTCCCCGACGCTGTCAACCTGCTCTGCACAAGCGGCCACGCGCGGATGGTCACGACCACCCGCCCCGACGCTATCCGCACCTTCAGCACCATGGCCGAGCTGCTCGAGCTCCAGGCCCTGCTCCTGGAGGAGACCAGCGCCGCCCTCCCCGAGCATGCCGGCCTGGCCCCGGCAGGCGACTGGCTGGCCGCGCTCCGGTACCTGGATCTGGGCACAAGTTACGGCGCCCAGCCCGAGCTGCAAACCAAGCGCCGCGCGGTCCTGCAGCGTCTGCTCGAAGCCTGGATCCGCGACCACGGCCCCGAACGCCCTGTCGTCATCGCCCGGGCGCCCGGCCGCATCAACCTGATGGGTCGCCATATCGAGCACCGCGGCGGCTCGACCAATGTCATGTCGATCGACCGGGAGGTACTGGTCGCAGCCAGCCCCCGCGACGACGACCGGGTCGTCATCCGGAATCTGGACCCCGCGTTTCCGGAGCGGGACTTCGCCATACTCGAAGAAATCGCCCTCTATGACACAGAGAACTGGGTGTCCTTTATAGAATCCGAAGCGATCCAGCGCCTGGTGACCGACAGCCGCGGCGACTGGGTCAACTATGTCCGCGCCGGAGTCCTGCGCCTGCAGCTGGAGCGGCCGCAGCGTCTGCTGCAGGGAATGGACATGCTCTTTACCGGCAATGTTCCGATGGCGGCCGGGCTCTCCTCCTCCTCCGCGATTGTGGTGGCGGCGATGGAGGCGGCGGTGGCCCTCAACCGCCTGGAGGTCAGTGTCTCCGACTTCATCACGCTGGCCGGGGAGGGGGAGTGGTTTGTCGGTTCGCGCGGCGGTTCGGGCGATCACGCAGCGATGAAGGCGAGCCGGGCCGGCAACGTTACCCACATGGACTTCTTCCCCTTCCGCGTCGGCCCCTCCTATCCCTTTGACGAGCGCTACCGCATGCTGATTGTGGATAGTCGTATTCAGGCGAAGAAATCAGCCGGCGCCCGTGATCTCTTCAATCAGCAGGTCGCCGCCTATGAGTTTGGCCTGATGCTGGTCCGCGAGCGCTTCCCGGTCTACCGCGACCGCCTGGAGCACCTGCGCGACCTCAACGCCCTGCACCTGGGCGTGTCGCCGGAGCGCATCTATGAGATTCTGCTGGAACTGCCGGAATACATCACGACGACGGAGGTCTTTGAGGCTCTGCCCCCGGAACTCCATCCGCGCATCCGCCAGATTGTGGCGACCCACCGCGATCCCGGCCGCAGGCAGCTGCGCTCGGTGGTCCTCTATGGCCTGGCCGAGTGCGCCCGGGCCGATCTGGCCATCGAACTCATCGCCGCCGGCGACTATCCGGCGCTCGGACGCATGATGACGCTTTCGCATGATGGCGATCGTGTCGCCCGCAACGGCGTCCCCTGGCAGGCTCCGGCCGATGATGCGACGCTCCTGGGACTGATCGCCGACCTCAGAAGCCAGGATCCCGTCCGCGTGGCGGCGGCCCAGATCGACCGACAGCCGGGCGCCTACGCCTGTTCGACGCCGGAGATCGATGCCCTGGTTGACGACTGCCTCCGCCAGCCGGGCGTGCTGGGGGCGCAGCTGTCGGGTGCGGGCCTGGGCGGCTGCATCCTGGTGCTGGTGGAGCGCACAGCGGCTGATCCTCTGATCCGCCATCTGGATAGCGCCTACTACGCCGCGAACGGGCTGGAGCCGGGGGCCAGAGTGGTGGTGCCGACGGCCGGGAGCGGGATCTTCGCATATCCAAACTAAATAATTTGCCCGAATGAGCCCGGGTGACTAGAATGGCTCGGAGTGCTATGCGCCCAGCGACATGGGCGCGACCAGAAAGTGAGAAGTAAATGAACCTTAATGTTCAGCAGGCAGCCGACGTTCAGATCTATGAACCCGTGCCCGACTATATTCCCCGCGTCGCCGCCGTTCACGATATCTGTGGCTACGGCAAGTGCTCGCTCGCCGTGGTCATGCCGGTGCTGGCGGCCGCCGGTATTGATGTCTGCCCCGTGCCGACCGCCGTCTTTTCGAACCATACCGGCTATGAGCGCTACACCTTCCTGGACACCAGCGAGCAGCTGACCGATTATCTGGCGGCCTGGCAGGCGAACCACGTCGTCATTGATGGGATTTATTCCGGCTTTCTGGGTTCGGAGAGCCAGATCCAGACCATTCTTGATCTTTCGGCGATGTACCCCCAGGCGCTGATGTTCATCGACCCGGTGATGGGCGACCATGGCGTGCGCTATAAGACCTACACCGACGCCATGTGCGAAGAGATGAAGCGCCTGGCGCAGGCGGCCGACGTGCTGACGCCGAACCTGACCGAGGCGGCGATCCTGACCGGCATCCCCTATGAGGGCCAGTCGCCCGCGCCGGAGACAACACAGCGCCTGCTTGATGCGCTGCTGGAGCTTGGCTCGCGCTATGTGGTGCTCAAGGGGATCCAGCGCGGCGAAACCGTCACCAACCTGATCGCCGGCCGCGGGATTGAGACGGTCGGCATCACCGGCATGCTGCATCCGCTGCGTCTGCACGGCACCGGCGACCTGTTCAGCTCGGTCCTGATCGCGGCGCTGATGGCGGGGCGCGATCTGGAGGCTGCGACCCGTTTCGCGACGGACATCCTGTACCGGGCCATGCTCGTGTCGGAGAAGCAGCCGCGGCACCTGGAGCGTGGCGTCAACTTCGAGTTCCTGATCGGCGATGTGGCCACGTTCACCGCCCGCGGGGAGGCTGCGACGTGATTCGTTCACGAGGCGCCCGGGTCTCCCGGGCTGTCGAGCGTCTGCTGGAGCGCTGGGGACCCAGGCTGGCCGAGATCCGTCTGGTGGTCAGCGACATGGACGGGACGCTGCTGGATCGCAACGGGGAAGTGCCGCCGGCCACCCAGGCCGCCGTCAGCAGCCTGCGGTCGACGGGGGTCGAGTTCACACTTGTTTCCGGGCGGCCGCCCTACACAATGTATCCGACAGCCGAACTGCTGGACCTGGAACTGCCCTTTATCAGCTACAACGGCGGCCTGATCATGGGTCGCGACGGCAGGGCGCTCGACAGCCGGCCGCTGGATCCCAGACGTATCGAGCCGCTGCTGCGGCGGGCGGTGGACTATGGTTTTGAGATTCTGGTCGGCACTCCTGAAGATGAATACACGATTCTGGAAAGTCCCTGGGTGATTGATCGTCGTAAAACCGGGATCTATCGCCACCCACAGATGAACATTGAGGACATGCATCATCATGTGATTTTGAAATGCGAAATCATCGGCTACCGACCGCCATTCCAGACCCTGCCCGAGGGGATTGCTGTGCTTGAGGCGGAGATGGCGCCGTTCGTTGGGGATCCCGGTTTTGTGCGCTACGGCAATATCTGCTGTGAGATCATGGGGCCCGGCGTCAGCAAGGCCACCGGTCTGGAGCACCTGCTCGACCTGCTCGGCCTGACCGCGCGAGAGGTGCTCGCGATCGGGGACAACACCAACGACAACGACATGCTCGCCGCTGCGGGGCTGGGCATGGCGGTGCAGAACGCCTCTTTGGGGACCATCGCCGCCGCGGACTACCACCTGGAAGGCTTCTTCAGCGACGGCGTGCTTGAGGTTCTGGAGGCGCTGGTCGCGCTCAGATCGTAGCCGAACAGCCTGACCCGACAGCTGACAAACGGCCGAAGTGCCTGATATCAGGTGCTTTGGCCGTTTCTGATGTGGCATGAGGGAATGGCAGGGTCCCTGCTGCTTTGGCAGGCCTTTATGTTCAGCTGCCCGATCCTCTCCTCTTCGCGTTTCCAGCTCGTGTTTTCTGCTTTGCTCATGGTGTGCAAGATGGCATGAATCGTTGGTGCTGAGCATATAGCGGTGTCTAACCCGTTTTGCTTCCATTATTTGCGATCGACCTTGCGACAACTTGAATTTTTGTTCGAGATAGCGAGCGGCGGTGTGCAATTTTTCAAGCTTTCGCAGTTTTTGGTCATTCTTTATGCATAATTATCTATGTCATTGCATAATCTTATTGAAATACGCACAGATATGAATATTAATGCGATCGACCTTGCGAAAGCTTGAAATTTTGCACATATGGCAAGCGGCGGTGTGCAGTTTTTCAAGCTTTCGCAGTTTTTGAGCCCATGCCTTTCGCTTAGCTCAACGCACAAAACGGCATGAATCGTTGGTGCTGAATGTATAGCAGTATCAAAGCCATTTTGATTCAGTTTTTGCCGTCACTCGTAAAAATGGAATTCAAATTGCAGGTGAGTACTGCTGTCAGAGAGGATATAAGGATGCTATAAGTTGATTATAGAAGTCTGTTTTATCAATTGAGGCTCAAGTTGCAGGCATTGCAACTGTCTGTTGCGAAAGTTCAAGGTGCGCTTGGTGGTTTGCAACCGCTGTTACAGCCAGAATGCAATCACAGGAAGCCGCAAAGGCAATTTCTGAATAAGGAGGAAAGAGTCATGATCCTGGCAGACAAAATCATTGAACTGCGCAAACGAAACAATTGGTCGCAGGAGGAACTGGCTGGCAAACTCGGAGTAAGTCGACAGGCAATTTCCAAATGGGAAAGCGCACAGAGTACGCCTGACCTGGAACGGATTTTAGCAATGAGCAGGCTCTTTGGAGTCAGTACGGACTATCTGGTGAAAGATGAGATCGAATCTGCATTCAACCCCAAAGAGGCAGAGGAATCCGGAAGTCTCCTGCGCAGGTTGAGCATGGAAGAAGCAAATGAATTTCTTGACGCCAGGTTGCAAAGTGCCAGACCGATGGCTTTTGGGGTCTGGCTCTGTGTGATGGCAGCGATTCCACCAGTTTTAGCCAATATTTGGAGAGAGCAGCAGCCTTTTGCCGAGCCGCTTGGCTTCATTATCGCTGTACTCATTGCCGGTGGCGCAGTCATTCTCTTTCTCCTGAATGGATTCAAGCTCAAGGCTTTTGAATGGATGGAGAAAGAAGCATTTGAAACGGCATACGGAGTAGACGGTATGGTCAAAGAGCGGCTTCAAAGTTTTATGCCCAAGTACATGGTTCACATTGTCATCGGTGTAGTGCTCTGCATTGTAGCTCTGGCCACCTTTGCAGCCTCGAGCTTTTTGCCGGAAATGATCCGGATTGCGGAACATGCTGTCGTTGCCGTTGGTCTGGCGATGGTAGCCATTGCCGTCTATCTCTTTGTCAGTGCAGGCCTGACTCGGGGAGCTTTTTCCAGGTTGTTACAGGAAGACGATTATCGCCCTGAAAAGAAGGTCATGAGCAGAAAGATCGAACCGATCATGGGCCTTTATTGGCTGCTGGCGACGGCTGTTTATCTGGGTTACAGTTTCATCACGATGGACTGGCAGCGGAGCTGGATTGTCTGGCCGGTGGCTGGAGTGCTCTGCGCTGTGCTCTACATCATTCTGGAAATGGTTTTCGGGAGAAAAATCAATAAGTAGATACAAAAGCCAGGGGAAAGAGACGGAAAGCTCTTGTAGATGGCTGCAGTTATGAAACACCGGCAGATAGATATGATGCCCGACCGCCACCAGGCAGCCGGGCATTTTTGTGTCCAGCGGGATCAGCTGCCGGACGCTCGTAGTCTGTCATGAATGAGAACAGAGGGACAAGCGCCAGAGACTGACACATCTGCGATTACTGCTTCTATGATCTGGTACGATTCCCGGCAGGCCATATGTCTGGTTTGTGGCAGAAGCAGCTTTTCCGTGTTATGTTCAATCTATCAGTCATCGGCAGGTATTCTCTTGAGAAAAATAAAGATGAAACGACTGCTGTTCAAACTTATGCGAAACGAAAAAGACAGTGAGCTTTCTCTCTGTTTCCCGTGTCCCGCCGCTTCTTTCCCTGATACTGGAAGTAAAGCAGCACTTGTAGTCATGCACATTCTGCCTGCTGCCTTATATCGCTAAGAGGCACGTCCACTTTCATTATTGACAAGATGGGCGAACTGAAGAGGGAGGTCACACGATGAAACAGAAAAAACACAGATGCATTTTGCTTTTGTCACTGCTTCTTGCATCCATGTTCCTGTCTATCAGTCCGGTCAGGGCAGCAGCGGGTGATGTTCCAATCAACGCCACATATTTTCCTGATGCTTACTTCCGGACCTATGTTGGCAAATTTGATACAAATAAAAACGGAATATTGGAACAGAGTGAACGTGATGCCGTGAAGAGTGTGTATTGCCGGAGTAAGGGTATATCCAGTCTTAAAGGCATAGAGTTTTTCAGCAAACTGGAGGAGCTGAATGTCAGCCTTAATGCACTCAAAGAAATTGACTTAAGCAAGAATACTTCCTTGAAAACAGTAGATGTATCTCAGAACATTCTCACGGATTTAAACTTGAGCGGCTTCACCCAATTGGATACCCTGTATTGTTTCAGGAATAATCTTAGTTCTCTGAACATTACAGATTGTCATAATTTGAGCACATTATATTGCCATCACAACAAACTCAAAGCTCTTGATGTCAGTAATCAAACAGGCTTGGTGTATCTTTCATGCGGTGATAATTCGAGTATGGAATCTTTAAATGTCAGCCAAAATACTGTTTTAAAATATTTGAACTGCGAAGCCATGCGATTGAGTTCTCTTGATCTCAGTAATAACTCAAGGCTGGAGAGTTTGAACTGCTCTGGCAATCACATTACAGCCCTTGATCTCAGCCATAACCGCTTGTTGATAAAACTCTATTGTTACAATAATCGGCTCACTGTTCTTGATCTCAGTCATAACCTTTCGATACAGAAGCTTAATTGTACTTACAATAGATTTACTGCTCTTAATCTTGGGAACAATAACAGCCTGACAGAACTGTTCACAGGTAATCAGAAACGCATTGAGCCCTTGATCTCGACTTTTAAAAATGGCCGGCATCAATTTGACCTGTCCACCATTCCGTATGTCAACACAGGGAAGGTGACAAATGTCAGGCAGAGAGACGGCAGTGCCTTACCGTCCGGTGCCAGCTATGACAGCAGTACCGGCATCTTGAAGGTGAATCCTGATGTCACCCTGGCAGGGATCAGCTACGACTATGCTGTAAACTCCTCCAATTTCCCTAATGAGAGGATGGATGTCCAGATAAAGCTGAGCTATAGTGCCATCCCTCCACTTCAGATAGCGACCTTCCGCACCGGCTATAGAACGACTTACATGGTCGGAGAAGCCGTTAATCTGGCCGCACGCGCAGAAAATGGCGAGGCACCTTATCGCTACCAGTTCTACGCTGTCCGCTCCAATGGTTCCAGAGTCATCCTGCGCAATTATGCGTACAGCAATGTCTTTACCTGGAAGCCGGTGACCCCGGATACATACCAGATAGGAGTGAATGTAAAAGACGCTTCAGGCACAGTTGTCAATCAGGTTAAAACGGTCACAATCACGAAACCGCTAGAGATTGTGGAGTTCCGTACGGGCAGCAGGACAAGCTACAGCGTCGGCGAAACGCTGGCCCTGGCCGCTCGTGCTGAAGGTGGAGCGCCAGGGTATCTCTATATGTTCTATGCCGTTCGCTCCGAAGGTTCAATGATTATTCTGCGCGACTATGCGTACAGCAACACATGCAATTGGACTCCTGAGACAGCGGACACGTATAAGCTTGGTGTAGAAGCTGTTGACTCCTATGCACATACAGCCATCCAGATCAAGACAGTGACGGTGGGTGCTCAGGCCAATCCCCCATCAACAGACCCTCTGCAGATCGCTGTCTTCCGCACCGGCAGTAAAACAAGCTGTTCAACTGGTGAAACTGTCGCTCTGGCTGCACGTGCCGAAGGCGGAACGTCCCCGTATCAATATCAGTTCTATGTGCTTCGTTCCAATGGCTCCAGGGTCATCCTGCGCAATTACGCATCCAGCAATATCTTCAGCTGGAAGCCGGTGACGCCGGATACCTATCAGGTCGGAGTGAATGTCAAGGATGCCGCCGGGAAGATTGCCAATCAGGTGAAGACCGTCACGCTTACAAAGCCTTTTGAGGTGGCTGTCTTCAGGGCAGGAAACAAGTCGACTTATTCCACTGGTGAAACCGTGGCTCTGGCGGCCAGAGGGGAAGGCGGCACGGCGCCGTATCGTTATCAATTCTATGTCTACGCTTCCAACGGGACAAAGCTGATTCTGAAAGAATACAACAGCGTCAACATCTTCAACTGGAAACCCACGACTCCCGATACCTATCGCGTCTGTGTTGCGATCAAGGACGCGAATGGAAAAGTGGTGACTAAGGCGCTTTACGTCACGGTGCAATAAGCTGTCTGCATTTGATGGCTTGCGATGTTGTGGTCAGGATCCCGCCCAATGAAAGGTCGGGATCCTGAGCGATTAACTGCTTGTTTATGTATATTTGCTGATAGCTTTTCAGGAAATCAGATCCGACAGCTGGCAGAGGGGGCTGCTCGTTGGATTGTGAACCACTGCCGTAAACATCTGTCCAGCTAATGCCAATGAGCGGCATGTAAAAGCGGCCAAACGCACAAGTCTCAGGCGTTTGGCCGCTTTTTACGGATTGATAGAATGCTGGCGCTAACTGCGTTTGAGTCCCAAAGCGTCGAGGTGGCGACGGGTGTGCCGCGTCAGGAAGTCAGCGTAACGCCCGGCTTCGCGACGCAGAAGCTTGAAGAAGGGTTCGCGGAACCAGGGCTGGTGCAGCAGCAGCCCATAGGTGATGTGCAGAGTCTGGCGCGAGGCCGGGATATCGATGAGGGAGACAAGGTCGCTGTCGGACACTTCAGCAAGTACGGGAATCTCCTCAACACGCGAAGTGACGCGGTAGTAACGCTCGGCTTCGGGGCGGGCAGATATCGCGAATTCCAGACTGCGGCGGAAAAGATCAGGATCACAAATGGCGACGACACGCAGGGCTTCAAGCCAGTTGGTGCCGGCGGTCTTGACATGGGCAGCCTGTGAGGTGATGGCGCCAAAGTGGGGGAAGATCAGAAATTTGTCTGAGCCCGAATGCAGGCTCAGGCGGTAGCCGAGAATTTCGGCGATGGTCTGGTGGTTTTCGAGTTCGCTTCGGAAGTTGGCGGTGTCGCCGATGTAGTCCAGACCCTTCTCAAATTCGCCGGAAAAGTGAGGGGCGACGGTGGAGAGCCTGACGCCGCGTTCGCTGACTTCGCGGGCGATGAGGTAGTGCTCGAGCGGCGTTGTCGCCTGTACCGTTTCATCGATGGAGAGCTCGAAGTCGACCTCCCGACCACGTTTCTGAATGTGCTCCCAGGCCTCCTGGGTAAAGTCGATGGCACGGTGGAAGACGAGGACAATGCGCTCGACCTCGCTGCGCGGAATATGGCCGATGAAGGGATAGTCGCGGTCAGCATACGTGTCGAGGTAGTGGCGGCGGACATTCTCCGCCAGTTCCTGCCAGCGCTGCCGGCGGACGTCGCGGTCGAGCTTCGCAATCGTCGTATCTATTTTCTCCGAACAGTCGAGCGTGATCATGGTGCAGCCGGCATCCAGAGCCAGGTCGATTTCTTCAAGGGATTTCAGGTGGTCGCCGTCGGCGCCGTAGCCCCCGCGGTAGTCGGCGGCGAAGACGGCGAAGGCGGCCGCGGCAATGACGTCGGGGAAGCTGCGCCGGGTCAACTGCAGTTCGCGGATGGACTGCTGGGCGAAGATAGGGAAGACGGGGTAGCCTGCGATGGCCTGAATCTGGCCCGGAGTGGCGCAGTCAATGCGATCGCCCATGCCGTAGGTGAAGCGGTGCTGGCCGCGTCGTACCGGGCGCGTCCAGGGGAAGGCCTGCATCAGGAGCTCTGCCGTCTCCGGAGTCAAACGTGCGATACACCAGGGCGTGGTGGCGTCGCGGCCATCGTGGTCGGCGGCAGCCGGGGTGAAATGGCGGGCAGCTTCGCCCGTGACCAGCAGGCCATCGCCGTCATCGTCGTCCCGCCGCAGCAGGGCATAGCGGCTGCCGGCAGCTTCGTGTTCGCTCGCGGCATCGAATTTGTAGCCCAGATGGGTCCATTGATTCTCGTTCATGGTATTTCTCCTTCGCGCATTAGCGTTGGGTCGCAGCGGCTGGCATGAGCTCTTTAATAATAACTGTTTAATATCTTAGCAGGAAATATCAGTTTTCACGTTCCCATATAAGAGCAGCCGCAGCAAGTGCCGCCCGCACAACGGATTCTTATCAATTCGTTTGCCGCCGCTTTGCGATAACGAATAAAAAAGAGAAAGCGGCGGTGCTGCACCGCCAGCTGGGGTTAATGGCTGTGGTCAATTTTTTCGTTCCTGCCCCGGTTCCGGGGCACCCGCGCATTTTTTGTCCACCCGTGGACAATTTTTTCGTTCCTGCCCCGATTCCGGGGCACCCGCGCAATTTTTGTCCACCCGTGGCCAGAAATCAGGGTTTGTGCCCAGGTTTCGGGGCACAA
>JASGUW010000222.1 GCA_030055235.1 Bacillota bacterium
ACAAAAAACCCGAGATTGCCCCCCGCATCTGTAAATATCGTTGTTTTTGAACATGTCTTGGACAAAAATCGCGGTATTGCCCCCGGTATCTGGAAATATCGAAGTTTTTGACCAGGGGGTGGACAAAAATCGCGGTATTGCCCCCAGGATCGGGCAATATCGAAGTTTTTGACCAGGGGGTGGACATAAAAGCCGATATTGCCCCCAGGAACGGGCAATATCGAAGTTTTTGACCAGGGGGTGGACAGAAAAGCCGGTATTGCCCCCTGGAACGGGCAATATCGAAATATTTGTACAGGCGGTGTGCAAAAAATCCGATATTGCCCCATGGATTGGGTAGGATCAGAAAGACTTGTCCAGGGATGGTGAAAAGTTGCACTGGTCCCCCCAAATCGGGGCAGGAACAGAAAAGCTTGTCCGCTTCCTTTGTTCCTGCTGGCGGTCTGCACCGCCGCTTTCTTTTTTTATTCTTTATCACGAAGCGGCGGCAAAAGAATTGATAGGAAGCAGTCGTACGGGCGACATTTGCTGTGTTGCTCTGAAACGGGAACGTAAAAACGGCCAAGGGAGGTCGAAAATGCGTTTGTGCCCATGAAACTGGGCAGGGGCTCCAGTTTTTATCCTCGGCTGCCCCAAATGATGCTGGTGCCTGGCAAGCAGACCCACACAGTCACAGCGATTTTCCGTTGTTCAGAGGGAATAGCTGTGAGATTCCACACCTCTAATCTACTCGATTTGCCAACTTTTTGAGTTGTGTCAGTTTTCGCTGACACAACTCGACTTTTTGTCAAAATCGAGGGCGGATTTGCCAACTTTTGGAGTTGTGTCACGTTTTGCTGACACAACTCGACTTTTTGACAAAAATGAGGATGGATTTGCCAACTTTTGGAGTTGTGTCACCTTTCACTGACACAACTCGCTTTTTTGTCAAAGTCGAGGGCGGATTTGCCAACTTTTGGAGTTGTGTCACCTTTCGCTGACACAACTCGATTTTTTGTCCAATTCGGGGGCGAAATGGCCAACTGCCGGCGCCGTTGGGGCCGATATAGCCCACCATCTCGCCGTCGGCAATGCGGAAACTGACATCATCCAGCGCCTGGATGACATCATATGAGCGCGAAAGAAACGGGCGCCAGACATCCACCGCACCGCTGCCGCGGACGCGGTACTGCTTGGAAAGTCCCTGAACCTCAATCACGTGGGACGGATGAGGTCGGCTGGACCGGCATGCGGGTTTTGTCGCGTCCGGAGCGCACGGCGATGTAGCTCGCCGCTACCTCTGCCCCGAGCAGGATGATCGTTGAAGTCAGATAGAGCCAGATCAGGAGGATGATGACACCGCCGAGCGAACCATAGGTCATGGCAAAGTTGGTGAAGTTGCTGACATAGAAACTGAAGCCCGCCGACATCAAGGTCCAGCCGATCGTCGTAAAGACGGCGCCAAGCAGGGCCGGCCCCAGCCCGATGCGCGAGCCGCGGCGGAACGAGGGGCCAAAGAGGTAGAAGGCGGCGAAGACCACCACCATCGTCACCAGCGGCAGGAGAAAACGGGCCACCACGCCCAGCAGGTGCAGCAGCTTGTGGTCACCCAGATGGTGCACCAGAAAATTCATGATCGTCTGGCCGAAGACCTGACCCAGCAGGGCGACAATCATGGTGAGGAGTAAAAAGAGCGTTGCGAAGATCGCCACCAGGCGCCGCAGAATGGGATTGCGCTGGCGCGGCACATTGAAGGCGTGGTCCATCGCCCGCAGCAGGTTCGAGATGCCGCTCGAGCCCGACCAGATGGCAAAGGCCAGGGAGGTCGACAGCAGTGCTGTGGAGCGCGAATAGATGGTTTCGCGGATGATCGGGATGACGACCACTTCCGCCTCGTCCGGCAGGATGGAGGCCAGCTGACTGATCACACTGTCGGCCGCCAGCGGGGTATAGGTGAGGAAGGTGAGCAGGGCGATGAAAAAGGGAAAGAGACTCAAAAGCAGGTAGAAGGCGAGCTGGGCCCCGACCTGCGGCACCTGATCCTCGGCGATACGGCCGATGAATTCCACCAGAAAACGATAGCCGCCCAGGTGGCCGAAGCGGCGGTTGAGCCGCTGCAGGGGCGGAGTCATTCGTCTGTCTCCGTGGTGCTGGGGACCGTCTCTCCGGGCAGGCGCAGGGAGGCCAGCAGGTCGCGCGCCTCCTTATCCCAGCTGTCCAGCTGCTCGGCCGTCGCCCAGAGGTCGAGTTCGTAGACCAGATCTCCGCGTACGACACAGGCCGTCAGATGTCGAAGCTTCATCCCCTGTTTATTTTTATATGCGAAGTGCGCCACCTGGACCGGACGTCCGGATATGCGAAGTTCCTCAAAGGGCAGGATTTCCAGCGCAAGTTTGGGATCCTCCAGCAGGGGCAGCAGCCTCCGTTCCAGATAGATCTCCTGCAGCAGCAGGAGATAGTCGTCGTCGGAGATCCGCTTCCCGGCCAGAACGGGCTCCAGGCGCTCGAGTACGCGCTCACCGTAGGCGGCCTCCAGCCGTTCTTCGGTCTGACTGCGGTCGGTGGCGGCGTATTCTTCCAGTTTGCTGAGAAAGTCCGCCAGCTCATCGAGTTCCGCACCTGCCTCCTGGATGCGCAGCGTGAAGTAGCCCGTCTCTCCGCGGTCGCGCCCCAGGGCCAGGGAGATGCTGGCGCGGTCGACCGCACCGTCTTCATAGAGCTCGTCGTAGTCGCCGGGGGCGAACTGCGACCAGGGGCCCTGGATCGTGATCGTGGCGCCGTTGTCACCGGTAAAGTGCTGGGTGGCCACGCCGCAGGACACGGTGAAGAGAAGGAGAAGCAGCAGGGCAGCCGTCCGCAGCCGGAACATGGGGCTAGACATCCGTCTTATTGTCCGCGCTATGCGGACAGTCAACACGGGGGCAGTCGGGCGGACAGACACCCGGAATACAGGCGTTGGAGAGCAGGAAGCATTCGCGCCGATCTTCAGGACCCAGCGCATAGAGCCCGCGGTTCGTGCGCTCCAGCAGGCTCCAGGCGACGCGGCGGTTCCAGCGGTGCGGGGCGTCGTTGAGAATTTTGAGGCGATCGCCACGCTCCTGCAGATCGGAATCGTAGTAGGGATCAAAGAGGTAGAGCATCTGAGCGTCGGAGTCGACGGCCGTGAAGAGCACGTAGTGCGGACAGCCAAGGTAGACGCGGGCGACGGCGACAGCGCCCTGTTCCAGTGCGCGGACGAGGGGGCTTCCCGCGGTCAGGTGAATGTCCTTCGCAGAAAGCGCCTCACAGCAGATTGGCCAGCGGCGTGCCCGGGCCAGCTGGTTGAAGGTATTCGCCAGGAACAGCATGGCCAGCTCACTGGTTCCGGCGCGGCCGAGCTGGCCGCGGCGGTCCATGCCGTCAAGCGCATAAATATAGATGTACTTGATAATGTCCGGCGGGATCTGCTTCCGGGGCATGAGGACCGCGATGGCGTTCAGCAGTGTCGTCGGGCCGCAGTCGTATTCAGAAAGCTGATAGCGCAGGGGTGTGTTCAATGGCTTCACCTCGTCAACATGGCGGCAGGACGCTTTTTGTTCAGAAAAGCGCCTTACCGACGAACATTCATTAAAGTAAAGTTCATAATAGTACATTTGCTACGGATCTGGAAAGGAAAAACCAGTTATTATAATAAGGATCGCTTTTGTTTCCGACCACGACTGATGGCCCCGACCGCATACCACTGACCATCTGGAAACAAATGCCCGTATCTGGAGGATATGTAATGACAAAGAAGATCATGACCAAGCTGCTGGCCGTGCTCCTGGGCGTGGCCCTGCTGCCGCTGGCCGCCTGTGGCGGCTCGACCGCCACGACCCCGGCGCCGCAGACGGAGGCCGCCAAGCCAACCACGGCAGCCGGAACCGAGCAGGAGACGACGTCCGCTGAGGGCGACAGCGTCGTCAATGTCGGCGTCACGAACAAGCTGTCCACCTTCAATCCTCTGCTGCTGGATGCGACAGAGGTGGCGAAGTATGCGCAGGGCCTGAGTTTCCTGCCGCTCGTCGAGCTTGACTCCAAGCTCAATTTCGTCCCCATGCTGGCCAGTTCGGTGGAGACGGAAGACAATATCACCTTCACCGTCAAGCTGGATGAAAAGGCGGTCTGGTCCGACGGCGTACCGGTTACCTCCGATGACGTCATCTGGTTCATCCTCAATCTGATGAGTGAGACGATGAGCAACAGCTCGTTCAGCACCTTCTACATGTTCAAGGGCTTTGATGACGAGACGGGCATGGTTCCGGACGGGACAACAGAGGTTGAAGGACTGGTCCGTGTCGATGAGAAGACAGTGCAGTTTGTCGCCAAAATGCCGCTCTCTCTGGAGACCTTCCAGAACACCTTCATCCGCTATATTCTGCCGCTGCCCAAGCACGTTCTGGGCGAAATGACGCCGGAGGAGCTGAAGACCTCAACCTGGTTCAATCAGCCGGAGGTTGTCAGCGGTCCCTACCGCATGACCGAAATCGACCCGGCCCACTATGTTTCCTATGTCGCCAACGACAAGTATTTCCGCGGGCGGCCGAAGATCGACCGTCTCAACATCCGCGTGCGCACCCCCAGCCAGATCCTCTCCGGCCTGAAGTCGGGTGAGATCGACTTTGTCCAGAACACGATGGCCGCGGTACCGCAGGAGGATTTCGCAGCGATTGAAGCGCTCGATAACGTGAATGTGGCCTTTGACAACCCGGTAACCAGCAACATCATCTTTATCAATACGAAGAAGATCCCCGACGTCAAGATGCGCCGCGCCATGCTGATGGCGATCGACCGGCAGCAGCTGGTCGACGGCCTGCTGCTCGGCAACGGTGAGATTGCGGACGGTTTCCTGACCTCTGCCAGCCCCTACAACGACGGCTCCCTGGAGCCCGTGGCCTACGATCCGGAAGCCGCGAAAGAGCTGATGGCCCAGGTGGACTGGGATGCCAGCCGTGTTCTGGACTTTAAGGTCAACTCCGGCGACCAGACCTTCGTCAACGGCGCCAACGTCATTGCCGCCCAGCTGGCGGAAATCGGGATCAAGGTGCAGGTGACGCCGCTCGATCTGGACACGCTGCTGGCCGATGCCTCCAATCACGACTGCGACATGATGGCCGTGCAGTACACGCTGGCCCCGGTCGACCCCTTCCCGGACATCGAGTGGCTGGTCGCCTACGGTGAAGACAGCTGGACCTGCTATGACAATCCGGAGGTGACACGCCTGCTCGGCCTGACACAGCAGGCGACGCGCGAAGAGCTGACGCAGCACTACATGGCGATCGACCGCATCATGCAGGAGGAGGTACCCATCATCAACACCTATGTGCTGGGCTCCTTCGGCGCCAGTGCCAAGCGTCTGCAGAATGCCCAGGCTTCTGTCTACGGCTTCTTTAACCAGGTTGAGACCTGGGAACTTGTTCCCTGAGGTTCAGACGGAAGATGACAAGACTGCTTGACGTCCGCGGCCTGGAGACGACGTTTAGCAGCGACTTCGGTGAAAAGAC
Organism: Bacillota bacterium; assembly: GCA_030055235.1. GTDB lineage: Bacteria > Bacillota > Clostridia > Saccharofermentanales > Fastidiosipilaceae > JAEZYR01. Next base: position 5,502 of record JASGUW010000222.1, read on the forward strand.
CGTACTGAACGAGGTCAGCTTCCAGATTGATAAGGGTGAGATTCTCGGTATTGTCGGTGAGTCCGGGTCGGGGAAGAGCGTTACGGCGCTTTCGATCATGGGACTGCTGGCGGCAAACGGCCGTGTCTCCAGAGGGGAAGTGTATTTTAAAGGCGAAAATCTCCTGGCGCTCGACGAGAAGGCACTCGATCGGGTGCGGGGACACCGCCTGACGATGGTCTTTCAGGACGCGCTTTCCTCTCTGGATCCGGTCTTTACCATCGGCAACCAGATTCTGGAGTCCATCCGCGCCCATCTGAGGCTGCCGCGGCAGGAGGCCCGGCAGCGCGCCCTCCGCCTGCTGGATCAGGTGGGGCTGGGGGACCCGGAGCGGATCATGGCGGCCTATCCGCACACGCTGTCGGGTGGCATGCGCCAGCGGGCGATGATCGCCATCGCGCTGGCCTGCGACCCCGACCTCTTGATTGCCGACGAGCCGACGACGGCGCTTGATGTCACGATCCAGGCCCAGATCATGGCCCTGCTGGGGCGTCTGCGCCGTGACACCGGCATGGGCCTGATCCTCATCACCCACGATATCGGCCTGATCGCCGAAATGGCGGACCGCGTGCTGGTCATGTATGCCGGCCAGATTGTCGAACAAAGTGATGTTTTTACCCTCTTTGACCAGCCGGCTCATCCCTATACCCGGGCGCTGATGCTGGCTGTGCCCACGCTGCGCGACAGCCGCGAGCGCCGTCTGCGCCCGATCGCGGGCGTGGTGCCGGAGAACTATGAGTCGATGACGGGCTGCCGCTTCCGTGACCGCTGCCGCTACGCCGTCGCCGCCTGCGCCGAGCCGCAGCCGCTGGTGCCCTTTGCGCTGAACGTGGGGGAACGTCTCCCCGATCCCGGCCATCTGGTGCGCTGCCACCGGGCGGCGGCGGGCGAGCTGCCGACCACATGCTCCGTGCTGCTTGAGTCTGCTCCGGAGTCGGCCTCATGAACAGCGAGTGGCGGCAGTCGGCTGCCGCGGGCTTCGCAGAAAACCCTCTGCTCAGTGTCAGTGAGCTGCGCCGCTATTACTACGCCCGCAGCCGCCGCCTGCTGGCGCGGCGGCGCACGATCCGGGCGGTAGACGGCGTCTCCTTCGACCTCTATGAGGGGGAGACGCTTGGCCTGGTGGGGGAGTCCGGCTCCGGGAAGTCCACACTGGGGCGCCAGCTGGTCGGGCTGGAGCGCCCGACCGCCGGCAGTGTTCACTATCGGGGACATGTGCTTTCGCGTCTGGATGCGCGCGAACTGGCGCCGATCCGCACGGATCTCCAGATGATCTTTCAGGACTCTTATGCCTCCCTGAATCCGCGCAAGCCCATCTTCGACATCCTGTCCGCTCCGCTGCTCTACCATGGCCTGGAGACCCGGGCGACGGTCGAGCGCCGTGTCGATGAGCTGCTGGCCATGGTCGGCCTGGCCGCGAACGCGAAGGCGCGCTACCCGCATGAGTTTTCCGGCGGCCAGCGCCAGCGCCTGGGGATCGCCCGCGCCATCTCCGTGAACCCCCGCGTCATCGTCTGTGACGAGCCGGTGTCGGCCCTGGATGTCTCCATCCAGGCGCAGATTCTGAATCTCCTTCTGGATCTGCAGGAAGAGCTGGGCCTGACTTATCTCTTCATCGGCCACGGCCTGTCGGTCGTCAACTACATGAGTGACCGCATTGCGGTCATGTATCTGGGGAAAATCGTTGAGCTGGCCCCGGCCGAAGAGCTCTTCCGCCGGCCTCTGCACCCTTATACCCGGGCGCTGATTGCGGCGGCCCCGATCCCCGATCCCCGGCTGCGTCGTCCGGACGTCGAGCTGCTGGAGGGCGATATTTCTTCGCATAACGCTCCAGTCAGTGGCTGCAACTTTCAGCCGCGCTGCCCGCTGGCGGAGTCTGCCTGCCGCAGCCTGGAGCCGGCGTTGACGGAAGTCTGCCGCTACGGTGAGCGGGCGGTGGACGGACACCTGCTGGCCTGCCCGGTGGCGGCGCGTGAGCTCATGAAAAAGGAGGGGGAGACGTGACCAAGTACATTCTGAAGCGCCTCCTGATTGCCATCCCCGTGCTGATCGGCATCACGATCGTGGACTACCTGATCATGAGCCTGGCCGGGTCGCCGCTGGACATGATGCGCGGTCCGCGTGTCTCTCAGGCGGCGCTGGACGCCCGTGCCATTCAACTGGGCCTGGACCAGCCCTGGTTCATGCAGTACTTCGTCTGGCTGCGGCAGCTGATGCGCGGCAACCTGGGCTACTCAATCCGCGGCCACGAAGCCGTCCTGGCCATGATCGGCCGCAGCATCGGGCCGACGCTGCTGCTGATGGGGACTTCGCTTGCCATCACCCTCCTGATCGCAATCCCGGTCGGCATCTACAGCGCCGTCCACCAGTACTCGGTCGGTGATTACGCCGCCGTCACGCTCTCCTTTGTCGGCTCTTCGATCCCGGGCTTTTTTCTGGCCCTGGTGCTGATCTATGTTTTTACCATTCGCCTGGGCTGGCTGCCTTCGAGCGACATGGTGACGCGCGGCACGGAGGGAGGGACACTTGACCTGATACGCCACATGGTGATGCCGGTCACGGTGCTGGTCTTTTCGAGTGTGGGGTCGAATATCCGCTATATCCGCTCCGCCGTCCTGGAGATCCTGCAGCAGGACTACATGCGCACCGCCCGCGCCAAGGGCATCGGCCGTTTTCTTGTCATCTATAAACACGGCTTGAGAAACGCCCTGCTGCCCATTGTCACCGTGATCGGCATGCAGATCCCGACGCTTTTCGGCGGTGCCGTGATCGTGGAGCAGGTCTTCGCCTGGCCCGGCCTGGGTCTGATGACAATGTCGGCCATCCTGCAGCGCGACTACCCCGTGATCATGGGGATTGCCCTGCTTTCGGCCGTTGTGGTGCTGGCAGCCAACCTCCTGACGGACGTGCTCTATGCCGTCGTCAATCCGGCGATCACCTATGAGTAGAGGGATGCGAAAGAAGAAGTCGCTGTGCCGACGCCTGCGCGCCATGCTGTCGGGCTGGGCAGAGCGCAGCCGCCGGGTGACGAACCGCCGGGCCACGGCCGCCGCCGCCGGTGGGGCTGGCGGGGCCGTTGGGGTCGGTGGGGCTGCGGTCAGGCCGCATGCTGTGGTCGCCCCGAGCGAGCGCTACCTGGAGACGGTCTGGCGGCGCTTCCGCCACCATCGCCTGGGCACCATCAGCCTCATCGTTCTGCTTCTGCTGCTGGCGGTTTCGCTGCTGGCACCGGTCATCGCGCCCTATTCGCCCGCCGAGATTACCGGGCAGTTCCACAGCGGTCCCAGCGCCCGGCACTGGCTGGGGACGGACGCCTCCAGCCGTGATGTCTTCAGCCGCCTGCTCTACGGCATGCAGACCTCCATGCTGGTGGGCTTCCTGGTCACCATCATCTCAACCGTGGTCGGCGTCCTGCTGGGCCTTGTATCCGGCTATTTCGGCGGCCTGATCGACATCATCATCATGCGCATCACCGATATCGTGATGTCCTTTCCCTATCTGCTGCTGGTGCTGGTGGCGGCCGCCATCTTCTCTCCGGGCCTGTGGTCCATCATCCTGATTCTGGGCTTTGTCAACTGGCCGGGGCTGGCCCGCCTGGTCCGCGGTAATGTCCTGGCCCTGCGAGAGTCCAGTTTCGTTCAGGGTGCGATCGTAGCCGGTCTGCCGCGGCGGCATATTCTTTTTTTCCGAAATCCTGCCCAACACCGTGGCTCCCGTGCTGATCTATGCGACCTCCGTGCTTTCGCTTTCGATTCTGGACGAGGCCGCCCTCTCCTATCTGGGTCAGGGCGTGCAGCCGCCGATGGCTTCGCTCGGCAACATGCTGGGCGGCGCCGAATCGCTGACCATCCTGACTTCGCGCCCCTGGATCTGGCTGCCGCCCGGCATCATGATCATCATCCTGGTGGTGGCGATCAACTTTGTTGGCGACGCTCTCCGCGACGCGCTCGATCCTTCGCGCACGGAGAACCCCGGCAACTGAGGGGCGAGGACGGGGACGGGAGTCGGGATCCGGGATCCGGGAGGCGGGAGGCGGCAGGCGAGCTGGCGACGAGGGGGGCTTTGCAGTGGATTCTGGGACTTTGTAGGATCAGAGAATCTCGTTGGAGTGGTGGATCTGATCCGATCAGCGATCTGACCAGGGAGCAGCGATCTTCGGAATGGCTACAGTAAGCGATGCTTACTCCCTGTTGTGTCAACTTTTGGAGTTGTGTCAGTTTGTGCTGACACAACTCGTTTTTTGTCAAAAATGAGGGTGGATTTGCCAACTTTTGGAGTTGTGTCAGCTTTTCCTGACACAACTCGCTTTTTTGTCAAAATTGAGTGCGGATTTGCCAACTTTTGGAGTTGTGTCACTTTCTGCTGACACAACTCGACTTTTGTCAAAATCGAGGATGGATTTGCCAACTTTTGGAGTTGTGTCACCTTTTGCTGACATAACTCGACTTTTTGTCCAAACCGGGGGTTAAATGGTCAACTTTTGGAGTTGTGTCACTTTTATACCCCATGCCTCTCCCTTTGCTCGAGGCACAAAAAGGCATGAATCGTTGGTGCTGAGTGTTAGCGGTATCTGACCCCTTTTTGATTTTTGTTTTAGTCCACCCTTGGTGAAGTTTTTCTGCTCCACCCCGGTCGCTGGGCAATACCGCGGTTTTTGTCCACTCACTGGTCAAAAACTTCGATATTGCCCGATGCCGGGGGCAATAACGTGATTTTTGTCCACTCCCTGGTCAAAAACTTCAATATTGCCCGATCCGCGGAGCAATATCAACTTTTATAGCCCATACCTCTCGCCTCGCTCAGGGCATAAAAACAGCATGAATCGTCGGCGCTGAATGTTAGCGAGGTCTAATTAATTTGCAACCCGTTTTTGATTCAGTTTTTCTTTTCTGCACCTTCATTTTCTCTGCAAGTGCCCAGTTTGTAAGCCGGAACCTTGTGCAAGAATCATTGGATTTTTTCGGATTTATGGATGAATTTGGAGGCTTCGGTGGAAGTCTCACAGCCATAATTTATGCAGCTTTATTTTTGGCTAATTCAGCCCGTGAAGCGAATTCAAGGACCTCGAAAATTTGTAAGTCCAGGTTTAGGGCCAAAAGCCAAGGCGGGATGAGGGTGAAGCTATAAGTTTTCCGGGAAGGGGACAGGATATGACATGCAGCCATGCAGCAGTGTTGCGAATCCCTGGTAAAAGATGTCGTATGATGAACTTAGTAGTCAAAATGAAAGCTGCTTTTCGTTTAGGGAGGAAAGGTATTAGTGATTGGGAGAATATATCACGTTGGCATAACCGTTTCTGATATGGATAAATCGATTGCTTTTTATAGAGATGTCCTTGGGCTTGAGTTTCAGGGAGAGATCATAATGGATGGTGAAAATACAGATAAGCTGTTTAACAGGAAAAACTGTCGGGCACGAGTTGCGTATTTAAATGGTTCCAAAAACATTGAAACACCTCCGGTAGAGCTGATTCAGTTTATTGGTATTGAGACGAACAGAGTGCAATCAGATTTATTTACCACATCCATATCTGAAGTATGTTTTTACACAGATGATATAGATCAGGTTTATGAGAACCTGGTAGAAAACAATGTAGAGTGTTTGTCTAAACCTCAGTCTTTTGACTTTACTCTGCAGGGCTTTGGCAGAAGCAAAGCTTTTTACTTTAAAGATCCTGACGGAATTATACTGGAAATGATGCAGCCACTATGAGCTGTAATCCTAGTTGTGATTTTGCTGAAACGAATTAAAACGACGATACAAGTCTTCGCTGCCAGCGAAGTTAAGACTTAGCGTTGTAAATCCGCAATGGGTCGATCATGGGACGCAGCACGGTCTTTTCCAGACATGGACATCAAAACTTCGAGTTTGTTGAAATCCAGAACAGATACTGTCAAAGCCAACAGCAAGTCTCCAAACAGATTACGTCGACTTAAACCCTAGAATTCCCGGCATATTAAGTGCTGGACAGCCCTACTTCGTTCGCTGCTGGACGCGGATCTGCAAAATGTAGGAAAGAACAAGCAGTCCAAATCCGAGCCCGGCAACGACGATGGGGGAGAGGATAGTCGACATCCCGCTCAGGCGGGCAAACGCCCAGCCATGCGGCGTGAACTGCCCGATGTACTCGATCACGATGGATGGGAGCCGGATAAATGTTCCCCCGATCAGGGCGAAGATGAAAAGCAGAAGGGAAGCCGGGACAAAACGCTGCTCAGATGGGATTAACGCGACGAGTTGGCCGAAGGCGAGCATCAGCAGCAGGAAGATGGCCATGACGAGCCAGTAGTTGTCCGGCCGTTTTACTCCCGGGATGATGAGTTTGGTGAGTCCTGCCATCAGCGACAGCTGGATGACGCCGGCGACGGCCAGGGCAATCAGGGAGGAGATGTAGTCGCGCAGCAGACCTCCGTCAATGGAGCGCAGCCTCTGCTGCGTGGCCGGGTCGGCGATCATGAGACTGGCCAGGAGTGAAAAGATTGACAGGAAGAGGATTTCGACGGCGAAGTCGGGGATCTGGACGATGGCGATCCGCTGGTAGGGTGAGGTGTTGTGGATCTCAAGTCTCAGGCTGGCCCCGGCTTCCCGCGCTTCTTCCGTGCTTTGACGCAGCCGGGTGCGCATCTCGTCCCGGGAAATGGACTGATCGTCCGCTATCATCAGCAGATCATCGATCAGGATGGATTCGCGCGACAGAGCCAGGGTGGAGATGAGAAAACTCTCAATAACCAGATCGCTTGATATGCTGTTCTTTCCCGGGAGGTAGGCAGCCAGGGGCTCGCTGTCCGCCTGAGCGGCGGCGTCGGGATCTCCGTAGCGGGCGGAGATGATCACAACACCGTCCACCGCACCTGATGCGATGGCGCGTGCAGATTCCTCTTCCGTTATTTCCGACCAGTGAAGGCCGCTGGAATCAAGCAGGCCGATCAGCTCGGCGCTCGCGCTGTTTTTCGCATGATCTACATAGGCTCCGCGAATGGCTGAGAGATCGTTGCGCTCGAGCGTTGAACCGGCGAGCAGCGACATGAGCACAGGCATGACGAGACAGAACAGGATCAGGAAGGGGCGCCTGGCCATCATGCCAAGTTTCAGGCGGATCAGGGTCAAGAAGCAGTTCATGTGCCAGATCGCCTCCGTCCTGTACTGATAAAGGCGAGCGCCAGTGTGGGCAAAATGGGCCAGAAGGCCAGAAGCATGGGGCCTTTTGGTACATGGCCCTTCTGCGTCAGGGCGGTGAACAGCGCCTGCAGGGGTGCATGCATGGGAGTGAAGCTGGAGATGCTGCGCATCCAGGAGGGAAAGAGAGAGGTCGGATAGAAGACGCCGCCAAAGAGCAGGAGGGCGAAGAAAATCAGCCAGCCGACCTGATACACGCTCACGGTCGCCGCGTTGGCGCGCCCGACAAAGAGCATGAGAAAGGCGCCCATCAGGTAGACAGCAATCAGGATGAGTGTGGTAGGCAGCAGCGTGTTCAGCACGCCTGCGACCCGCAGGGCGATGAGCCACGGAAGAATGAGCACCAGCCACCAGGTGAGTCCCGTCAGTATGCGGGAGACAGCCAGAGGGATCCGGCCGGCAATGAGGATCATCCTGTTCTCAAGATCCGAGCGACAGAGGCGACTTGTCTGGTAGAGAACACCCAGGGCAGGTATAAAGGAAAGCAGAATGAGAATGCCTGACAGTGCATGGAAAAAGGTGGTCCGGTCGGGATTGCTGCCTTTTTCGGCGAAGCGGTGCTTGGTGAAATAGGAGCTCAGTGCATTGAGAGCATGTTTCGTTGTCTGCTCCCAGGACTCGTCCTCGTCGCCGCCCAGCTTCATGAATTCTCTCTGGTAGCCGAAGACGGCACTGTAAAGATGGTCGACCGCAAAGTAGTACTGGCGTATGAGTGCTGCCAGACTGGCCGCTTCCATGGCCTTTCGCGGGTTAAGGAAGAGCTGGACCGATTCTTTTACGGAACCGCTGCGCACCTGCTGAAAGAGATCGGGAGGAAGCGTGGCATAGAGGATGATCTCGTCACTTTCAAGACGTTCTCTGGCCTGTTCGAGCGTATCAAAATACACATTCTTGAGATAGGGAACATCCTTGACGACTTCAACGAAGAGCTCGCCGAAGAACGAATTGGCTTCATCGACGACTGAAACGGAAAAATTCAGGTCCGCGCTGAGCGACTTGTTGTCTTCATAGCTCTTCAGCAGCGGGAAGAGGAGTGCGAAGATCACGGAGAAGAGAAGGAAGACAGCCAGAAGACCCTTCCACGCCGCGCTGAGATCGTAGCGGAAAATTGTCAGAAATGAGCGCAGCCTTTCGCGAAAAGCTACGGGGACCGTCGTGGCATGTTCACGCGGTACACCCGCCCGGCTTTCGCATGGACCATGAGCTCTCATACAGAAAGGTCCCTCAGCGCACCGGGGCGTTCAGCCGGACAGCGGGGAAGTGGCCGTCTTCGAGGTGCAGCACGCAGTCGCAGAGCGTTGATAGCGTATTTTCTACGTGACTGGCAATGAGAATGCTGCGTCCGCGGTCGCGGAGGTGGCGCAGGCGCTCCATCATCAGGGAGCGGCTGTGGGCGTCGGCGCCGGAGAACGGCTCATCGAGCAGCAGCAGGGCCGGATCGCCAAAGAGGCCGACGACCAGGCTGGTGCGTCTGGCCATGCCGCCGGAACACTCACGCAGCGTCTTGTTAACGAAATCAGAAATAAGGGGGTCTCCCATCGCAGTTTCCACAAGCTGCCGCCGAACTGCGGCGGGCATGCCACGGACAGCCGCCCAGAACTCCAGGGTTTCACGCACGCGCAGGCGGTCATCCAGGGCAACTTCCTGCGGCACATAGCCGATGAGCGATCTCCACTGGGCCCTGCCGCTGAGCGGTATGCCCGCAAAGGAGACCTGGCCTCCGTCAGGAACCAGGACGGAAGCCAGGATTTTTATCAGTGTGCTTTTGCCGGCGCCGTTATCACCGGAAATACCATAGATGCTGCCTTTGGGCTGGTCGAATGAAAGGTTCCTGAGAACCTCTGTTCCGCGCAGGGTCTTGGTCAAGTTGCGCACATGGAGTCCTTCGTTCATTCGTCCCCTTGTTTCTCTGCAATCATCTGTTTGGTCGAGTGCTGTCGGTATTCCGCAGCGTCCTTGGTGTCAGCCCAAGCGCTGCGGAGATCGCAGCGCCCGGCTGTCTCAAGTGTTGTGTCACAGGCAGTGCCGCTTTCACGGAATACGGACGGATGTACCGTGACACGAGGCGGCAGGAATCAGTTTATGCCGGGCCCGGGCATGAACTGGCTGGCGTCAATGCCGAGCGCCGCCAGAGCCTGCATGAGTCGGACCATGAACCCGGGATCGTTCTGCACGATCATGGCGAAGGACTCCTGATCTGTTATTTCGATGAAATCGGCCGGCATCTCGGTCTCCAGCTTGATGTCCTTTTCAGGTATTGCCCTGAGGTCGAACGACACATTGATCGAGGAGAAGCCGGTGTTTTGACCCTGAGGCGCAAACTCAACGCTCGCCAGCAGGTGCGATCCATTCTCTTTCTTTTCAACCTTGCCATCATAGGTGACGGTGGCTCCGCTCATGGGAACATTGCTTCCGGGCATCGACATTCCAGGCATTCTGGGATTGAGGCTGGATATGTCAAGCACGAGCTTACCGACCGGGTAGGCATATCCATCCACTCCCTCCAGGCCGAAGCCCTCCATCGAACCGGTGAGGAAGGTCACATCATTCCCGTTCTGGGAATTGGTGAGCTCGAACTTGCCGGTGTAGCGCTGGTCTTTGAGGGTGTATTCACTCGTGAAAATGATGGCGCTCTGACCTGCCGGCTGTGCAGAGAAACGGTAGGCGAATTTCCCGTCAGCCTCGACCAGGAGATGCTCAATGGTGAACAGATCGGTGTTGTCCTTGGCATTTTTGATGATCAGTCTGCCGCCATGTGGCTGGCCCTTACTGTCAATGTAGAGCTCACGCTCCAGCTCATTCTTGAACTGGTCGGGGTTTTTCTCCAGCTGGTCAAGCGCCTGGTTCATCGAATTGACAAAGTCTTCGTAGGTGAAAGATGCGGCATTAATTCTACCGGGCATCTGGGCAGTGAACGACCCGGAGGCGGTCCCCAGCGCGGTGACGAGTTCACGGATCTCCTCGTTGTCGCGGATGTAGCTTATTACGTCCTTGAACATTTTGGGTGCATTCTCTGCTTTGAGAACGACTTTATACCTGTCAAGTTTCTGCGAAAGTCCTCCGACTTTCAGCTCCTGACCTTTTTCAACGACCGGTTTTTCTGCATGTTTGGCAATGAGATCGAGCACTTCACCGCCGATCTTTTCCGGTGCAGACAGGATCTTGGCAAAGCTCTTCAGGGCATCGGTAAGATCAGAAGATCCGCCTTTGAGCATAGCGGAAATGTCAATGGTGTTATTCATCATCTGCTGCAGGGTTTGGGCCCGCAGGACAAGAGGTTTCTCCAGAATCGGTGATGCATCAATGACAAGATTTTCGTCAACCGTGTAAATCTTGGCCGTGAGAGCACCTGATTCATTCTCACGACTGCTCACTCCGATCTGGGTCTGGAAGCGAAGACCGTCCTCAGACTTTTCGGTCATGTAGCTGGCCTGCAATCTCAGCTTGCCGAGAGCGTCGAGAATTCCGGCGAGCTGGGCGTTTGCGCTGCCCTTCACGTCAACCGAAATGACCATCTCACCGCCGAACTTTGTCTGATTTACCTGTTTGTTCAGCGCATCCCGGGCTGTATCGTAGATAGTATTCTCATCAATCGTGATCAGGGCCTTCTCAGCATTGAGCCATCTCTTTTCAGGAGAGCTGAAGAGATTTTTGATCTGGTCACCGAAAATGAAAACCGAACCCAGCACAATGGCGGCCACCACGCCCAGGGCAATCACCGGGATCAGCCAGGGACGCTTCTTTTTCGGCTTGGGTGCAGCGGGTGCCATGGGTGCCTGGGGCGGATAGCCGTATGCCGGTGTTCCCTGCTGTGGCTGCTGTGGCTGCTGCGGCGGATAGCCGTAGGTCGGCGGTGCGGCCTGCTGTGGCTGCTGCGGCTGCTGCGGCGGATAGCCGTAGGTCGGCGGTGCGGCCTGCTGTGGCTGTTGCGGCTGCTGCGGCGGATAGCCGTAGGTCGGCGGCGCGGCCTGCTGGGGCTGCTGTGGCTGCTGCTGCGGATAGCCGTAGGTCGGCGGAGCAGGTGCTTCAGCTACAGGTGGCTGTTCTGCCGGCGCTGGCTGTTGGGTCCAAGCTGGCGGTGCTGCTTCTCCCGGTGGGGGAGCTGGCGTTTTTACTGCCGGTTCTGCGCCTGGCAGAGGAAAAGCCGTTCCACATTTATTGCAGAACTTCGCCTCGTCTCTTCCGGCGGCACCGCAATTCTGACATGTTTTCATCTTACCCTCCATTTGTCGGGGAAGCGCCGGGAAACGCCGTCACTTCCTCCATGAATCCCAACGGTGATCTGCCCTGTCAGGAATGCTTCCCGGCGCCTAACCCGCTCATCTGCTGAGTGGGAGAACGTGCCGTTCTCTTTTCCTGTCACTGGCTGACGTCACTTTGTGGCGCTCAGTGTTCCATATTGTAGTTGAAAAGCCCTTGTTTCTACCAGATGGCAAAAAGCTCCAGGACAATTGTTGGCAGTGGTCAATGAACTGTATCATTTGGACTTAATTCTTCGTTATCCCATGCTGTGTCAGAGCTAAACGCCTGATTTCGTGCTGTTTTACGCCTGCATGGAGCCGGAGTCACAGCCCTTTAGTTATGTGCTGCTCTTTGCATAGCAGGCTGTTGTGCAAAAATCGACTTGTACCAAAGTGACTCCACAAACGATTTTTTTTGCATTGCATACTCTACTCAATTAAACCGGACTGCTGGATTAACTGGCTAACGTGGTGATTGTCGGCTGTTTCGACCAAGTCAGGCAGGAGAAGCAGATGCCTGCGACCTTCAGTACAGTATCTTATGTGCACATCTTCACTCTGGAGCGGATTCACTTGTCCTTATGGGACAAGCCAGTGCCCAAACCGCAGAGCAGCCTTGAGCAGGGGGTAAGGATTTATTGCATCTGCGGGCGATAAATCAGCTCACTCATCAAGGCTCCAGAAGGATTCCCAGTTCCATGCGGACTTCTCTTCTGGCAACGTCGTTGTTTTCGTAGGCGCAAAGATCAAAGCCGACCAGAGAAAAACCATAGGCCAGATAAAACGCGATCGCTGCTTCGTTGCAGGACTGCGTTTCCAGTATCAGGGCTCTTCGCTTTTCCTCTCTGGCACGCTGCAGGGCAATATCCATCAGAGCCGTGCCAATTCCCTGGCGGCGATAGGCGACATCGATCCAGAGTTCGGTCACGCGCAGGCGATTGCTCCATTCCTCAACGGCTGTTTCTATGGCGGCGACAAGCCTCCCGTTTTCCAGTATTCCCCAGGCTTTTACATCTTCCCACCATGGCTGAAACAGCTGGTCGCTGTCGATGTCCAGCTTCTCAAAGGGGGTTTCGAACGCCTTTTTGCAAAAAGACACGCTAAGCCCCTGATCTGTGTGCCTGATTTCCAGATCGTAATAGTGCCGGGAAACATAGTGAAAGGGCAGACAGTAGCCCTGCCATGTCTCCCGCTCCAGAACTTGAATGCGCCTGCTTGTTTTCTCTTCCTGTATTCCGGTTTCCCTGCTCATCTTTCGCATATCAATAAGGGTCAGTCGGGCAGCTCATAGCGGACATAGGCGAAATGGCGGCTGTCAGGTGCCCAGGAATTGACGTTGATGCTGCCCTGTCCACCGAAAAGCAGGAGCAGATCCTCTGCGGCGCCACCCGTGGCCGGCATGAGGCGCAGCCTGACGTTGAGGTGCGGCAGGTGCTCGTGCGGCTCGAGATCGCCGACATTGTAGGCCAGGAAAACGACATGGCGACCGTCCGGCGAAATGTGCGGGAACCAGGCGTTATAGGCCGGATCGTGGGTCATCTGGACGGGATCGCTGCCGTCGGCATTCATGCGCCAGACCTGCATCAGGCCCGAGCGTACAGAGTTGAACCAGATGTGGCGGCCGTCGGGGCTGTATTCCGGACCGTCGTTAAGACCGGGGGAAGCGGTCAGCCGTGTTTCGATACCGCCTGACGCCGGAATTGTGTAGATGTCGTACTCCCCGCCGCGCTCGGCACAGTAGGCAAGTGTCTGCCCGTCGGGCGACCAGCCGTGGAGGTAGCTGGGGCCGAGCGGGGTGATGAGCTGCGGCTCGCCGCCGTCAAGCGGCAGGGTGTAGATGCGCGACTTCCCGTCCTCCGCCGTGTGGTGGCTCACGGCGATCCGGCTGCCGTCCGGGGAGAGCACATGATCGTTGTTGCAGGCGTTGACGTAGCCGCTGTCGATGAGCGTGATGCTGCCGTCACTGAGTTCAAGGCGCCAGATCTGCCCGCGGCTGTTGTAGATCAGGGCGCGGCCGTCGCCCGTCCAGTTGGGGGCTTCGATGAGGTGATCGAAGCGCTTGAGGAGCCGGCTGGTACGGGTCTCCAGGTCATAGATTTCCAGAAAGGAAATATCATCTTCGCGATCCCAGGGGTTTCTGCTGGCTTGAGGCATGGCTTTTACCTCCACTCTTTCATTACCTTTGATCATAGAAAAGTTTATTGAAAAATGCCAGATGATATGCTCAAGCGGGACGCTGAGGCAAGCGGAGCGGCAGGAAATTCTGCTGCCCGGATGACGGGGCTGCTGCCTGGGCTTTTCTGTGATGCTTAAAATAAATCTTACACAGGCGGCGAAATTTTACCGGGACTTTACATTGTCCATACCAAAAAAGTACAGAAGCCCTGTACGCTGGCAATAGATAACACATAAGTAATAAAGTAAATTAATGGAGGTCATTGTCCCATGAAAGAGCTGGAACTGAAAGCCAGACCGGGCATGCCGGTCCTCATAGTGTCTATTGTGCTCTACTTGGCATCTATCGGGCTGGTTATCCTGGGTGCCATTCTGCTGGAACGTGAAGAAAACCTGGGCGCACTGCCTCTGGTGCTTGGCATCATCTGGATGGTCGCGGGTTTCATACCTTTCATGGGTCTGAAAGTGCTGAAACCCAACGAAGCCCTGGTACTGACGCTGTTTGGCAAATACACCGGCACGCTGCGGGAGGCGGGTTTCTTCTTTGTCCATCCCTTCTCTGTCGCCGTCAATCCCGCCGCCAAGACCAAGCTCGGCCAAAGCGGTGACGTGCAGCCACCCAGGCAGAGTATCACCATTACCAGCGAAGGGACCAAGGTGGATGTGGATGCCCTCGGCAAGCGCCTGTCCCTGAAAGCCATGACCCTGAATAACTCCAAGCAGAAGGTCAATGACTGCCTGGGCAACCCGGTGGAAATCGGCATTGCGGTCATCTGGAGGGTGGTGGATACCGCCAAGGCCGTCTTCAACGTGGACAACTACAAGGAGTATCTGTCGCTGCAGTGTGACAGTGCCCTGCGGAACATTGTCCGCATCTACCCCTACGATGTGGCGCCCAATGTCGATACCACCGGCGACGGCGAACCGGATGAGGGCAGCCTCCGCGGCTCCAGTGAAGTCGTGGCCCAGCGCATCAGGGATGAAATTCAGGGCAAGGTGCAGGACGCTGGCCTGGAGATCCTGGAGGCACGCATCACCTATCTGGCCTACGCGCCGGAGATTGCCGCCGTGATGCTGCAGCGCCAGCAGGCCAGTGCCATTGTCGACGCCCGCAAGCTGATTGTCGAAGGGGCCGTCGGCATGGTGGAAATGGCGCTGGAGAAACTGGCCCAAAATGATGTGGTTACCCTGGACGAGGAGCGCAAAGCCGCGATGGTCTCAAATCTCCTGGTCGTCCTCTGCGGCAACCGCGACGCCCAGCCGATCGTCAACAGCGGCTCGTCCATCTAAGGGGGCGGCTGCCGGACGGCGTCCATGACAGGTGAGAGGCCGCACAGAGACTTCCGGATGAGAGCAAAAGAGCAGGCCAGAAGCCTGCTGGCAAAGGTCGATCCCGTGCGGGCTTTTGCAGGACTCTCCCCGGGCTGGCGTGGGGCTGTCCTGGGCGTCCTCAGCCTGAGTCTGCTCCTCTTTGGCCTGCAGTCGTATCTGCTCTTCAGGGCGGGCGGAATTCTGGATGTCCTGACAGCCGCCTTTGAGATTCTGCTGCTGGTTCTGCTGCTGGCAGTGGCCGTCACGCTCCTGGTCCGGCTGCTGAAAGCCCTGCCATGCCCTTTTGTGCTGGCTGCCGCTATAGCGTTGCTTCTTCTGCTGCTGGCACTCTTCTCCTTTCCACTGGTCACGCTGATACTGCCCCTTATCTGCCTGATCGCTTCTGCCATCGTGGGCGCCTGGGTGTATACATGGATTTTTATTCGGGCGAAAGAGGGCAGCGACCGCTTTCAGCTGAAGCGGGATGTCCCGTTCCTGCTGGCGGTCGGCGTGCTGCTGTTGACGGCGGTCGTCCTTATCGGGCCGGGGCGGAGCGGGCTTCGCATGAATGAACTCCTGAAATATGAGCGGACGCGGGCAGCGGCGCTGGATCTGCCGGACCCGTCGGCGGAGGGTGAATTCCCGGTGGGCTACCTGAGCTATGGAGCGGCAGACGGCTATCGCCAGGACTTTCATCAGGAGCATTCGCTGGTCACGATTCCTGTTGATGGCCGGGACTTCGTTTCCGGCTGGTCGAAACGGCGGACAAGACGTTTTGGCTTTGGTCCCGATGCCCTTCCCCTCAACGGCCATGTCTGGTATCCGGAGGCCGGGGGCCGCTTTCCTCTTGTCATCATCGTTCATGGGAATCATGCAGCCCTGGAGTATTCGGATCCGGGCTATCAGTATCTGGCGCGCCTGCTGGCCGCGCGTGGCTATGTGGTTGCCTCCGTTGACGAGAACTTTCTCAACATCTCGTTGTACGATGACAGGATTTTTCTGGACAGCCTGCGGGGCGACAATGCCGCCAGAGGCTGGCTGCTTTTGGAACACATTGCGTTATTTGAAGAATGGAACAGGAGAGAAAGCACCGCCCTGTACCAGAAGATTGATATGGAGAACATCGCCCTGATCGGGCATTCGCGCGGCGGGGAAGCGGTGGCCATTGCCGCTCTTTTCAATGATATGAAGTGCTTTCCGGAGAGGCCGGACAGGGAGTTTGACTACCATTTTGACATCCGGGCGCTGGTCTCTCTGGCAGGTGTGGACGGCCAGTATCTGCCGGGTGGAGATCCTCTTACGCTTAAGGATGTCGATTATCTGGTCCTGCAGGGTTCTCATGACATGGATATCTCGACCTTCATGGGCTACAACCAGTATGACAGATTGCAGTATTCCGGGCTTTCTGAGTGCTTTAAGGCGGCGGTTTATATCTATGGAGCCAATCACGGTCAGTTTAATTCCGGCTGGGGAAGACAGGATCTGCCCGGCCTGGGGGGCCGGGCTTTAAACGAGGCCAGGCTCATCCCTCAGGAAGAGCAGGAGCAGATTGTCAAAGTGCTGGTGTCGGCGTTCCTGGACGCTTCGCTGAAGGGGCGGGCGGAATACAGGGGTGTTTTTCAGAACATCACAAGTGCGGAAGGCTGGTTGCCGGAGACCATCTACGTTCAGGATTACTGGGACTCAAAGAGTTTGGCACTGGCGGATTTTGGGGAGGATGTGGACCCGTCTACCGCCAGCTTGCCGGCGGCGGCTATAGCGGGTCGGAATCTGGAGCGGTGGAAGGAAGAAATTGTGGAGACAAAGTACGGCTCACTGCTCCGAAACAACTATAAAGCTGTCCGTCTGGCCTGGAGTCAGGGGGAGAAGGGGACCGCCTGTTATGAGGTCTCCCTGCCGTACGACCTCTATCTGAATGAAGACTGCGAAGTCGTCTTTTCCGTAGCGGACAAGTCTTCTGCTCCCTTTCGTCCGGGAGATGAGTTGACGGATTTTTCCATCGTGCTGGAAGACAGGTACGGCAATGTGGTGCGTCTGCCTTTGAGCGCCCTGGGAACGCTCTATCCGATGCTGGAAGGGAATTTTGTCAAATGGCCGCTGGATCGGATGGGGATGTCCAGAGAGCCGGTGTTCCAGAGCTTTTCTCTGCCTTTATCACGCCTGCGGGCGGAGAATGAGGCTTTCGATCCCGGCAGATTGCGAAAGATTCGTTTTGACTTTGATCTGTCAGAAGAAGGGGAAATATATATCCGAGAGATAGGCCTTAGATATGTCGAACGTGCTCGGGCGGCGGGCGGTTCGGCGGGCAGGCCGGCGACAGGCGATGGCCGGTGCGGAAATGAAAGTGATGTTCCGTGCGGCGGCGGCGGAGGCAGGGGGAAAAGCGATGACCGTGATTATTTCCGATGACAGCAGAGCTGCCTGGGGCAGGCAGCTGGAAGAGGAGCTTGTACAAATGGGAGTGAGGACGCAGCAATTTGCCGCTGATCGCCTCAGGATCCGTCCCTGTATCGCCTGCAGCAGCTGCAGTGGCAGGACCTATGGCCGCTGTGTCCTCCCGGATGACATGCAGCACTTGTATCCTCATATCGCAGGCTGCCGGGCGCTCGTGCTTGTTTCCCCGCTGCTCTTTGGCAGTGTCAGTCACCATATTAAGAAGGTAATGGATCGTATGTCCGCTCTGGGAGATCCGCGCTACCACTATAGTGACGGGGAACTGGTGAAGGGCATGAGAGGCCAGGGAATGCGCTATTACATGCTGGGGATCGGGGATGGGCCAGATGAAGCACAGCGGCGGGCTTTTTGCTTTCTCCATGAAGAAAACCGCAGGATTATGAACGTTGAAGGGCGGGCCTTTGTGCTGGACAGTAGATTTCAGCAGGCCGAGCTGACCCGAATCGCAGAGGAAATTGGCCGTGGATAGGCAAGACATCCTGCTGCTTTGTGCCAGCCCCAGGCGCAAAGGAACCAGTGCCATGCTGCTCGAGCGAATCCGTCTGGTCAGTGGAGGGGAGATGCACTTTCTGCCTCAGGAAGGCGGCTTTGACGAGTTGGTGCAGGCCATGCGGGAGGCCGGAACCATCATCATTTCAGGTCCCTGCTATATCAACAGCTATCCAGCCAGGCTGCTGGAGCTGCTGGAAGCGGCAGCGCGAATGGGTGGCTTTTCCGGCCAGAAGCTGTACGGCATCATCAACGGTGGCATGCCATATGTTCACACGCACCGGCATGGGCTTTACTGTCTGCAGTTCTTTGCGGAACAAAATGGGCTTTTGTGGCAGGGCGGCTTTGTCCTGGGCGGCGGCGCCATGCTGGACGGGGCACCTCTGGAGAAGCATATGGCGCGCAGGAGCGTTGTGCCGGCTTTCTCCGAGTTCACCCGCCATGTCGTGGAGGGCAGCCAGACTCCTGATGCTCTTTATGAAAATGCTCAAAACCCTCCGGGCAAGCTGGTGACAAGGGTGTTCGCGTGGCTGCTGAGCCGGATGGTGGTGAAGCGCCTGAAAGAATATGGGCACGACCCGACAGCTCCCAGCTGGTATCTCAACGAGCAGGATTAAGCCTGGCGCCTGTTCCTAGAAGCGCCACCGCCTGTGCGGTCGGCCGCTGCTGTGCTGGTGGTTGCTTTGCTGACGGCTGATGTGCAGGTGGCCGGATGTACTGGTGGCTGATGCGCAGGTGGCCAATGCTTTTTGTGATCTTATTCCTTTTGTTTTTGACCCTGCGCGCCATTGCAGCGGCGCGCGGCCCCTTCGTGGTCAAGTTAGCAAGATATCCAAATCATTTGTAATTCTTCATTGCTTTCGCTTCGCTCAAGGCATAGACGGTATGAATCGTTGGTGCTGAAGGCTTTGCGTAATGTCAGTTTGGCCGTTTCAAAGTGGCTTATTCCTGTTGTCATTAACCTGGAGAACGATTACGGTATCGAACACGTTTATGATTCAATTTATCCCTGCCCTTGGACAATTTTTTCGTTCCTGCCCCGATTCCGGGGCACCAGCGCAATTTTTCCACCCTTGGCCAATTTTTTCGCTCCTACCCCGATTTCGGGGCAAGATCGACTTTTTTGCACACTTCCTGTACAAATTCTTCGATATTGCCCGATCTGCAGGGTAATGCTGTCGGCTTTCAAATTCTGATGCTAATAACTCGGAGAACGACTACGGTATAAGATACTTTTCATGATTCAGTTTTACGCGATCGACCTTGCGAAAGCTTGAAATTTTGCACAGATAGCAAGCGGCAGTGTGCAATTTTTCAACCTTTTTCAGCTGAAGCGGGATGTCCTGTTCCTGCTGGCGGTCGGTGTGCTGCTGTTGACGGCGGTCGTCCTTATCGGGCCGGGGCGGAGCGGGCTTCGCATGAATGAACTCCTGAAAGCGGTGGCCATTGCCGCTCTTTTCAATGATATGAAGTGCTTTCCGGAGAAGCCGGACAGGGAGTTTGACTACCATTTTGCCATCCTGGCGCTGGTCTCTCTGGCGGGTGTGGACGGCCAGTATCTGCCGGGTGGAGAGCCTGTTACGCTTAAGGATGTCGATTATCTGGTCCTGCAGGGCTCTCATGACATGGATATCTCGACCTTCATGGGCTACAACCAGTATGACCGGGTGCAG
Organism: Bacillota bacterium; assembly: GCA_030055235.1. Classification (GTDB taxonomy): domain Bacteria; phylum Bacillota; class Clostridia; order Saccharofermentanales; family Fastidiosipilaceae; genus JAEZYR01. Next base: position 25,060 of record JASGUW010000222.1, read on the forward strand.
TATTCCGGGCTTTCTGAGCACTTCAAGGCGGCGGTTTATATCTATGGGGCCAGTCACGGTCAGTTTAATTCCGGCTGGGGAAGACAAACTCAGAACTCAGTGCTTGATACAAATCAGCTGCCGAGTTTTTTATTTTTGATGGTCAAGGATCCATTTGAGGAGTTCTTCGAATGAGGAGTGACTAGATGCAATGCGGAGAACAATGTTTATGAGCTCTTTTTTGTTCGTATTCAAGCTCAATCCCATTCAATCCAAGGAAAACGAGCTTAACGTGTGTGCCGATTCGCTTATTTCCATCGATAAACGGGTGGTTCATAATAAGACCATAACAGAGCCTTGCCGCCTTTAGTTGAATGGAAGGGAATAATTCATTTTGGTCAAAGCTCAAAAAGGGAGCTTGCATGGCGGCATCTAGTAAACCTTCATCTCTGATTCCTGTAGTGCCGCCGGTTTCAGCTATTAAGTGCTCATGCAGTAAAACAATCTGTTCGCGACTTAGTTTAATCACTTGGCCAGAGCCTCGTAAGCCTCACGATTTTTATTAATAAAGCGATTTGAAAGAGTCATAACATCTTCTTGGGCAGCAATTTCCTCTTGCTCAATCCGACTGAATTCCATAATGACGTATCGCGGGACGTTATTCTTCATCACAACTGCAATTCCGTTTTCATCAACCAAGCGAGCTACTTTGGAAAAATTCTGATTGGCTTCGGTAATCGATACAAGCGTTTTCGTATTAATGATCATTTAATTCACCTCCTTCAAGTTCATCGTACTATAAAAATAGGATATAAACAACCTATTTGCGATACCATTCCTTTTGGTTTTGACCCTGCGAACCGTGCTGCGGGGCGCGGCCCCTTCATGGCTAAATTAGCTTGATATCCAATTCATTTATGATCCTTTCCTTCGCTTCGCTCAGGGCACGAACGGTATGAATCGCTGGTGCTGAAGGCTTTGCGTAATGCCAGTTTAGGACGTTTTTAAGTGGCATATTCCTGTTGTCATTAACCTGGAGAACGATTACGGTGTCCAACACATTTCATGATTCAGTTTTGTCCACCCCTGGCCAATTTTTTCGTTCCTGCCCCGGTTTCGGGGCACCAGCGCAATTTTTGTCCACCCTTGGCCAAATTTTTCGTTCCTGCCCCGATTTCGAGGCACAAACGCCCTTTTTGGGCCAGCTGTGGGCCAAGTTTTTCGTTCCTGCCCCGGTTTGCGGGCACCAGCGCAATTTTTGTCCGCCCCTGGCCAATTTTTTCGCTCCTGCCCCGATTTCGGGGCACAAACGCCCTTTTTTGGCCAGCTGTGGCCAATTTTTTCGTTCCTGCCCCGATTCCGGGGCACCAGCGCAATTTTTGTCCACCCCTGGACAATTTTTTCGCTCCTGCCCCGATTCGAGGGCACAAAC